>DATHEQ010000030.1:0-29614 GCA_035318505.1 Polyangiaceae bacterium | reverse complement strand
TCGCAGGGCATCGCCGAACGCGTGTGGGGCGACGCGCTGGCCGCCCGCGGTACTTACCTGGAATCCGATGCGCACATGGAGCGCAGCATCAGCGTGCTGGAGAGCGGGGGCCTGGCGATGCAGGCGGCGCGCACCCGATTGCGGTGGGCCGTGCAGCTGCGCAAGCAAGGGGACCGCGCGCGGGGTGATGCGCTTCACCGCGAAGCGTGCGAAAAGTTCGATGGCTTTGGCTGCGAGTATGCCTCTGCCGAGGCCATGCGAAGCGCGTGAGGGCCCATTCGTGAAAATCCTGCGCACGCCCGACGAACGCTTCGAAAAGTTGCCGGGGTTCCCGTTTGACCCTCGCTACCTCGAGGTCCCCGGAGAGAACGGTCAGCCTCTCCGGATGCATTACATCGACGAGGGCCCCCGCGATGCTCCGCCGATACTGATGCTCCATGGCGAGCCGACGTGGTGCTTTCTCTATCGCAAAATCATTCCCATCGTGCAGGCTTCGGGGCTCCGCGCCATCGCGCCCGATCTCATCGGGTTCGGCCGCTCGGATAAGCCGGCGCTACGAACCGATTACACGTACCAGCGTCACGTCGAGTGGATCGTCTCCTTCGTCGAGCAGCTCGAGCTTCGCAACATCACGCTGCTCTGCCAGGACTGGGGGGGGCTCATCGGGCTGCGCATCGTGGCCGAGCATCCGCAACGCTTCGCGCGGGTCATCGCAGCCAATACCGCGCTTCCCACCGGCGATCATCCCATGCCCGAGGGGTTTTATACCTGGCTGCGGCGCTCGCAGGAGATCGCCGAATTTACGACCGGCAAAATCGTGCGAGCCGGTTGCAAGCGGCCCTTCGCTCCCGAGTTGCTCGCCGCTTACGATGCGCCTTTCCCCGATGAAACGTACCAGGCGGGGGCACGGCAGTTTCCCATGCTCGTCCCTCTCTCACCTTCTGACCCCGCCGCCCCTGCCAACCGTCGCGCGTGGGAGTCTCTCGCGCGTTTCACCGCCCCTTTCTTGACGGTGTTTGGAGACAGCGACCCGTATACCCAAGGGGCCGAAAGCGCGATGAAACGTCACATCCCCGGCGCCGCCGGCCAACCGCACCGGATCTTCGAAAACGTCGGGCACTTTCTGCAGGAAGACGTGGGCGAAGAGCTAGCCCAAATCGCAGTTCAATTCGCCAAGGGAGAGCTCCGCCCTTCGTGACGCCTTACGATACGCGGCACGGCGCCTGAGAACGACCGTTCGGCGCCAGCACGAGATGCCAATTCTGAATGGCGCGCGCCCGGAAATAGCCCGCGCACATGAGAAAGTAGTATTCGAAAATCCGGCGCAGATTGCCGTGATGGCGGGTGCTGAGTTTCGGCCAAGCAGCTTGAAAATTCTCGTTCCACGCGCGAAGCGTTTTTACGTACGAAGGACCGAAGTTGTGCAAATCCTCGACGTGGAAGATGCCTTCGAAGGCTCGGAAGGTCTGCGCCCCCGACGGGAGCATGCCCCCTGGGAAGATGTACTTGTCGAGCCAACCATCGATGTTCGACGTCGAGACGTTGCCCCAGATGCCTTCCATGACAAATAGTCCGTTCGGCTTGAGCACGCGGCCAATCGTCTCCATGAACGTGCGGTAATTGCGGCTGCCGACGTGCGTGAACATGGCCAAAGCCAGCACCTTGTCGAACGAGCCGCGCAGGTCACGGTAGTCGCAGTGAACGACCTCCACGTCGAGCCCGCGGCAATATTCGCGCGCGAAACGGATCTGTTCGTCGCAAATGTTGATGCTGGTGACGCGCACGCCGTACTCCTTGGCCGCGTAGCGCGCGAACTCGCCCCACCCCCCGCCGACATCGAGCAGGTGCTCACCGGGCTTGAGGCAAAGCTTGCGGCAGAGCAGCTCCATCTTCTGTCGCTGGGCAACATCGAGATCCTCGGCGTCGCGAAAGTAGGCGCAGCTGTAGTTCTTGTGCGCACCCAGGAAAGAAAGAAAAAGTTCGTTGTCGATACCGTAGTGCTGCCGCGTGACGCGCAGCGCTCGCTGTCGCGTCTGCTGATTGAGAAGGAGCGACGCTGCCTTGTGCGCGATCCCGGCTGGAAGGAAGGCAGCTTTCTCTTCCAAGCGGTTGATCGCGAAACGATAGGCAAGCTCTTCCAAGTCGTGGCACGACCACCAATTCTCAACGAATGCGTCGCCGAGGCCGATCGAGCCACCGACGATACTGCGCTGAAATGCGCGTGGATCGTGGACTTGAATGTCCCACGGCCGGTCTCCGTTCAACCGAACGTCAGCCGTCTCCAGCAAACCTTCTGCGATGCGACGAAATAGATTTCCTATCACCTGGCTCCATGGAGAACGCTGCGGTCACGAAATGAATCGATCCAAGCGTGCACATGGCTCGTTCCCCCCCGGGTACTGCCACTCCTGAGCCGCTTCGGAAATATCGCAAAGCTTCGCCCGCGTAAATCCAGAACGAAGCTCTGCCCTCGGGCCGCGCCGACACTTCGCGACCCGGCCCTACCCTTTTCGAGGTCGAAGCATTGTCGTTCACCGGTGAGACCCGCGCGGGCTCAGCATGAAAGCCGAGCTTGCACCTGGCGCAGGCGAAGCTCGAAAACTCATCGTCGATCGCGCCGGCGACACGAGCTGCTCTTCGCTGTTCCGATAGTGAAGGTTCGCTTTCGGCAGCACGACGGCGAGAGATCGCGACCCCGCACCGGACGGCCAGCACGCGCACCTCGTCGATCACGATGATCTCGCACGCCGCCGCGGAAGTCCCGAGAACCGACGTCGCGAATTCCATTCGTCGACGCTGCCGCGTCGCTGAGTCATGATGCGACGCGATGGCGGAGCTCCACGACTTGAACCCGACCGGGCGGTTTAGCGATCGCACCGACGACTACGTCAAATACCGGCCGAGCTATCCCAAGGGCGCCATCGATGCGATCGTCGCGGGGCTCGAGGGGGCACCAAGCCGCGCCGCCGTCGATATCGGCGCCGGCACGGGCATCTCGGCGCGACTTCTCGCCGACCGCGGGCTGTCGGTCGTCGCCGTCGAGCCGAACCAACAGATGCGCGAGGCCGCTGACGGGCATGCGGGCGTCGCCGTCCGCCAGGGAACCGCCGAAGCAACGGGGCTCGAGACAGCGTCGATGGACCTCGTGCTCGCAGCGCAGGCGTTTCATTGGTTTCGCCCTGACGAGGCCCTGCGCGAGTTCGCGCGCATCCTTCGGCCGCGCGGCAGGCTCGCTCTCATGTGGAGCCGGCGACGGCGCGACGACCCTTTCACGGCCGGGTACCGCACCGCGATCCTCGAAGTGGGCGGCGACAGCTTGGTCGAGCGCATGGACTTCCATCCCGAGATCGTCGCGGCGTCGGGGCACTTCTCGGCGGCGCGCCTGGTGACGTTTCCCTTGCAACAGGTGCTCGACTTCACGGGTCTCGTGGGCCGCGCCATGAGCGCATCGTATGTCCCGCGGACGGGACCCGAAGCCGCCAAAGTCCACGAGCTGCTACGCGCGCTCCACGCGCGCTACGCCGATGGCAATGGGTTCGTGACTTTGAAATACACGACGGAGGTGTACATCGCCGAGGCGCAGGCTTAGCCATGTCGATCGCGAGCCGCAGACCGTCGCGCACGCACGACGTGCTGAACCAATCGACGCCCCTCGTCGACTACAATTTGTTCGAAACGGACCCCGCACTCGTCGAAGCCGTGCAGCGCGAGGGGGCCGGCTGGGCCGCGGACGAGCTCCGTGCGCTCGGCGCCAAGGTGGGGAGCGAGGAGGTCATCGCGTGGGGCTTCCTCGCCAATCGAAATCAACCGGTTTTGCACACGCACGATCGTTTCGGATACCGCATCGACGAGGTCGAGTTTCATCCCGCTTGGCACAAGCTGCTCGAGCTGTCGGTGAGCGCGGGCATCGCGGGCCGCCCGTGGCGCGACGCACGCAAGGGGGCGCACGTCGCACGCGCGGCGGCGAGCTTTCTGGCGTCGCAGAACGAAGCCGGACACGGCTGCCCGGTCACGATGACCTACGCGTCGGTCCCAGCGCTGCGCGCCGCGCCGGACCTTGCCGCGGCTCTCATCCCCAAAATCACGAGCGACATCTACGATCCCCGCCTTTTGCCGATGCAGCAGAAGACGGGTGTGCTCGTGGGGATGGCGATGACCGAGAAGCAAGGGGGCTCGGATGTCCGCGCCAACACCACCCGTGCCGTCGCCGCGGGGAGCGGAGGTCCGGGAAGCGAATACCTCGTGACCGGACACAAGTGGTTTTGCTCGGCGCCCATGTGCGACGCGTTTTTGATGCTCGCCACCACGTCGCGAGGGCTCGGCTGTTTTCTGTTGCCGCGATTTCTGCCCGACGGTTCGCGCAACGCGTTCGCTCTCCAACGACTGAAGGACAAGCTCGGCAACCGGTCCAACGCCTCGAGCGAGATCGAATTCGACAGCGCGTCGGCGACGTTGGTGGGCGAAGAAGGTCACGGCATTCGTACCATTCTCGAGATGGCGAGTCACACCCGGCTCGATTGCGTCATCGGATCGGCAGCGCTGATGCGGCAGGCGCTGGTGCAGGCGAGCCATCACGTCCGCGAGCGTTCCGCTTTCGGCAAGCGGCTCATCGAGCAGCCCCTCATGCAGAACGTCATTGCCGATCTGACGCTGGAATCGGAAGCAGCCACCGTGCTCGCGCTACGTCTGGCGCGGGCCTACGACGCGCGCCCCGACGACGAGCGGGAAATCGCCTTTCGCCGCATTGCCACGCCCATCGCAAAGTACTGGGTGTGCAAGCGCGCCATCGCCCACGTCGCCGAAGCGCTGGAATGCCTGGGCGGCAATGGGTTCGTCGAGGAATCCATCCTGCCGCGCCTTTACCGCGAGAGCCCGATCAACTCCCTGTGGGAAGGCTCCGGCAATGTCATGTGTCTCGACGTTCTCCGCGCTGCCTCGCGTGAAACGGCGACGCTCGAAGCGCTGCTCGCCGAGATCGATCTCGCCAAGGGCGGCGACCGGCGGCACGACGAGCTCGCCGTCCGCGTGCGTGGTTGGCTCGCCGAAAGCGATCGGGAACGGGCGGCGCGTCGGATCGCCGAGGGACTCGCGCTCCTGCTGCAAGGCTCGCTCTTGCTTCGCCACGCGTCGCAGCCCATGGCCGACGCCTTTTGTGCCGCGCGTCTCGGCGCCGAAGGGGGACGTGGGTTCGGCGCGCTTCCCGCCAGCGTCGATGTGGCGGCCATTCTCCGCCGGGTCGAAGCCATCTAGTCGGCTTGCTCGTCGCGACGAACCCCACGATCGCCGAGCGACCTCAGGATCTCGTCGGTATCGGCGCCGAGATCGGGCGCGGCAGCGAGGGGGCGCGCGACGAGCGAGGGGGGAGCGCACACGAGCCGCGATCCATCGGTCGCGCCGCCGCTCGTCGCCACGTGATTCTGGCGCCCGGCCAGGTGCGGATCGGCGAGCGCTTCGGGGACGGTGAGAACGGGCGCCACCGGAATGGTGCGGCGGTCGAGCACCTCGAGCCACTCCGCCAGGGTGCGTCGGCGCACGGCGCGCGCGATCATGCGCCGCAACGTTTGCGCGGCGGCAACGCGCGCCAAAAGCGGAAGGCTGCGAACGCGCGGGAGCTCGAGAGCATCGCAAAGCGCGACCCAGAATTTGTGTTCGCTCACGATTCCGATGCTGAGCCAGCGATCGTCGAAGGTGCGATAGAGCGCGTAATGCGGAAGCGCATGCAGGCGCAAACGAGCGAGTTTCGCGTAGGCATCGGATTGCTTCACCCGCTCGCCCACGCTATTGGCGAGGCGTTGCACGCTGTCGCTTCCGAGCGCCTCGGAGACTTGGGATGCGAGCGGACGCAGAAAAGAGGGGAGCTTCTGCTCGCGTCGCCCGATCTGGCGCCTCAGCGCGGCGATGGATCGCGAAGGGCGCGCGTCGCTCGGAAGGAGCCCCTCGCCCCACACGTAGCTCCACGACGCGACCGTGTCGACAAGCGCGACGTCGATGACGCGGCCCGCGCCGCTCTTCGTCCGAGCGAGGAGCGCCGCCAAGATGGCGCTGGTCGCGGTGAGCGCCGAGGAGAGATCGGCCATCGGAATGGCGGGGCTCGCGGGGCGCTCGTCGGCCTCGCGCGAGAGATGGCAGACCCCGGAGAGCGCCTGAAAATTGAGGTCGTGCCCCGGGTAATCGCGATAAGGCCCGTCCTGCCCGTAGCTCGACATCGAACAATAGACGAGTCGCGGCTGCAGGCGCAGCGCTTCCTCCGCGCTGCACCCGAACCGCGCCATGACGCCGGGACGAAATCCCTCCACCAGCACGTCCGCGCTGCGGACGAGATCGTAAAGGGTGGACCGCGATGCCTCGTCCTTGAGATCGAGGACGACGCTTTTCTTGCCGGCATTGACGATATCGAAAAGGCGCCCCATGCCGCGCGCGGTGTCGCCTTCGGGCGGCTCGATCTTGATGACCTCGGCTCCGAGCGACGCCAAGACATGCGTGGCGTACGGCCCGGGGAGGTTCTGGGTGAAGTCGAGAACGCGAATTCCCGATAGCGGCGGCAGGGGAGGTGGTGACACGGAGGGGCCCGCATCCTAACCCGCGACGACTCCGTTCAACGATCAATCGGATCGGGCCAATGCATGAGTTGTGGTAGCGTCCGGCAGCGCCGCGCAGGCGCTCCTCGAGCGGAGTAAAGCCATGGAATTCAGCATCCCCGGTGAGGTAGAAACCCTGGTTCGAAAGGTGCGCGAGTTCCTCGCGGCCGAGGTGATCCCGCTCGAAGCGGTGGTCGCCCAACGCGGATTTCGGGCCACCTTGCCCGATCTTGCGCACCTCCGACAGCGGGTCAAAGAGCTCGGAATGTTCGCGCCCCACTTGTCGCGCGAGCTCGGTGGCGTCGGCCTTTCGCTGACGGAGTTCGCCCATGTTTCCGAAGCGCTCGGCCGGAGCTTCCTCGGTCACTATGTCTTCAATTGCCAGGCGCCTGACGCCGGCAACATGGAGCTTCTCTCGCTGCACGGAACGCCCGAGCAGAAAAAGCGCTGGCTCGAGCCGCTCGCCCGCGGCGAAATTCGCAGCTGCTTCGCGATGACCGAACCCGATCGCCCGGGTTCGAACCCGACCTGGCTCGCCACCGCGGCGCGCCGTGAAGCGAACGATTACGTCATCGATGGGCACAAGTGGTTCACCTCGGGCGCCGACGGGGCGTCGTTCACCATCGTGATGGCGGTGACCAATCCCGACGCGGCGCCTCATATGCGCGCGAGCCAGATCATCGTTCCTATCCCCCACCCGGGGTTCGAGCTCGTCCGAAACGTGCCCGTGATGGGACACCCCGGCGAGGATTACGAAAGCCACGGCGAAGTGCGGTTCACCGGCTGCCGAGTCCCCGAATCGAATCGCATCGGCGAGGAAGGCGCCGGATTCGTGCTGGCGCAAGAGCGCCTCGGGGCAGGCCGCATCCACCATTGCATGCGCTGGATGGGCATCTGCGAACGCGCGTTCGAGCTCATGTGCCAGCGCGCCGTGAACCGGATGATCGCCCCCGACAAGCCGCTCGCGACGCGGCAGACGATCCAAGACTGGGTCGCAGAATGCCGCGCCGAGATCAATGCCGCACGGCTCATGGTCTTGCAAGCGGCTTGGAAGATGGACCGCGAAGGCGCATACGCGGCGCGGGAGGAGATCTCCGTCATCAAGTTCTTCGCGGCGGGCGTGCTGGGGCGCGTTTTGGATCGCGCCATCCAGGTGCACGGCGCGCTCGGCATCACCGACGACACGCCGCTCGCGTATTGGTACCGCTTCGAGCGCGGAGCGCGCATCTACGACGGCGCGGACGAGGTGCACAAGTCGGTCGTCGCCAAGCGAATTTTGCGCGAATACGGTTTCGCGGTGAAGTCGTGAGCACGCCCGGCGGCGCAGCGGTCGACGCCGCCAAGCCGGTGCGCTCCGGCGAGGAGCTCGATCTCGCGCGACTCGAGCCGTATTTGCGCGAGCGCTTGCCGTCGTGGGACGGACCGCTCACCCTGTCGCAGTTTCCGGGCGGGCACTCGAACCTGACGTACCTGTTGCAGCTCGGCAGTCGCCCCATCGTGCTGCGCCGGCCCCCGTTCGGAAGCAAGGTGAAGACCGCCCACGACATGGGGCGGGAACATCGCATCCTGTCGCGCCTTCCCGACGTTTACGCCAAGGCACCGCGCGCGTTTCTCTATTGCGAAGATCTCTCCGTCATCGGCGCGCCCTTTTATCTCATGGAGCGCGTGGAGGGCGTTGTCCTGCGCGGCCCGCGGCCGAAAGGCGTCGTGCTCGACGAGACCACGATGCGCCGCATCTCGGAAGGCACGGTCGACGGTCTAGCCGAGCTCCACGCCGTCGACTACGCCGCCGCCGGTCTCGGCGATCTCGGGCACCCGGAGGGCTACGTCGCGCGACAGGTGACGGGTTGGTCGGAGCGGTACGTGAAGTCGCGCACCGACGACATCGCCGAGATGGATACCGTCGCGAAATGGTTAGTCGACCACAAGCCCGCGCGCGAGGCTCGCGCGACCCTCATTCACAACGATTTCAAATACGACAATCTCGTTCTCGATCCCGACGATCTGACCAAGATTCGCGCCGTTCTCGACTGGGAGATGGCCACCGTGGGTGATCCGCTCATGGATCTCGGTACGACGCTCGGTTATTGGATCGATCCCGACGATGCCGAGCCGATGCGTCTTCTCCCGTTCGGCCCCGCCTCGCTGCCCGGCAATCTGAAGCGCCTCGACGTCGTCGATCGCTATGCCAAGACGACGGGGCGCGACGTCGGCGACGTGCTTTTCTATTACGCGTACGCGACGTTCAAGGTGGCGGTGATCGCGCAGCAGATCTATTTCCGTTACAAGCAGGGCCTGACGCACGACGAGCGCTTCGCCGCCATGATCACTGGCGTGCAGATCCTCGCCTCGCAGGCGGCGCGTGCCATCCTTCTCGGTCGCATCGACCGCCTCGGCTGATTGCCGGTCAGTCGAAGACGGCTTTGCTGAGACAGAAGTTCTTGTTGAGCCACCGATCGGTCACGACTTCGAACTGCTTGACGTTGCCGAGCTCGCTCTTGAGACCGGCGGTGCGTCCGAGATCGGTGACGAACCACATCGTCTTCGTTCCGCGATCCCGCTCTTTTTTGATGTATTCGACGAACCCGGTACCGCTCGTGAACGCCGCCACGTGATTGCCGCTGTAGAAGTTCTCGCCCTTCCAGTCCATGTGGTAGGCGACGAGGGGCTCGGCCGCGCTGGCGCGCGCCTTGTAATACGCCTCGATGACCTCGCGCTGTCCCCAATGAGGCGCCGCCTTGGGAAGATAAAAGTCGAGCCCCCAAGCGGCAAAGACGAGTGACGTGCCGACGAGGAGCACGACGACGTGCCGGCGAAACTTGGCGAACATCAGAAGCAAACAGAGCAGCACGCCCGCGATGGCGAGCCCCGAAAATACCCCGCCAAAATCGATCGATTCCGGCCATTGCCGCGTGTAGTTGTACGTAAAAAGCTGCATGAGGCGGACTTGCCCGGAATTGTCGCGCGGATTGCTCTTCATCGCGAGATCGCGCCCCACCACCGCCATGACGATGGCGGCCGCGACAGCAACGCCAGCCAAGAGCGCCTCTTCGTGAGAAAAGACGCGGGCAGCCTCGGGTGAAGCGGCGAGCGGCGCGTCGGCGCGCCGTCCAAGCTTGCGCACACAAACCGCGACCAGCGCGAGACCCGCGGCGATGACGAGAGCGCCGAGCCACGGCGAGGCCGGCGCGACCGTCCCTTCGCGCGGGACGAACCCGTTCACCGAGCCGGCGAACATCAGCGTCAGCCCGTAAAGCACGGTGAGAGATGCCGCCCCCATGCCGGCGTAATAAAGAACGGCGTTGGGAAGCCTGCGACCGAGGGCGGCAGTTTGCCCATCGCGATGCAGGCTGCCCGGGCCGAGAAGGCGGTCCACGAGAATCCCGGTCAGCATCGCAATCGGCGGCACCGCCGGAAAAATATAGTGGTGGAACTTCGTCAGCACCGCGGTGAAGAGCGCGAAGGCAAAGACGAACCACATGGCGAGAAATACGGAAACGTCGCCCTCTCCATCGGCGGCATCATCCCGGCGCCGCGCCCACCATACGAGCGCGGCCGGCGCGAGCCCCGTCCAGGGAAAGAGCGCGTACCCGAGCTGCCAGATGTAAAAGCGGAAGCTTACGTCGTCGCCCTCGTTGGTGTCGTGCACGTGCACCATCGCCCGCTTGTACATGTCGTGAAAAATGAGGCGATCGGTAAATTCGTGGCCGTGCCGCACATACATGGCGATGTACCAAGGGAGCGCCACGGCGGTGATGATGAGCAGGCCGCTCACCACCTCGAGGCAGAGCAGCTTCGTCCATTTGCGGGTGGCGGCGATGTAGAGGAACGTCACGCAGAGCGGAAGACCGAAACCGGCCGGGCCTTTGCCCATCGTGGCGACAGCGCCGAAGTACCACGCGGCGAGGAAGTACAGCCGCTGCGCTCTTCGCTCGCCCCAATTCAGATAGAGGACCACCGCCAAGGTCGCGGCCCACAACACGCCTTGCAGCGCCGGCTGAAACCCGGGAAACGCGGGCTCTACGCTGCGACACGCCTCGTTGCCGGGCAGACCACAATTGCCCTTGGATCCGGCGGCGAATTGGTCGGCGCGAAAACGGAAACCCGGCACGTCGGGCAGCCACGAAAGCTCGGCGTTGCGCGACCACAAATAGAGGATCTGGGGCAGGACCGTGAGCAAGATGACGCCGAAGACGAGGTGGTATCCGCTGAGCCGCCACTTCGTGCCGCGCACGGTGACCTCGTAGCCTTTGACGCGCAGGTCACCGTCGGTGTGCATGCCGAGAAGGATGAGACCCATGGACGCCGACAACGTCGCGACGAGCGGCATGTCGGTCATGGTCTGATGCGACAGCAAAAACCACTGCGGCATGGTGGCGAGGACGAGCGCGCCCAGCATGCCTGCGCGCCGCCCGTAGACCTTGGCCACGCCCTTGTAGAGAAAGTAGAGCGCAACGAGGGTCATGATGAAAACGGGCATGCGCGTGGCCCACTCAGGCCATGGCGTATTGCCGTTGATGGTCGCCAGCATGCGCCCCGCCCGCCAATCGGCACCGAGGAGGCCCATCGACAATGCTTGTACCCAGAAGTCGAGCACCGGCTTGGACCAAAACCACCCTTCCGTCGCCCACCACGTCGAGATCCAGTCGTTGCGCGACAGCATCTCGCGCGCCACTTCGCCGTAGTGTGTCTCCCAGGGGTCGAGGAGCGAAAAGCTGCCCATCATGGGCAGGTAGAGGAGCGTGGCCACCAACATCACCCAAAAGCCGTGACGCTGGTAGAGCGGCCGAGCGCGCCCCGTTTCGTCGGTCGCCCATGGACCGAGCGCGACACCGAGACGGTAGACGCAAACGATGAGTGCGATGAACGACGCGGTCACCAGAATCCCCGTGCTCGCTATCGACAGCCTTCCGCGCACGCGCATTCCCACGAGCCCGACGGTCGCGGCGAGCGCGACGAGAGCGGCGACGAGCGGACCTTTCAGCTCGGCCAAGGACGTTCGATGCGCGACGCTGTCCTCCGCGTCGTCGAAGCTTCCCGTGAAATCGAGAACGCCGAACGCTGCTACCAAGACCGCGGCGAGGCCGAGAAGAATCCCCCAGCGCAGCTGGGCTTCGGCCGTCATGAGCGTGAAGGCGACGAGCCCGCCGACCAGCGCGGTCAAGCCGCCGCGCAAAAGACGTGGAGGGTTGCCCTTGTTGCCAAGAACGATTTTGCCGCCTAGCCCCTGGCGGATCGTCGTCCAGAAAGAAGCTTTTGGTTGAGCCGATCCGTTGGCGTGAATACACGCGTCGTCAGCAGCTGGCCGCTTTACATCGTTCGGCGGCTCGGTCGCGGGGGGAAGGTCGTTATCGCTTGATCGCGCCCCGGGAGCAGGCAAAGCTTCACTCCCTGTTGGGGCAACGCGAAAAAGGGAGTCTTCTTCTGCCCCCTTGGCTCCCGACTCGAGATGGTCTTTCTGTCGTTCTGTCATTCGCGTACGAAGGAGTCTCAGATACCTTCCTCTCCTAGCGCCTTCAAGCTCGATCGGCACCTGCATACGGATAACGCGCCGGCTCGTCCGAAGCCTGGACGACCTTCACCTTTGTCATTAACGTCTCGCCCCCGATGTCTGCGTCCAACGAACCGCTAGCGCACGCCGATGCAGAAGTACCCGCCAACGCAGCGGGCGACGAGCGCGACGGTGCGCCGGCCGCTTCGCCGCGTCCGGCGAGCGCACCCCGTGTGAAGCCGAGAGGCGACGCCTGGGCGCTTCCCGCGGCAGTCGTCATCAGCGTGCTGTTCCTCGGCGCCCTCGTCGGCAAGAGTGGTATTTGGGACCCGTTCGAGCTCAACGTGGCCGAGCTTTCTCGCCGCATCGCCGTCAACGCCTTCGGCGCTCGCCACCTCGTGCTCGAGGGCGCCGACAACTCGATGCCGAAGATCGGCGAGCTTGGCCGAGGCGAGCTCCCCTTCGACTCGATCGCCATCGGGCTGCGCGTTTTCGGTTTGCACGACTGGGCGGGGCGCGCGCCGCTCGTCGTGTGGGGGCTCTTCGGCGTGGGCGCGCTCTATTGGCTTCTCGCTCGGCTCGTCAATCGACGTGCGGCTCTCTACGGCGCGGTGATCCTGTCGACCATGCCGCTCTATTTTCTGCACGCGCGCACGATGCTCGGCGAAATCGTGACAATGGCGGCGCTTTCCATCGCCACGGCGGGACTCGGCATCGCCACCTTCGATCGACCGGGCTCGCCGCGCATGCGCCAGCTCGCCCTCGGCGTAGGCCTCATTGGACTAGGAGCAGGTTTTCTGTCGCGCGGACTCCTCGTCGGCGTGGCGGCCCCCGCCCTCGGCGTGGGCCTTTCGTGGGTGGTGACGCTCTCGGCGGGGCCCTCACGAAGAGAGCTCCTCGGTGAAGGTGCCGGCTTCGTTTCGCTCCTCATCGGCGCCACCGCCACGGCCATCGGGGTGGGTGCGCTCCTTCGCGCAACCTCGACCGAGTACTCGATGCTCGTCGGCGCGACGATCGTGAGCCAACCCAAATTTCCGACGTTCGATTTCGTGATCCACTACCTCGGGCACGGGCTTCTTCCGTGGAGCGCCTTCATTCCTTTCGCCGCCGGCCGCCTCTTTCGCAGCCCCACCGCGGCGCAATCACAGGACGAAGAAGCGGAGCAGCGTGCCAGCGCCGCGCGGCTCCTCATGCTGGTGTCGGCCACGATCGCCTTTGGCGTCTACTCGGTCATGGCGCAGCGGGTCGGTTATCTCGCTTTTGGCGCGCCCGCGCTCTTGGCCGCCATCGCCGCCATTGCCCTCGTCGATTTCGACGAAGGAGCGCCGGCGTCTCCCGCGCTGGCGGTGGGAGTCGCCGTCTTCGTTGCGCTTTTCTACCGCGACTACAACATGTTCCCGGAGAAGGGCTTTTCGGCGTTTGCCGTCAACGCCCCCTCGTTTCCGGAGGCGTTCAAAGCCCGCGCAGAATCGCTCATCATGGCTTGCTCGGCCGTTTTTGCGTTCTTCGTGTTCTTTGCCTGGCTCGAAGAGCAAAAGCGCCCCTGGTTCCGCGCGAGCGAGTACCTGGCCTGGCCGCGCGTCATCGGCCGCGTGGTGGGGATGAAGATCGTGCTCATCGCGGCCCTGCTCGAGGCGATCCTCATTATCGTCGCCGGCGCCAGCTACGTCGGTCTACATTTCACGCACTCCAAATATTTGCTGGGCCTTGGCCTGCGCGAACGCCTTGCGCTGCTCAACGCATTTTGGGTGCTGCCAGCCCTCCTGCTTTTGCCGGTGTGGGGCGCCATGGTTTTGCGCGACGCCTTTCGCCTTTTTTTCGACAAAACCAGAATGCCTCGTGGAATGGCCACGGTGGCGGCGGGCCTCGCCTGCGGCGGTATCCTCAGCTTCGTTTATTACCCCGCGCTCGCCGCGCAGCTCTCGCCCAAAGAAGTCTACGAGAGCTACCGCGCCCTGCGCGCGCCGGGTGAGCCGCTCGGTCTCCTCGGCGTGGGCGGCAAAACAGCCGCGTATTACTCGGGGGGCAATGTCAAAATCTTTGCCGACGTCCAGACTGCCTACAATTGGCTGACCGAAACGACGGATCGCCGCTGGCTCGGTGTGCGCAACGAGGACCTCCCCAAGCTCAACTCGCTCTACCGAGCGGGAACGGACGCCAAAGCGAGCCTCCCCGTGCTCGACGCGCGCTCGGGGCAAATCCTGCTCGTCTCCAATCAACTGCTTCGCAACGAAGGCAGTCAGAACCCCTACGGCAAGTTCGTGTTCGACAAGGAGCCCCCCATCGGGCACCGGGTCGAAGCCAACATGCAAGACGTGCTGCTGTCGCTCGGTTGGGATGTCACCGATAGCTCGGGCGAGGCCGTTTCTTACATCGTTCCGGCGCGCAAGTACCGCTTTCGCCTCTATTACAAGGTGCTCGCTCCCATCAAAACGGAGTGGGAGACGTTCGTGCACATCGAAGGGCAGAACCGACGTTTCAACGCCGATCACAGAACGCTGCAGGGCAAGTACGGACTCGCGCTCTGGCAGCCGGGGGACTACATCGTCGACGAGCACGAGTTCTCGCTCGAACCCAACTTCGCTCCCGGCGAGTATGTCGTGCGCTACGGACTTTTCTCGGGGGAAACACGCCTCAAAGTGCAAAGCGGGCAGCACGACGAAAATAGAATCATGGGGGGAACCATCACCGTGCAGTGAACGGACGTTCGGCGTCCTTCGCTTCGCCCTCTCGCCGTGGTATGCACCCGCCCGTGACGGCTCGGATAACGCTCGAAGGTAAGGTCGCCATCATCACCGGTGCCAGCCGCGGGATCGGCGAGGCCATCGCGCGCGCCTTCGCGGCGAGCGGTGCTTCGGTGGTGCTCGCAGCGCGCAAGCCCGACGCGCTTCTCCAAGTGGCCGCGTCGATCGGTGAACGGGCGCTCGGCGTGCCGACCCACACCGGCAAAGAGAGCGATTGCGCGGCGCTGGTCGGCAGGGCCGTCGAGCGATTCGGCAAGGTCGACATCCTCGTCAACAACGCCGCCACGAACCCCTATTTCGGGCCGCTGCTCGGTATCGACATGGGCGCCTGGGACAAGACCTTCGAAGTCAACCTAAAGGGCTATTTCTTCATGGCCCGCGAGGTGGCGCGGCATCTGCAGGGTCGGGACGAGAAGCGAGGATCGATCATCCACGTCAGCAGCGTGAACGGCCTCGAAGCCGCGCCGCTGCAAGGCGTCTACGGGATGACCAAGGCTGCCGTGATCTCCATGACCAAGACCATGGCCTACGAGCTTGCGTCCTCGAACATCCGCGTCAACGCCATCGCCCCCGGCCTCGTCGATACGCGTTTCGCGAGCGCCATCGTTTCCAATGACGAGATCGTAGCCGGTGTCCTCAAAAAAACGCCCCTCGGCCGCTACGCGACCCCCGACGAGATCGCGGGTGCCGCGCTTTACCTCGCCAGCGACGCGTCGACCTTCACGACCGGCCACACCCTGGTCGTCGACGGCGGCATGACCATCTCGTAGACACCCATAACGGCGATGCTCGCGATGAGCGATGAGGCCGGATTCACAGGGAGGCGGGGAGGCGGGGAGCCAGAATTTTTGGTTGTTCACTGCAACCAATGCACGCGCGAAAACGGCGCGGCGAGCCAGCACAGTGAGCGGCTTTGCCGCCGCCACCCAAGGTCTTTTTTCCTCTGTCTCCCCGCCTCCCCGCCTCCCTGTGAACTTCTCTTCTGCGCTGCGCGCCGTTATCAAAACTGCACGTTGACGACGTCCAACTTCACGTGCGACGGGAAGGCGAGCTTGCGCACCTCTTTGGCGATGCAGATCTCGACGTCGGGCGCCGAGGGCTCGGCTGCGACGGTGACGCCCACGGCCTGCCCGTTCTGCACGGCGGCGCAGATGCGCAGCTTGCTGGCGCTCGGGACAGCGCACGGTTCGAGGTAAGTTCCGCGATTGAGGACGGCGGCGAAATCGTTGGCGCTGAGATCGCTCGCGCCGCGAGCGCCGACGTTGATCTCTTCGACGTACGATTCGCGCGCCTGCTCACATGTCGTTCCGTCGGACGAGCCTTTGCCGGACGCCGTCGCCGGCCCCCCGGCACGAGCCGTCTCCGGGGAAAAGCTGGGCGAAGAAGCGCGAGGGGGCGGGGCCGCACCGTTGCTCGCGCCGCCGCAGCCGGTAACGAGGAAAAGGCCCACCGCTAAAAGACGCAGATCGATCGGCATCTACAATTTCTACATTGCTTGGTCTCGTCGGAGCAAGCGCCTGCTCGGCGATCGAGCGATGATCGGACGGAGCTTTCGCCAACGGCGGCGCCGCGAAATCAATATCCGTGGAGCTCTGCGTACCGATTGCGGTGGTAGGAGGCCGTTCCGAACGTCATCTCCGCCACACGCGCGCGCTTCAAGAAAAGGCCGATATCGAGCTCGTCGGTGACCCCTACCCCGCCGTGCATTTGCACGGCTTCGTTGGTCACGGCCAGGTAGGTATCGGACGCGCGCGCCTTGGCCACACTGACCACCGCGGAGAGATCCGGGCGCGACAGGTCGACGGCGCGCAAGGCATCGAGCACGATCGATTTCGACAATTCGATCTCGCAAAAAAGGTACGCCGCCCGATGTTTCAAAGCCTGAAACGACCCAATGGGCACGCCGAATTGCCGGCGCGTTTTCAAATAGGCGATCGTCCGCTCGAAAACCTCTTCGATGCCGCCCAGCATTTCTGCGCAAAGTCCGGCAGTAGCGCGATCGAGCGCCGCGTCGAGGACATCGGCGCCGGCCCCTGGCTGTCCGAGGATCTCACGTGCGGGAGTGGCCGCGAAGCGTACCCGCGCCGCGTTGCGGGAGTCGACCATGTGGCTACGCGTGACGGTGATGCCGGGGGCGTCGGCGGGGACGACGAGTAGCGTCAATCCCGCGCGATCTCCCGGCGCGCCCGCCGATCGCGCGACGACGATGAAATCGTCGGCTACGTGACCGTCGATCACGAACGTCTTTTCTCCCGAGAGCCGGAATCCGCTGCGGTCCGGTTCGGCCCGGGTCGTTATCTCGTAGGGAAGAAAGCGCGACCGCTCGTCGTGCGCCAAGGCGATGATGCGATCACCGGCGCACACCGCAGGCAGCATCGTTCGGTTTTGCTCGGGCGAACCGCCGGAGAGCAGAGCACTCGCCCCCAGCAAGACCGTGGCAACGAAGGGCGTGGGCGCCAGCGTTCGTCCGCACTCATAAAGAACGAGACCGAGCTCGGCGAAGCCGAGCCCAGCGCCGCCGTACGACTCGGGGATGGCCATGCCGACGAGTCCGAGGCTCGCCATCTCTTTCCACAGCTCCCGCGAAAAGCCGACCTTATCCGCTTCGTCACGGAGCGCGCGCAGGTGAGCGACGGGGGCGCGCTCGCCGACCAATGCCTTCGCCGTTCGGCGAATCGACTCCTGCTCTTCCGTCAGCACGTACGACATGGCAAAGATTCCTCGCAGCGCGCGGCGCCGCTCAATCAGGCAAACCGAGCACGCGCTTGGCGATGATGTTCAGCTGGATTTCGCTGGTCCCCCCCTCGATCGAATTGGCGCGCGATCTCAGCCAGGCGCGCGTGCGCGCGAGCTCGCCCGCGGAGAAGCCGTCGCCCTCCCAGCCGAGCGCCTGGTAGCCGAGAAGCTCGACCATGAGCTCGCGCCGCCTCTTGTTCAGCTCAGTGCCGTAGAGCTTGAACATCGACGACTCTGCGCCGGGCCCCCGCCCCGCTTCCGCGGCTTCGGCCGCGCGGCGGAGCGTGATTTTATTGCAGTAAAAATCCATGTTCGCCTGCACGATGCGATCGCGCAGCGCGGCGTCGGCCAAGGGACCGACCGAGGGCCCAAGGGTACGGCGCGCCACGCCCTCTAGCGTCTCCTCGTCGGGAAACGCGTCGCGCATCTCGGAAATGAGGGCGCGCTCGTGCTGGAGAAGCCGCTTGGCGATGGTCCAGCCTGCCCCGGGGCGCCCCACCAGATTCTTTTTTGGAACGCGAACTTCGTCGAAGAAGGTCTCGCAGAATGGCGAATTTCCGCTGATGAGCCGGATGGGGCGCACGGTTATCCCCGGCGCGGCCATGTCGATGAGGAGAAACGAGATGCCGTCATGTTTGGGCGTGCTGGGATCGGTGCGCACCAGGCAGAACATCCAATCGGATCGGTCGGCGTGCGACGTCCAGATCTTGTGACCACTGACGATGTAGTCATCGCCGTCGGGCACCGCGCGCGCGGCCAGGCTCGCCAGATCGGAACCCGCGCCGGGTTCGCTGTACCCCTGGCACCACCGGATCTCGCCGTGCACGATGGGCGGGATGTGCTCGCGTTTTTGTTCTTCGCTCGCGAATTCGAGCAGCACCGGTCCCAGCATCCATACGCCGAAGCTCTTGAGAGGACGGCGGCATCCGAGCGACCGCATTTCGTCGGCGAGTACGAGCGCCTGCTCGGGCGAAAGCCCGCCCCCGCCGTATTCAGTGGGCCACCTCGGCGCCGTCCACCCGCGCCGAGCCATGCGCTCGAGCCACACTTTTTGATCGGGATGATCGAACACCGCGCGACGACCGCCCCATACTTCGTCATCGTCGCTCATCGGCGTGCGCATCGTGGGCGGACAATTGGCGATGAGCCACGCCCTCGTCTCGGTGCGAAAGGTGGAAAGAGCGTCCCTTCGAGCGGCGCCCGCAGAATCGGCGTGGGACATGCGATTGACTCGACTGAAACACGCTTCTCCCAGCCGTGCAAGCGCGGAACCTCGTATTTTGCAGGAGTTGACACACATAGTGAAACATGTTTCACTTTTGTGCGATTCGATAAACCGAGGGCCCACCGATGAGCAACAGTCGATTCCCCTTCCCGCGCTATCCGAACGGATGGTTTCAAGTGGCCTACTCGGACGAGCTCGCTCCGGGCGGCGTCATGCCCCTGCACTATTTCGGCAAGCAGATGGTGCTCTATCGCGGCGAAGATGGCCGCCCCTTCGTGCTCGACGCCTACTGTCCCCACCTCGGCGCGCATCTCGGCTACGGCGGCAAGGTCGTCGGCAATTGCATCAAGTGTCCCTTCCACTCATGGAAGTTCGACGGCACTGGTCAGTGCGTGGAGGTGCCGTATTCACAGCACATTCCCCCCAAGGCCAAGGTCAAGTTGACTTGGCACGTCGAAGAGCTGAACGGCCTCATCCTCGTTTGGCACCACCTGCAGGGCAAACCGCCGGAATGGCGCATCCCGGCCAACGAGGAGTACCAGCACGACCTGTGGACGCCGTACGAGCGCCGCCGCTGGAAGATCAAGACGCACAACCAAGAGATGGCCGAAAACGCCGTCGACTCCGCGCATTTTCACTACGTGCACGGCACGGTCGAGATGCCGAAGTCGAACGCCAGCGTCGAGGGGCACATCCTCAAAGTGCAGTCAGGCACGGTGATGCGCACCCCGATGGGCAAGACCGAGGGCTCCATCGAAAGCCACAGCCACGGCTTCGGCTACTCGCTCACGCGTTTCAAGGGCATCGTAGAGACGCTGCTCGTCGCCAGCCAAACGCCGATCGACGATGACTACGTCGACGTTCGCTTTTCGTTCAGCGTGAAGAAACTTGCGACCGGTGACGTCACGAGCACGGTAGGCGCGGCCTTCATTCGCGAGATCGAACGTCAGCTCGCCCAAGACATCCCCATCTGGGAAAACAAAATCTACGTGCACCCGCCTCTCGTCGTCGACAACGACGGCCCGATCGGCATCTTCCGCCGTTGGACGAGGCAGTTTTACTCGGAAGAGGCGACCCCCACGGCGGCCGACTCCCGAGCCACGGCGTAGTCGAGTTTCGGGCTCTCTCGGCGCGGCGCTGAGCGGTCGAAGGCACCGCCCAGCGCAAGCGTCGCTACGAGGCGCAGCGCCTCTTCAGCCGTCCCCGTCGGTTTCGATGTCTGTCGCGACATCGACGGCGACATCGGGGATACCGGCGTCAGCGCCGGCTTCCGGCGTGGTGCTGTCGGGCCCGGCGTCGGGCGCCGTACCATCGACGCTGCCATCGGGCGGCGCGCCGGCGTCGGCGTCCGTACCTCCCTCGGGTTGCGGCTCGGGCCGCGCCTCAGGCGGGACCGGGCACACGACGGTCTCGGGGATTTCCTTGTGAACCGCCTGCAAAGTGCGCAGGAAATTGACGACTTCTTGGGCCACGCCGGCGTCGATCCGCCCCGCGAATTTCGGCATGCGACTGCAGATCGTTTCGCCCTTCTCGTCGATGCCGTCCATGATCGCCTTGATGATCTGATCGTCGGTCCAGCAGCCGAGGCCGGTCATCGGATCGGGCGTCAAATTCTTGGGGTACACGCCCGAATCCGCAACGAGCAGCTTGCCGGAAAGGAAGAGGCCTGCGTCGACCGGCTCATCTTGGTGGCAATTGCCGCATCTCAGCATCTGCACGGCGGCCATTCCGATCGCGCCGTCGCGCGCGGCATCGCCGCCACCGATGCAGCTGCCGGCTTCGGGAGCGGCATCGGGCGCCGCGGCGTCGCGCGCCGTGTCAGGCCTCGCATCGGGCGTTCCCGTTTCACGTTGATCGACGGCACTGCCGTCGCTGCTCACGTCCGTTCCGACGGAGATGTCGGTGCGCGCCGTATCCCGCGGCGCATCGGGCGCGGCATCCGGTCCGTTGTCCGGCTCGTCTTCGTCGGAGCAACCGACGGTCCCGAAGGCGCACGACGCTACCAGTCCAATCCAAGCAACCCGACCCCATCGCATTCCCAATCGCGCCACGGTAACCTCCGCATTGACTAAAGGGGGGCAGCATCCTCCTTTTGCGCTTCTCTCGTCAAGCGCCAAAAACGCTGCGGCGATTCGGCCTCCACGCTTTTTCGACAATTCACGCGATCGCCAAACGATTGACGCGACGATTGCCTACCGCCAGTTTGTTGGCCGGAGCTACTTCTTCTCCTTCAAATGTTTCTCGAAGAAGTCCATCGCGTAGCCGATCTGCAACACTTTGTTTTCGCGCTTTTGCGCGCCGTGCCCTTCGTCGGGGAAGATGACGAGCGGGCTTTTGACGCCTCGTTTTTCGAGCGCGTCGTGCATTTGAATGGCTTCGCCGACCGGCACGCGTGGATCGTTGGCACCTTGAATCAACAAGAGCGGCGCGCGCACTTTGTCGATGTAGGTAATGGGTGAAAGTTTCGTAAGAGCGTCGGCGTCTTTCTCGAGATCGCCATATTCGCTAGCGCGCAGCTTGCGGCGATAAGGGGCGGTATTCTTCAAAAAAGAAGTGAGGCTGCTCATGCCGACGATCGCCACACCCGCGTCGTAGGCGCCAGCAAACATGGTCATGGCTACGAGCGTCGAGTAGCCACCATAGCTTCCCCCGTACACGCCCACTTTCGGCTCTCGGCCGTCGACGGCGAATGCTTTTCGCGCGTACTTGGCGGCGTCTTCGATGTCGGTGAGAATGTCGAGCCGTTTGGGGCCGTCGTCGGCGTGCAGCCAAGTTTTTCCGTATCCATCGCTGCCGCGCACGTTGGGTTCGAGAAGGATGAAACCGGCATCGATCGCAATTTGCGCTCCGGGATTGAATCCTGGTCGCGACTGCCCTTCGGGGCCGCCATGAAAAAGCACGAGCACGGGGCAAGGAGCTGGGTCGCATCGCTCCGGCTTACGCACGAGCACCGGGATCTGCGTGCCGTCGCGCGCCGGGTAGGTCTCCACCTTGGCCGAGACGAACCGGGTCGTGTCGATCTCGGGCGCGCTGGGGACGACCCACTGTACGAGTGCCTTGGTGTTCCAGTCGTAGACGTACGTCTTGGTGGGGCTCGTCGCAGTCGTCGCGTGAATGACGGTGTAGCGTCCATCGCGCGAAGTCGGGCCAAAAGAGACGTGCTCTGCTCCGGGAAAATCGGGCATCTTGATGTCTGCCCACGTGCGCGCGTCGGCGACCTTGAGCCGCTCGTAGCCGCCATCGTTGACGGTATAGAAGACGTGCCGCCTCGGCTCGTCGAGCTCGAAATCCTCGATGTCGTGTTTGGGGTCGCCGAGCGTGGGGGCGAGCTTGCCGTCCTTGAAGCGGTAGACGGCGCGAAACTCGCCGAGCTTCGGCGTCTGGACGACCACCTCGCCCGGCGCCGCGCCGTACTGCGCCCTGTATTCTTCCCGCTCGCCTTGACCGAACAGCGGCACGAGCTTCTTCGTCGCCGGGTCGAGCTCGTAATACTCACGCACCAGGGCGCCCAGCGCTTTGGAGAGCAAGAGACGGCCATCTTTCTGATGATCGTCGACGTTCCACAGCCCGTCCTCGCCGAAGACGAGGTCCTTCGTGCCGCCGGCGATGTCATAGCGGTAGATGGCGTAAGCGTCGGCTTTGCGATCGTTGCTGGCGAAGTAGATCGACTTGGAATCGCCGCTCGCAAATTGGTACCGGGTCTGAACGCCGGCCTTGTGCTGAATCGCGCGCAGAGGTCCGCCGTTCGGATCGAGCAGGTAGAGGCCCGGGTTCTCCTCTCCCTTGCGATCGCGGAACACGACCAGCCACTTGCCGTCGGGAGTGACGTCGACGAGCCGGGTCACATCTTCGCCGCCCGTGAGCTGGACGGGAAAACGGCGCGGTCCGTCGAGTTTCCAGACCTGTTGAATCCCCGTCACCGACCAATTGAAAAACATGGTCTTGCCGTCGGGTGACAGACGACCGTCGCCCGGGGCGCGGATGTCCAGCATCGATTGAATGTGGCGGCTCAGTTCTGCCGGCAACGGCTTGGGCGCGTACGCGGCCAAAACCTCGGGCGTAAGGCTCGCTACGCCAAGCCCACTGTACGCACCGGAGGCGGACGACGCGGTCGGCCCCGCCGACGGCGGCGCCGGCATGATCGCGCCCGCCGGTGCGCTCGGCGGCGGGGGCAACGGACCTTGCAGAGAGGCAACGCTGCCCCCGCACGCTGCGGTCGACGCGAACGCCAATAGGGCAAATGTCGATGTTTTCCCGGGAGAGATCATGGTTTTCGACTTCTACACCAGAACCGCGGCCGCTGCCCATCGGCGAGCGGCGCTTCGCGCGTAAGGCCGACTCGCGCAACGAGCGGCTTTCGGGTACGAATTTGGGAGAATGCCCAACGCACCTCGCTGGTTTACCGACGCGCTGGCTGCGCCGCGCGAGGACCACACCGTCGACGTCAACGGCACGCCCATCCACTACCTCGCCTGGGGCGATCCCGCCAAGCCGGGGCTCGTCCTCGTCCACGGCGGCGCGGCACATGCGCAGTGGTGGTCGTTCCTCGCTCCGCTTTTGACGCGCCAGTACCGCGTCGTGGCTCCGGACCTCGCCGGACATGGCGACAGCGGAACGCGCGATCACTATGCCCGCCGCGCTTTTGCCGACGATGTGATGGGCGTCATCGACGATGCGCAGTTCATCGGCCCCCCCGTCCTCGCCGGACACAGCATGGGAGGGCTCATCACCATCGTGGCGGCCTCGCTCTACGGCAATCGCCTGGCCGGCGCGATCATCGTCGATGCTCCGGTGCGAAGACCCGATCCCGAAAGCGAGGATCGCGCCGACCGCGGACCGGAGCGCAAGCCGCGCATCTATCCCGATCTTGCCACCGCGCTCTCCCGTTTCCGCCTTTTGCCTGCGCAGCCGTGCGAGAACGACTACATCCTCGATCACGTGGCGCGCACCTCCGTGCGGCAGGTCGAAGGCGGCTATCGGTGGAAGTTCGATCCGCGCGTGTTCGCGGATCTGTCGCTCGAGTCCATGCACGTCTATTTGGCCAGCGTGAGCTGCCGGGTGGCGCTCGTGCGAGGCGAGCTGTCGGTCGTCGTACCTCCCGAGACGGGGGAGTACATGTACGAGCTCCTCGAGCGCAACGCGCCGGTCGTCGAAATTCCCGAAGCGCACCACCATCTCCTGCTCGACCAGCCGCTCGCCTTCGTGACGGCGATGCGCGCGCTCTTGGCCGATTGGGAGCACTCCGTGCCGCTCCAGCGCAGTCTGCCCCCGGCGACGAAACTTCCTTAAGGGTCACGCCGCCGCGACCGTTCGGGTGCCCCATGAGCATGTCCGTCGGCGGTTGTGTGGGTGCAGCGTGTCCCGAGAGCGTTTCCGAGGCGGCCTCGGGGAGAGATCAAGTCAAAGGGGAGGCAGCGGTCAGCATGCTCAAAAAAGCGATGGAGGCTGACGCGAGCACGGTCAAAACCCTGATTGCCAGCGCCACCGGCGTTGGACAAAAGCTCGACGTCAACGGCTGACGGCGGGTGCGCGGGGGGCGCCGCGCTGGTCGCGGCGTAACGTCACGGCACGATCACGTGGGCTCCGCGGCCCGACCCGCGTGCCAAGCCGAGAGCAGATGGCGCTCTTGGGCGGAAGTGAGCCCGCCGTTTCGTTCGCGATCGGGCGGCCGTGTTTGGTCCCAGGCCAGCGTGTCTCGAATGGTATCGGCGAGGGGTCGATAGCGGAGACCTGCGTCGAGAGCTCGTTGGTAAGTGGCGCGGAACGCCGCCGGCGAGATGGCTCGAGGCGCCCAGAGCGGCACACCAGTCCATGGGTCCGCCCCTTGGGCGACCAAAAAATCGTCGTCGACCCAAGTGAACCGTGCGGCGGATCCGCACACCTTGCGGCATTCGTCGAGCACGCGCTCCATCGTGAGATCGTAATCTGGACCGCTCGCATTGTAGATGCCGGTCCGCCCCTCCTCGATGGACGCGACGATCCATGCGGATAAATCGCGCGCGTCGATGAACCGCCGTGATGTGCGCGGATCTCCCGGCGCCAGCACCTCGCCTCCGCCCGCGATGCGGCTCGGCCAATAAGTAAAGCGATCGGTGTAGTCGTAAGGTCCGACGATGAGCCCAGGCCGCACGACCAACGTGCGACCGGGCATGGCATCGGTGGCAGCGCGTTCGCAGAGCGCCTTCAGGCCGCCGTACATGGCCCCATAGTTGAGAGCGGTGACCCGTCCCTCGGGCACGATCGCTTCGAGCGCGGCGAGCTTGTCGGCGGGCACTTGTTCGAGCATCCCGCTTTCGTCGATGGGCCCCTCGTTCGAGCTCGCATAGACCGAGAGCGACGAAACGAAGGTGTAATGCGCCACCCCGTCGGCGAGCAGCGCGGCCGACGCACGTACCTGCGAAGGAACATAACCGCTCGTGTCGATCGCGGCGTCCCAGCGGCCTCCGCGCAGCGCGGCCAGGTCGGCGCTCCTATCGCCGTGCAGCGCCTCGACGTCGCGTCGCGTCGCCACGTGGCGCCCTCGATTGAAAACGGTTGCGGTATGACCACGCGCGATGACGGCATCGACCAAGTGTCGGCCGAGAAACGCGGTACCGCCGAGGACGAGAACCTTCATCGACGTCGCTCCTCCCGACGCGCGTTGGCGCGTTTGCCGACCCAACTCATGTGAGTGTGGGACCACCGTCCCCCGCCGAAACCCACCGACGTTTCCCTCGCATCTTGCCAAGCTAGCGGCAACGCCGACCAACCGTCAACGCGCGGGCATCGCCGCATGCGCATGGAGCGACGGTAACGATGTCGGTATCTTGCCGCGCCCTGAGTTCAGACGAGCGCCGCGATTCGCGCCAGATCGACGTTACCACCGGAGACGATCGCAACCGTACGCTGTCCTTGGGGCGCGCGCACTTTGCCGGCAAGGAGCGCCGCCGTGGCAGCGGCGCCCGACGCTTCGACATAGAGCTTCGCGCGCGTCATGAGGAGCTTCATGGCGTCGATGATCTCGGTTTCGGTGACCGTCACGATCTCGTCGACTGCCTCACGCGCGATCGCCAAGGGCAGGGCGCCGACGAAGGGCGGTGTCATTCCGTCGGCCAGGGTGTCCGGGCGTTTCACGGGGATCGGTCGGCCCGCTGCGAGCGAGGGACCGAGGCCGGGGCCCGCCTCGAGCTCGACGGCCACGACCCGCACCCGTGCGTTCAACTGCTTTATCGCCGAGGCCACGCCGGACAGGAGCCCGCCACCGCCGACGGGCACGATCACGAGCTCGAGATCCTCGAGCTCCTCCGCGATCTCGACCCCCACGGTGCCCGCCCCCGCAAGCACCGCCGGGTCATCGAAGGGATGAACGAAGGTGAGACCGCGCGCGACACGCAGCTCTTCGAGTTTATCGAATAGCGTTGCTCGGTCGGGGTGAGCGACGATTTCAGCGCCGTATCCGCGCACGGCGTCGATCTTCGACTTGGGGGCATCCACCGGCATGACGACCACCGCCGAACAACCCGCGATCCGCGCCGACCACGCCACTGCCGCAGCGTGATTTCCGGCGGAGACCGTCACCAGACCGCGGGCGCGCTCGTCCGCGCTGAGCGACAATATTTTATTGAGAGCACCCCGCGCCTTGAACGATCCCGTTTTCTGAAAACTCTCGCATTTCAAATGCAGCCGCACCCCGGTCGGCCCGGCGAGCTGCGACGACGAGAGCAGCGGCGTGCGATGTACCTTTCCCGCGATGTTCTGGGCGGCCGCGCGGATTTCGGCGAGAGCGATCATGGGCGGGATGTTACATGAGGGCCGGCCAAGCGCCTCACGACGAATGCATGCCCTTATGGCTGCCGAACGGGATGCCCTTCGGGGATGGTCCCCGTCACGTCTCGATGGCGGTGCAGCTGGTCGTGACACGCCCGCCGGCGTCGCCAAACTCCGTCAGGGGCAATCCGACTGCCTTCAAGAGCGAGAAGAGGACCATGCTGGTGTTCTCGCCCGCCGACTTGTAGTGAACGCCCGGGTACTTGAGCGCGCCTCCCGCGCCTCCCGCGACGACGATGGGATAGTTGTTGATCGAGTGCGCGAACCCATCGGCGACGTCGGAGCTCGCGAGGATCGCGCAATTGTCGAGCACATTGCCGGCCCCCTCGGGAATCGCCTTCAGCGCGGCGAGCAGCGTCGCGAACTGTTTCATCGTAAAGACGGTCGTATCGTGAACCATCGGCTGGTTGCCCGCCTCGTTGTGCGTGAGGTCGTGATGTCCCGACGTCGCGCCCACTTGCCAAAATACCGTCGAGCCGACGCTGCCGCTGAACATCATCGAAAAAACGCGCGTTTGATCGCACGCAAAAGCCATGGCGATGAGATCGCTCATCGCTTTCATGCGCTCTTCGATCGCTTCTTTCCCACTCACATCGGGAAAGCTGCCCGGCTTGAGCGGGAGCTTGCACGACAGCGTGGGGGGCGGCGGGGGGGGTACCTGCGTCAAACGGTTTTCGATCGACCGAATGTTGGCGAGATGCTGGTCGAGCCGCACACGGTCGGTAGCGCCCACGCGGCTCTTCACGTCGGCGACATCGGCTAAAACCGCGTCGAGCACGCTGCGCCGGAGCGCAAG
The DNA here is from genome assembly GCA_035318505.1 of Polyangiaceae bacterium. GTDB lineage: Bacteria > Myxococcota_A > Polyangia > Polyangiales > Polyangiaceae > DASWDH01. The sequence goes on along the minus strand of DATHEQ010000030.1, from coordinate 2,238 downwards.
GGAAGGATCGACGGGCGGCGTGGTCGAGCTGGGAGGCACGAACCCGGCGCCGAACAAACGATCGAACACCTTGGCCGGATCGTACTCCGGTGGATTGAAACTGTCGGGCCCGTTGTGGGACAGGTAGTGCAGCGTCGTTCCTTCGCCGGTGACGACGCGTCGGGAAACGCCCACTTCGAGCGAGCGAAAACGTGTGCCCTGGCTGATGGCCGCGGCGGCGATCTGATCGATGCTGGCCTTGCTGAACGTCGATACGTAGCCGGAGTTGGGGTGCGGCTGCGAGACCATGGGCGCGCCCGAGAGAATGCCGACGCATCCCGCGTGATGACCGCGCTCATTGCCGGTCTTGATGTTCATGCCGGAAACGACGGAGACGTAGTCTTTCAAGGCGGTGAGCGGCTCGAGCGCCAGACTCGGCGTCCAGGCCGCGCCCGTCGCGGTGGGCACCCACCGATCGAGCTTGACGCCGTTGCCCCAAAAGAAAATTCCGAGTCGCTTGGGGATCGGTGCGCCGCCGGCATAGGCGGTCCCGTGACCGTTGAACATCGCTTCGAGCGGCGGCAGCCCGATGGCGATCACCGCTCCCCCCATGATGCCTCGCAGCAACCTGCGCCGACTGAGCGCCGTTTGTCTCATCGCAAAATTCCTCGTCATTCGGGTGCCCCGGTGAAGCGGAAGCTCGGACTCATCGCGAGGCCAAGGAGCAGGGACCGGAAGCGGTATCCATTGGCGGCCACGTCTTTCGCGAGCGCAAGAACGGCCGCTTCTTCTCCCGAGGTCTCGACGTGCCCGGTAGCAAAACGAAACATGCTGCGCGTCAGGCAGGTCGAAAAGTCGGGGTGGTTTTTGAGGGCCATGGCGAGCCCACGCGCGTCTCCGAAGGCGGTGCCGTCGAGGTCGCCGCTGGCGTCGATGGTCTGTCCCACTTCGCTCGTTCGGAAGGCGCCCACCGCGTCGAAGTTTTCGAGGCCGAGCCCGATGGGATCCATCGTTTGATGGCAGCTGGCGCAGGCGGGCAGGGTGCGATGCTTTTCCAGTCGTTGGCGCATGGTGAGGCCCGCCGTACCCGCCGGATTGGGCGGCAACGTCGTGTCGACGTCGGGCGGCGGGGGCGGTATGCCCTGACAGAGCAACACTTCGCGAATGAATTTCCCGCGCCGGGTGGGTGACGTCGAATCGGCGTGCGCGTTCAGCGCGAGAAAGCTCCCTTGGCCCAGCAAACCAAGGCGCATGCCGCTACTCGGCAAGGTCGCCGCAACGAAGCCGGTACCGGTGGGAGCCGGCAGGCCGTAGAGCTTGGCGAGCTCGGCGTTGACGAACGTGGTGCGCGTCTCGAACACGCTTCGAAAGTCGCCGTCGCCATTCCAGGCCATGTCTTCGAGCACGCGCAAAGTCTCGCTGCGCATCGAGGCACCCAACGTCGCGCTTACCTGGGGGAAGATATTGGGAAGCTGCGGGAGATCGTCGAGGTCAGCGAGGCGTAGCAGCTCGCTGAAGAACGTCTCCGTCGCCGCATGCGCGCGCGGGGACGCGATGAGCCGCTCGGCTTGTGCCCTGAGACCAGCCTCGGTCGTAAGCGTGCCGGCCGCGGCAGCATCGAGCAGCTGGTCGTCGGGGGTCGTGCTCCAGGCGAAGTAGGAGAGACGCGTCGCGATCTCGAATCCGTTGAAGACACGCTGCGACGGACTGGCAGAATCCGGCGTTCCCAGCTCTTCACGGTAGAGAAAGTGCGGCGACTGCAGAATGCCAGCCACTGCGTATTCAAGGCCTTTCCAGAAGTCGTTCAGCGTCGTGCTCGCCTGCGTGGCAAGGGGCGTGTACCGGTTCACCTCTTCGGTCGTGAGCGGACGGCGCCAAGCTCGGCGTCCGAGGCTCGTGACCACTTGTCGCGCGCAGGCGTCGTCGACCGCGGCCGATGGCGTGCAGCTGACGAGCGCGGCGCGCGACTTGGGATCGGCGAGTGCCTGCTGCGCCAGCGACAGAGCGGCCGTCTCGAGCTGCTCGATGGCATGCGGCGAGAACGCAGTTCGCGCGGCGCCGATGGAGGCGAACCCGTTGAGCGACGTATCCGGTTCGAGATCGGCCGGCAAGGTGACGTTCGCGCCCAATAGATCGCGCACGGTATTGGCATACTGCCCCAGGGTGAGACGGCGGAGCGTCGCCGGGGCGGGCACGAAAGCGGGGGGCGAGGTTCCACCGGTGCCGCCGGTGCCGCCGCTGCCGGTGCCGCCGCTGCCG
>DATHEQ010000029.1:0-10143 GCA_035318505.1 Polyangiaceae bacterium | reverse complement strand
GAAGAGGCGCTGAAAACCATCCCCCTCGTCGCCGATGCCGTCGTGATAGGCGACGCCCGCAAGTACTTGGTCGCGCTCCTCGTGCTCGACGCTGGCCGTTGCGCCGCGGTCCAAGCGCAGCGCGACGACCGAGCACCGGCCCATGAAAGCGCCGCGATCCGCGCTCTCGTCGAGGCGGAGGTCGCTCGCGTGAACGCCCGACTTGCCCGGGTCGAGCAAATCAAACGATTCCACGTCTTGCCGCGACCTTTCAGCCTCGAGGAAGGCGAGCTAACGCCGACCCTCAAAGTCCGCCGCAAGGTCGTAGGCGAGAAATTCGCCGCCATCATCGAGAAGCTCTACGCCGATCGGCCGGGCGAAATGCAGCCCGAAGCGTCACATGTGGGTTGACGACCGCCGCACTTTGAACGATCATTCATTCGCCTGACCGACTTGCTACGATGTTTGCTAAATCGAGCACGTTTCGCGTCGCGTCAATAATGATTCGCTATTCACTTTAGGCTTTTGGAGGCTGTCATGGCCGTGCGATCTCGACTCGTCGTGGCAATTGCTCTGGCCGGACTGCTCGCCTCGGCAGCGTGCAGCACCAACGATGAAGGGCTGGGCGGCAGCTCGGGCGCGGGAGGAAGCTCCGAAACCGGTGGTTCCGCCGGAAGCGGCGGTGGCTCGGCAACATCGGGCGGGGGCGGCACGACAGGTGGCGCAGCGGGCAGCACCGGTGGCTCGGGCGCCACGACAGGTGGCGCAGCAGGCAGCGGTGGCGCGGGCGGGACCGGTGGCGAAGCGATGGGGTGCCCCGGCACGAAGCTCTACAAGGTGCCGGAAGACACAGGCGCACGCGGCCCGTGGCCGGTCGGCGCCAAGACGGTCACCGTCGGCACCTTGGCCACCGAAGTCTGGTACCCCGCGACGCTCGGCAGCGAAGCCGGTCAGACGGCCATTCAATACGATATCCGCAAATGGCTGCCCGTTACCGAGCAGACGAAGATCCCGGATGTCGATAACCCCTGGCAGCCGTGCAACTGCTACCGCGACCTTCCGTTCGACACGAGCCACGGCCCTTACCCAGTCGTCATCTTCGTCCACGGTACGGCCGCGTGGCGCGCGCAGTCGGTCCAGATCATGACCCACTGGGCGAGCCGCGGCTTCGTCGTGGTCTCGCAGGACCACCCGGGCCTCTACTTGGCCGATTACCTCGATTTCAAGCTGGTATCCAACCTAGTGGGCGACACCGACGCGCTCATTGCCGCGCTAAAAGCCCCGAGCGCCGATCTCCAGTTCCTGGCGAGCTTCATCGACATGACCCATCTCGGTATGTCCGGCCACAGCGCCGGAGGCGGCGCCATCACCGGCTATGGCGGACAAGCCATGGTGCTGATCCCGCTCGCCTCGGGGGGCGTCACCGCCGGTGCGGCGCTGAAGTCGACCCTCGTCATGGGCGGCCAGGCCGACAGCGTCGCGAACTACACCGGCCAGCAGAACGGGTTTAACAGCTCCCCTGCCCCCAAACGGTTGGTCGGTATTGCCAACGCCGGGCATCTCAACTTTTCCGACATCTGCGCAGTCGGTAAGGACAAGGGAGGTCTTCTGGCGATTGCTCAGAAGTACATGGTCAAAAACGCCAACTTGGCGGGGTTCCTCTTCGACTGCAAAGACACGCAATTGCTGCCCGAACAGGGCTGGCCCATCATCAACCGCGCCACCACCGCCGCGCTCGAATCCGTACTGATGTGCTCGACCACCGCTGCCAAGAGCTTCGACGCCGTGAAAACGGACCCGAACGTGGGAGAGTACAAAGAGATGTTGTGAATCGTGAACGATCGTGCGGAAAAAAGCCTGCGAGTTGACCGCTTTCGTCAATGAGGAGTGCTTCCCTCCGCCGCAGGAGTTCAGTAGGGTCCCAAGATGCCTCATCAGTCTAGTCGCCCACGTTTGGTGGGGGCGCGAGTTCGTGAAAAGCCCGCCCGGCCGGGTGCCGATCCAGAAAAGCGAAGTCGTATTCTCAAAGCAGCCATCCTGATCTTCGGGCGCCGCGGGTTCCACGAAGCCCGCGTCGCGGAGATCGCGCGCGCCGCCGGTGTCGCCGACGGCACCGTTTACCTCTATTTCGAAAACAAAGAAGACCTGCTCGGCTGCATTTTCGACGAGACGATGGACGCCGCGCTTGCGCGCATGCGCCAAATCCTCGAGTCGGAGGGCCCGGCGATCGAGCGACTGACCCGCATGGTGGACCTCCACCTCACGCTGCTCTCGTCGGATCGCGCGCTCGCGTCGGTCTTCCAGATCGAGCTCCGTCGCAGCGCGCGCCTCGTCGAGCGCTTCTCTCGTTCGAAGCTCGGCGAGTACCTGCGCATCCTCGAAGGCGTCGTGCAAGAAGGCGTCGACAAGGAAGAGCTGCGCAAGGATCTCGAACCGCGCCTCGCGGTGCGGATGATCTTCGGCGCCATCGACGAGATCCTCTCCGAATGGCTGCTCTCCGGTGCGGCCATCCCCATCGCCGATGGGCCCAAGCTCGTCGGCACGCTGCTGCGAGGATTCGGATCCGGTAAGGTCGCGCTACCTCGCGCAGCGCGCAGCAGCTGAGCCGAGGCTCCGAGAAAGACCGGCGCTCGCGCGTTCGCGAGCGCTACTTCTTTTTGGCCGGCGCTTCCTTCTTCCCCTTGGCGTCGGCCTTCTTCGGGTCGGGGTTCAGGTTGACCTCGTAGGTCATCTCCACGTCGGCGCCGTCGAACGGCGAGACGATGATCCCCACGAAGGCGCGCGTCGCGCACTGGCCGATGGGCGTATTGTCGAAAGGCGCGGCAATGGAGGCGCTGGTGCTCTTGCCGGCGCCTGCGAACGTAACGAGCATCGTGCCCGTACCGTGCGGCTGATCCTTGGGCACGACTTCGACGCAGGTATGGGCATTGGCTGCCGCGCGCGCCAGCATGGTCTTGGCCTGCGCGTCGTCGAACACCATCTTCTTGTGCTCTTCTTCCGGGGCCACCGTCTTCATACCGGAAGGCGCCATCATCGTCGGGTCGGCCGAGGAAGCAGGCTCGGAGAGCGGGTCTCGCGTCGGAGGCTGGGCCGGCGGATCCATGCTGTAACAGGCGAGCGCGCCGGCGCAGGCCAGGGACAGAGGGGCTGTGCTGGCCAGCAGTTTCCACGCTTTCGCTCGGCTATTTTGCATGGCGGGGAGCCTAGCAACACGCGCTCTCGGAGCGCAAGCCTGTCCTTGCGTGTTCTCCGACGGCGGAAAGGCCCCGGCGGCCTCAGAGGTCAGTGATCTTGTAATCCTTGATCTTATAGAGAAGCGCCCGGTGGCTAAGCTCCAACACTTCGGCGGCGCGCGTCCGATTGCCCTTCGTCTTCTGAAGAGCGCGCCGAATGAGCGTCTCTTCGATGATGCGCGTCGTTTTCTTGATCGATAGCTCACCGCTCGACAGCTGGACCTGCACCGGGTCGCGCACCTCCCGGATACGGTCGGGCAAGTCGGACGCGACGAGGAGGTCCCCCTCCGAGAGCACCATGGCGCGCTCGATGGTGTTCTCCAGCTCGCGCACGTTGCCCGGCCAGCTGTACTCGACGAGCAGCCGGCGCGTCTCGGTGTCGACGCCCCGAATCTGTGTCCCGAGCCGCGCGTTGTTGCGCGCCACGAAATGGTCGATGAGGATGGCGATGTCCTCACGCCGCGTGCGCAAGGGGGGAACCAAGATGGGCAGCACGTTGAGGCGATAGAAAAGGTCTTCCCGAAATCGAGCGGCCTTGACCTCCGCCGCGAGATCGCGATGGGTGGCGGCGATGATGCGCACGTCCACCTTGAGGTCGCGCGAATCGCCTACGCGCCGAATCATCTCGTCCTGCAGCACGCGCAAGAGCTTCACCTGCAACGGGGTAGGCAGCTCCCCGATCTCGTCGAGAAAGAGCGTGCCTCCGTCCGCCTCTTCGAACAGCCCGCGCCGATCGCTGTTGGCGTCGGTAAAGGCGCCTTTTTTGTGCCCAAACAACTCGCTCTCCAGGAGATTTTCGGGGATGGCGCCGCAATTGACGGCCACGAAGTTGCCCCCGCGCCGCGAGCTTCGCTCGTGCAGCGCGCGCGCCACGAGCTCCTTGCCCGTCCCGCTTTCGCCGGAGATGAGCACCGTCGTCTTGTAGTCGGCGATTTTGCCGATGGTGCGGAAGATCTCCTGCATCGCGGGGCTCTTGGCCAAAATGTGCTCGAATTGGTGCTCTTTACGGATCTCTTCCCGCAGCGCGCGGTTCTCGCGGCGCAAGGCTTCGCGCTCCTCCGCCTTGCGCAAAGTGAGGATGATCTCGTCGTGCTTGAACGGCTTCTGCACATAATCGTAAGCGCCCGCCTTGATCGCCTCGAGCGCGTCGTCGACGTTGCCGTAGGCGCTCATCACGATGACGGTCGCCTCGTTGCCTTTGGCCTTCAGGGTGGCCAGGAGATCGAGCCCTCCCATTTTCGGCATGCGCACGTCGGTGAGCACGACGTCGGGCCCGAACGTGTCGACCAGGGCCAGCGCTGCCTCGCCGCTTTCCGCGGTTTCGACCTCGTAACCTTGTCGCTTCAAGAGGGTGCGCAAGACGAGGCGCTGGTTCTCTTCATCATCGACTACGAGAACGCGGCGCATGGTATGCAAACTTTACCAGGTCGCGTGGGCGAGTTCGCAATATTTGAATCGCTTTTTGACGGCGCTGCTGGGATCGGCCGCCGGAGGTGCCTTCGGACGGTTCCGGCCGGCGCAGACCGGATTCGGCGGGGAAACGCAGCGAAGTGAGGAATGGTTGGGGGGGCCGGCGTGGGCGGAGCGAGCCATATGGGGGGGAGCGGACTTGCGCTGGCCGGAGCCGTCCGAAGGGCACCTCCGGACGAGCCTATTGGGCGGGCGCGCGTCACTGGTCAACGCGGCGCGTTCCAAGGCGTAGGGCCGGGTAGGGCTTCTAAATTACGTCGAACGGGTAGCCGCCGTCGAGATAGGCGCGGGAGGCGACTGATTTGCGGAGTTCGTCGTCGTTCTTGTCGAACGAGCGCACTTGTTCTTCGAGTCTTCGCTCGGCGGCGGCTACGAAGATGGTCGTGAGATCGATTTCGCGGCGGGCGCCGTCTTCGCCGCGTTTCTCGATGGCGCGCGTGGTGCGCGAGAGGACGGCGGCGATGGCGTAGAGGTCAATCGCCATGTCGGCCACGCGCTTTTGCGTGTACTGCATTTCGGCGATCTCGCGCCCGTGCTTGCGCAGCACCTTGTCGACCTGTTTGCTGAGCTCGGCGGTGTACTCCTCGAAGATGACCGCTTCGCGATTGAGCACGGGGTGGGCGCGCGTCATACGCTCCCGGCGCAGCGCGCTGCGCGCCTTGCGCACCGCGAAATCCGAGAGCAGGCCGAAGCCTTTGATGGGCTCGCGCATCGCGCGCACCACCTCGGCGAGCTCCTTGCCCGGCCCCTGCATACCGGAGAGCGCCACGAAGCAGCGGAGGATCTCGTTGGTCCCTTCGAAGATGAGATTGATGCGGCTGTCGCGCAGCGTGCGCTCGTAGGGGTATTCCTGCATGTACCCGATGCCGGCCGCTATTTGCAGCGTCTCGTTGACGACGCGCCACAAGGTCTCCGACGCGTATACTTTGCAAATAGCGCTCTCCAGCGAATAGTCGGACACCTTGCCGTCGACGAGACCCGCGGTCAGGTACGTCATCGACTCCATGGCGAAGGTGTCCGCCATCATCACCGCGATCTTGTCCTTGATGAGGCCGAACTCGCCGATGGGACGGCCGAACGCCTTGCGCTCCTGCACGCGATCGACCGCCATTTGGATGAGGCGCTTGCTGCCGCCCACCGATCCCGCGGCGAGACCGAGGCGCCCCGAGTTCAGTACTTCCATTGCCACTTTGAAACCGCGCCCCACCTCGCCGAGGATGTTCTTCTTGGGAACGCGCACGTCTTCGAAGAACACCTCCGTCGTCGACGAGCCGCGGATACCGAGCTTGTGCTCGGGCGGGCCGTTCTTCACCCCCATCCCGCGCTCTACGATGAAAGCCGTGATCTTCGGTTTCTGCCCGGCGTCGGGCGCCGAGGTGCGAGCGAAGACCGTGAAGATGTCGGCGAAGCCACCGTTGGTGATCCAGATCTTCGAACCATTCAGCACGTAGCCGCTGCCGTCGGGAAGCGCTTCGGCGCGCGTCTGAATGGCGGCGGCGTCGGATCCCGCGGAAGGCTCGGTCAAGGCGAAGGCTGCGATCTTCTCCCCCGACGCGAGCTTGGGCAGGTACTCCGCGCGCTGCTCTTCGGTGCCGAAGAGGAGAATGCCTTTCAAGCCGATCGATTGGTGCGCGCCGAGCGTCACGGCCAAAGAGGCGTCGTAGGCGGCGACTTCCTGCACGACGCGCGCGTAGGAGCTCGCCGAAAGCCCGATCCCGCCGTGCTCTTGGGGAATGATCATGCCGAAGAGGCCGAGCTCTTTCATCCCGTCGAGCACTTGTTGGGGGATGGTCTGCTCGCGATCGATTTTCACCGGATCGACGCTGCTCTCGATGAACTTGCGCACGCTCTCGAGAATCATGGTGGTGTTGTCGCGCTCGTCCCGACTGAGCTCGGGAAACGGATAGATGAGCTCCTCGGCAACGACCCCGTGGAACAGCGACTTCATGAAGCTCTGCTCGTTCATGATCGACTCTCGCGTGGCGGTGAATGACGATTGGGTGGTTCAGCTCTTTTTCTGAGGAAAACTGGGGGCGGTGCTGGGCGCGCTCTCTTGCGAGGGGGGCACGCTGGCCGGCGACGGAACGAGCGAGAGGGGTGGACCGACGATGATCGAGGGCGGCGGTTCACGGTCGCGCGGCGCCATCGATCCACTTTCGGCCGGCACGGAAGGCGTGCCGCGCTCGAGCACACTCGGCGGCGCCGACGACATCGTGCCGCGAACGGAGATGGAGGCGACCCCGGGAGCAGAGGGCACCACGCCCGGCGTCGTGACGCGTCGCTGATCCTGCCAGGGATAGCGGATGCGATGGTGGAACATGTTCACCAAGGTGTCGCTCATGCGCGTGACGAGGGTGCGAAGGTCGGCCACGGTGAGGCCGCTCTCGTCGAGTTGTCCGCCCCGCAACTTGGTGAAAATGATGCGCTGGATCATCTCCTCGAACTTCTCGCGTTCCGGCGGCTCGATCGTGCGCGACGCGGCTTCGATGGAGTCGACCAGCATGAGAATGGCAGTCTCCTTCGTCTGCGGTTTCATGCCGGGGTAACGGAAGTGCTCTTCGGTGAGCGCCTTCGGATTTCCGGCGTTGATGCACTTGTGCCAGAAGTATTCGACGACCTGCGTGCCGTGGTGCGTGTAGGCGAACTCCACGACGGGCTCGGGGATGCCTCCTTCGCGCAGAATTTTGGCGCCCGAAACGACGTGCGCCATGATGGCATCGGCCGACACTTCCGGCTCGAGGTCTTCGTGCGGGCTCTCTTCGCCGGGGCTCAAGTTCTCCACGAAATACTTGGGTTGAACGGTCTTGCCGAGATCGTGAAAGTAGGCGCCGGCCCGCACGAGGAGCGCGTCGGCGCCCACCGCGCTCGCCGCCGCCTCGGCGAGGTTCGCCATCGCGCGCGCGTGCTCCCACGATCCCGGCGCTTCGCGCGCCATCTTCTGCAAGAGCGGTTGCTCGAGATCGGTGAGGTCGAGGAGCTTGTCGCGTGATACCGCCCCGAGGAGCCGTTCCGCGGCGTCGCGGAGCAAGAGCGCAAGCGCGCCGGCCACCACGCCTCCCCCGAAGTTGGCGACCAGCATGGAATGCCCGGGCTGCGACAAGTCGTTCGCGACGTCGAAGCTCCCTTCGAAGACGACGCTGATCGCCGCGAAGAGACCGCACGCGAAGAGCCCGGCCAGCGCGCCGGCGGGCACCATCTGCCGCGGGTGTTTGCGATCGAGAAAAAGGAGGCTCGCCGCCATGCCGCGCACCAGGACGACGGTGAGCAGCATCAGATCGAAGCGCAGGAAACTCGAGGCCACGAAGGCGAGCACCAGGCTGACGAGAAAAGCGGTGCGCCGATCGAATGCGAGCGATACCCAGAGCGGCAGCGCCGCGACCGGCACCCAGAATTCAGGCAGACCGGTGAAGAGCAGCATCACTTTGACCACGACCGACATCAGGAGCATCGCCACGAACAAGCCGATTTGCGTGCGCAAAAGACGGACGCGGTTTTGCCCAAAGCGCCGCAGGTATGCAGTCAAAAGCATACCGAGCGTAAAGTCGATGACGGCGTAGGCGAGGAGCCGCGTGCCGCGCGGCGGGCGGCGGATCGAGTCGTAGGCCACCGCCGCGCGGTGATCCTGGTTTTGCTCCGAGAGCAGCGTGCCGGCCGGAATGATGATGCGCGTGTGCTCGTAGGAAAGGTTGGACCCGCCGGAGTACATGTTGCGGACGATCCGAGGACCGTAAGGAACCCGCAGGGTGACCACGGTCGTTTCACCGAGCTGGGGCGTCCATGCGTCGATGAAGAGCTCGAACGACTGCACGGCGCAGAGTGCGACCGCGAAGACAAGGCTGAGGACGACCCCGGCCACGGTTCCAGCTCGAATGCGCGTTCGAAGCATGGTTCGCGCCCTACGCCCTCACCGGCGGGCTTAACCCTCCCACCCTAGCAGCACAGGTGTCAGTCCTTGCCATGCCCGATCGCGATCGTCCAAGTAGCCAGGTTTCGCCTTTTGCATCGCGCGGAGGCTGCGGCCCGCGCAATCGGTCACGGCGTCCCTCGACGCTAAGGCTCAAGAGGGCAGAGGGTCAAGTCCGGCCGAGGCCCCGCACGGTGACAGATTTTTGACCCACGCGCGATTGCCTGGACAAATCTAACGATTTGCTCGGCGGCCCAGAGCTTGCTAGGGGTCAGATGTGAGTCCCCTCATCAGACTCTTCGATCTATCGAAATCAGATCGGAGAGTCCTGCTCATGGGGGTCCTCAACGTGACGCCCGACTCCTTCAGCGACGGGGGGCAATACCTCTCCGCGGACGCGTCCAAACGGCGGGTCGACGAGCTGCTCGAACAAGGGGCCGACATCGTTGATATCGGTGGAGAATCGACCCGACCGGGGTCGTCGCCCGTCTCTCCCACTGAACAGATCGAGCGCATCCGGCATCCTTTGATCCATGCAGCCCGCGAGCGTCGCGCCGTCGTTTCCGTCGATACGACGAGCCCCGCGGTGGCGCGCTACGCGCTTGCCGAGGGCGCATCGATCATCAACGACGTGTCCTGTTTGGCGGATCCCGAGCTCGGACGCGTGGTCGCAGAAGCTGGCGGCGCGCTCGTTATCATGCACGCGCGAGGGTCGATGAGTGCCATGCGCGGCTACTCCGATGCCGCGGGCAACGCGTACGGCGACGTCGTTGCCGACGTGGCCCGCGAATGGCGAGCCGCGCGCGAGCGCGCGGTCGAGAGCGGCGTCCCAGCGGGCGAGATCGTGTTCGACCCCGGGCTCGGCTACATGAAGAACGCCGCGCATTCGCTCGAGCTGCTGCGCCGTCTCGGCGAGTTCGCCGCGCTCGGCGCGCCAGTACTGGTCGGCCCCAGCCGCAAATCGTTCATCGCCAAAGCGACGGGCTCCGAGGCCGCACCGAGGGAACGCCTGGGCGGCACCATCGCCGCTTGTCTCGCCGCAGCCGACGGCGGAGCAAACATCTTGCGCGTGCACGACGTGGCCGAGGTCAAACAAGCTCTAGCGATGCGCCGCGCCCTCGGGGAGGCACATGCCTGAAGGCTTGCTGCACCTGTTCACGCCGCGGCCTGCAGGTCAGGTTCTCACCGATCTATTCGACCTTCTGATTGTCACCTACGTCATTTACCGCGCCCTGCTCGTGCTCCGCGGAACGCGCGCGATGCAGATGGGTACGGGACTCATCCTTATTTTCCTCGTGTATTTGGCGGCCAAATGGCTGGCCCTCATCACGCTGCTCAACCTGCTTTCGACGCTGCTCTCGTCGATCATCCTCATCGTGGTGGTCGTCTTCCAGAACGACATCCGGCGCGGCCTCATGCGGGTCGGCAGCCGCGCGTTTCTCGGAGGGTTCGCGCGGGCGCAAGAGTCGCGCGTCATCGACGAGGTGGTCGCGTCGGCCACCGAGCTCGCGCGTCACCGCATGGGTGCGCTCATCGCCTTCGAGCAGGACGCGAACC
>DATHEQ010000028.1:0-8718 GCA_035318505.1 Polyangiaceae bacterium | reverse complement strand
GAGCTACCGAGCGTACCGGGCCAATCGACGCGTCGAGTTCAAGATCACTCGGCAGACGCAGGATGTGCTGCACACCGACGCCAATCCTGCCGCTACCGTTCCCAGCAAGGAAGGTCCGAACCCATGAGGTCGCGCCGCGGGCATCATGGGATCGTTCGAGGATGGGCAGCAATGGCCATCGCGCTGCTTGCAATCGCGTGCGGTAAGGACGCGCTGGTGGGGGGATCTTGCCGGCAAGGGCTCACCGAGTGCGGCCTCCAGTGCGTCGACCTGCAGCAGGATCGCGTCCATTGCGGCACCTGCGGCCATGCGTGCACTTCGGGCCAGACTTGTTCGGCGGCGACGTGCGCTACCCAAGACCCGTCGAGAGACGGCGGCGACGATGCGTCCGTCGGCGACGATGCCTTCGCGCCGGACGTCGCCGAACGTGATGTCATCGGCGACGGTACGCCCGACGTCAGCGAAAGGGACGTCGTCGTCTCGGACGGTTCGCTCGATGTCACGGAAAGGGACGCCGTCGTCTCGGATGTGTCACGGCCCGACGTAGTCCTAGCCGACGGCGTCGTTATGGACAGGCGGGACGACGAGGGCGAACTGTCGGATGGCTCGACGTGCAACCCGCCCTACGACACGCCCGAGCACTGCGGCGACTGCGAGACGAGGTGCGCCGACCCAACGCCTCTTTGCGGCTTGCAGGGCACTTTCAAGTGCGTCGCGCAATGCGAGCCGCCGCTCGTTGCTTGTGGAGCTACTTGCGTCAACACCTCGAGCGACGAGACGAATTGCGGCGCGTGCAGCTTCGTTTGCCCGAGCGGGATCTGTCAAGCCGGTGGTTGCGTCGGCAAGGGCTATGGCCACGAGGTCGTCGTCGGCACGGATTACGCCGATCCTACGCTCGCGCAGTCGTCAGCCCAGGTGACCCTACTGGGCAACGCCATCTTCCAAACTGTGGCCACGGCGGTTCGCGTTCTCGCGTATGACGAGTTCGCCGAGCCGGCAACCGTGACGCGCATCGAAGGCTGGCTATCGACCATGGCGACGGCCAGAGGCAAATCCGTGACCATCTCCAAGGCGTCTGACTGGACGGTCATTCCGCAGCAGTTGTCGGTTGCGCAGTACCAAGTCTTGCTGGTTTACGATCAGGCGCTCGCCCCGAGCGACCAGATGGCTACGACGGGCACGCTCTGGAACGCGGCGATGAACGCGTTCGCGAAGGGCGGAGGCATCGTCGTGGTTCTCGATGGCGGTTCGGCCGGCCGCATGAAGGAGTTTCTCACCAACAGCGGCTTGCTCGAGGTCACCGACGAAACCGACGTCACCGGAACGCAGCTCAACATCGATGCGCCGACCGACGTCGTCGGCCAGAATCTACCGAACGTTTTGGCCGCCAAGAAAACCACCGTCGCGTTTACGACGACGCAGATGCGCGACAATTACCACGTGTTCGTCGTCACCGACGCGACGGGAATGCTACCCGTCGTCGTCCACTCCGTTCCCCGGCCGTAGCGCTATCGGCCCTTCGCTCACGGCGCGTGCAGCTCGCGACGCGCGTCTGGCTTCAGGCGTCGCCGTATGCCTCGGCTTTGCACCGCAACGCGAGGAGGCCAGTGGCGGTCGCGCAGTCGATGTCGGCAATCAGCAGACCGTGCTTGCCATACGGCTGATACGCGAGCAGCGTTCCGTCGGGTCGGGCCACCGCGGAGGTGGTCGGTGATCCGGAGCTCGCAAAATTCACCGACGCCACATAACACGTGTTCTCCGCGGCGCGGCACAGCACGGCCTTCTCGTGGAAAGTGTTGGCGGGATCGGCGTAGGTCGTGGGGATGTACCCGCCCGGCTCGGCCTCGTGAAAGTGAGGGAGCAGGACGAGGTGCGCACCGCGCCGCGCCGCCCAGCGAACGGTCTCGGGATACCGCCAGCCCTCGTGGCAGATGACCACGCCGAAGGTGAGGGGACCGCATTGGAACACGCGCCTTCCGACGCCCGGCCCGTAGGTGCCCTCCTCCGAGGGGTCGATCTGCACCTTGTCCTGGAAGCCGGCCATCGTTCCGTCGCTGGCGACGACGATCGCCGTGGCCAGCAGGACGCCTTTCTCAACGCGCTCGGTGCCGACCACGGCGACGACGTTGGCCTTCGCGCACGCCGCACCGATGCTCGACCACGCACGTTCGAGGAACGCGGGATCCGGAGGCAACACGTCTTTGCCCACCGCTCGATAACCCGGCACGAAACACTCGGGAAACGCGACCAAGCCGGCACCCGCAGCTGACGCCTCATCGATGGCCCTCTCCGCAAGTACGACGGATTCCTCCCTCGTCGCGGGGAAGCGGAGGTTGGCGAGCGCGATGCGGAATGGATTCATGACGCGTCCATTAGAGCTGCTTGTAAAAGTAGGTGGTCGCATGCAGGTGACCATCGACGCTCAACGCATAGTTGGGGATTTGGCCGGCTTCGATGTACCCGCACTTCCGGTACAGCGCGGAAGCGGTGTCGCCGCTGCGCGTGTCCAGCACGAGCAGCGTCCGGTTCGATGCCTTGGCGAGCTTTTCGATTCCCTCCATCAAGGCGCGGCCGAGCCCACGCTGCCGATGTTCGGTATGCACCATCAGCTTTTCCACCTCCGCGCGGTGCATGCCGTTCTTCTTCGTGCAAAGCGCCAGTTGAACGGCGCCGGCGACATGGTCATCGATGAGAGCGATGAGCAAAAGTCGAGAGCCGGATTGTAGGTCGGTCTCGAGCCCGTCCCAATATTCGAGCGCCTGAGAGACCGGCAACGGCGGAAGAAAGCCGACGGAAGCGCCGCTTTCTACACAATCGACCAACAGGCGAGCCAACTCCTCGCGCTTTACCTCGACACTCTTCAAGAACTGTAGCTTCATGATGTCAGCTATTGCCAAGAGCAGGAGCTATCCACTTTGCGGCCAGCCAATCGAGCGAAACCTGCGCCTCCCGAAGCGCATGGTCCACCTCCCGTGCGCGTGAGTCCCCGTTTCGATCATCGCCATACGCGCGGGCATAGAGCACCCAGTTGGAGAGCTCGTAGCGGTGCAGCAGCGATGCGAAACGGTGCGTCTCGAACGCCGCGAGCGCGGCCAGCGCTTCTTCGGGCTTACGACAAGCGAAGAGCGCAGTCGTGGCGTCGAAGAGCAGCTCACGCAGACCCGTGAACGCGCGATCGGGATCGGCGGCGATGCCCTTTAGCATCTGCTCGAATTCTTCCTCACCGACGCCGGCGGCGTCGGCGGCGTCGGCCATCGCCGGCACCTGGGTCTCGAGAAACGTCGAATGCGGCGCGTGACCAAGGAGACGACCCACCAGGTAAACGTCGAACGCGCTCGCCACCGCTTCGCCCAGAAATAGCCCTTCCACGGACGGTTTTGCTCCTGCGTCCCCCGCCATCGCGCGGGCGGCCAGATGGTGCCATGCCGCGTGGGCCACCACGTCGGCGTCGATGCGATCATCCATCAGCACGTCACCGCCGCTATCCGCCCCCCAAAACGTGAGATTGACGAGGAGCGCCCGATCAGCGCGCGGCGTTCGCGATTTCGGCAGGACGCGGAACGCATACGCGGCCCGCCGCAGCACTTCTTTGAGATCGGCGTAGAGCTCGACGTGACGAAACGAGCGCTCATCGTCGATGGTGAGCTCGTCGAGCGTCCGATAGGTGAACGCCGGGGGCGCCTGCTGCGACATCGCGGGACCCTAGCATTTGCCCGGTGTCACGTCGTCGTCGCGCCGATTGAATGGTAGGCTCGCCGCCTCATGCCAGCGATCTTCGAAAAGGGCGACATTTTTCACACCGACGGCCTGCGCGCCTACGCTCACGGATGCGATTGCGCCGGGCAGATGGACAAGGGCGTCGCCGTCGCTTTCAAGAAGAAATGGCCACTCATGTACGAGGAGTATCGAGCGCGCTGCCAAGACGGCCGTTTCCGCCTGGGCGACGTCTTTGCCTGGAGCGAAGGCGACGACGTGGTTTACAGCCTTGGTATTCAAGAGCAATCGACGCAAAAGCCGAAGATCTCGGCGCTCACGAAATCGCTGAAGACGACGGCGGAGCTTGCTCAAAAGGTGGGCATCGAGCGTGTAGGATTGCCACGTATCGGAGCGGGGCAGGGCGGGCTCGATTGGCCGCGCGTAAAGAAGGTCCTCTCCGAGGTGGGTCAAAACACGAGCGTCACGTTCGTCGTTTTCGAACAGTTCATCCGAAGCGCGAGTCCGTGATCGCGGCGCTCGTGGCCTCTTTCCTCACGGAGTCGCCGCAAGAAGCGCCGCAAATGTAAAAGTGGCGGGTCAGGACGCGCGGTTCTGGCGCGCGAACCGCGTCAGCGTTCTTTTGGACGCGCCTGGACCGGGACGCAGCTCCATGTCCGCTGCGCGGAGCGGTTCACCGTCCTCGCCGCGAACGCGGACAGGGGGGATAGGGCGCCCCGTTCGGCGATCGACGACGAGAAGCGGCTCGCGCCCGTGACCGAGCACCCAGCGATCGCCCCATTGGCGCAGCGCGGTCATGAGCGTCGCGAGGTCCTTGCCCATCGACGTCAGGCAGTACTCGTAGGTCACCCTCGCCGCATCTTCATTGCGGTGACATTTGCGTCGGATATTCGAGCTGCATGGCGACGACGTCGGCGGTGGGCATGCCGTAGCGGGCCGCGATGGCGTCGAGGGCATGGTCCAACGCTTTTGCGGGTTGCCGCTCCCCGAGCGCCGGAATCAGACGCTCCGCGGGCCAACTCGTGGCGACCTGGTCGGGCAAGATGCGGATGTGGTTACGGGTCTCCTGCCCAGCGGCGTTGCCGGCAAACGTCACCGCGCGTGATCGATAGGTCCGCGACCAGGCGTCCGCGACGATGGCGAGCGACACTTCGTCGATGCCGGGCGTAAGTTCGATGCCGAGTTGCTCGCGGTTCCAGAAAGCGACCCTGTTGCCCATGACCGTCAACGCGAAGGGCCGCGTTACCTTGAAGACATCGCTATCGTGACGCGCGTCCCAGTTCGCGAGGCCGAGATCGTTGGCGACTGCCTCGGCTTTGTCCCGGCCAGCGATCGCTTCGATCAGCGCGAGCGCCATCGGCATGGACGCGCTGATTCCCGTCGTCGTCGCGACGCCCTGGTCAACCACCAGCCGCCGGTCCGCGACATAGATGATGCCGGGGTGCTTCTCGCGTAGCTCCTTGACAGAGTACCAATGGGACGTCGCCCGCTTGCCGTCGAGCATCCCAGCTTGGCCCACGATCTTGGCTCCGACGCAGACACCGATGACGATGGCGCCCTTAGCCGCCTGGCTTTTGATCCATTGCAGGACCGCCGGGTCGTCGTCGCGGCTCATGGCCGGGACGATGACATAGTCGGCACCTTCCGGATTGCGCACGTCGAACTCGGCAACGGTCGCCTGCGGCTCGACCTTGAGCGCCGGATAAAGCGTTACTGGCCCCTTTTCCGTTGCGAGCGCCACAACGTCAGCGACATCGGCGCGGCGAAGAATTCCATAGGGCATGAGATAGTCGGTGGCCTCGGTCCCGCCATTGGCGCCGATGATCGCGATGAGTGGGCGCTGCCGTTTCGGCGGTCTCAAGGCCGCAATCATCGCCTCGGCCTCTTCCTTCGCGATCGGCGGCGGCGCCGGCGGACCCGGCGCACCAGGCAACGAGAAGATCCACCCTCCGCCGATCATCAGCAGGAATGCGCAGGCGCCCAAACCGCTCCACAACAGGGTCCGCCGTTTCATGGCTCTTTGTCTCGAGGGTTCCCGTTTACGTAGCTTGAGGTATCGACAAGTGCCGCCCGGCAGAAAGTCCGGGAGAAGGGTGCCCCCCAGGCGCGATCGAATACCAACTAACGTCGAGGCAATCGTCTGAGCCTAGTACGGGGTGAGGCGGCGAGCGGGTCATGCGAGGAGGTGGTCAATGCGCTCGCCCGGATGTTAGGAGGCGGGTAATATCGGGGCCGTACGATGCCGCAGGACGCGTGAGGAAGCAGGCTCGGTCGTGACGAGGCCCGTGCCGGAGAACCCGTCCCAAGGGGCGCGCGCGCGCTCGTACGTGGTGGGCGGCGCCCTGGTGCGGCAAGCGTTGCGGGCGCTCGCGCAGCGCAAGGGGCGCACGGCGCTGACCGCGTTCAGCATCGCGATCGGCATTGCAGCGGTCGTGTGGGTGGTGGCGATCGGGAAGGCGGGCGCGCGGCGGGCCGAGGCGCAGCTCGCGGCGCTCGGCAAAGGCCTGGTGTGGATCGCGGCGGGCTCGCGCAACATCGGCGGGGTGCGCGGCAGCCACCCCGCCGTTACCCTCACGGTGGACGACGCCGAGGCGATCCTCGCCGAGGTGCCGCGCATTCAGAGCGTCTCGCTGCAGAGCGACACGTCGGTGACGGTCGTGTCGCCGAACGACAACTGGACCACCCTTGCTCGCGGGATCTCAGTTTCGTTCCTGGACATGTTGTGGTGGACAATCACCGAAGGCGCGGCGTTCACCGACCGCGACGTCGACGAGGCGGAGCCGGTGGTGCTGCTCGGGCGCACGGTGCGGGAGAAGCTCTTCGGCGACGGCGAGGCCGTGGGGCAGGACGTGCGTATCGGGAGCTTCGGCTACCACGTCGTCGGCGTGCTCGGGGTCAAGGGGATGAGCCCGTGGGGGCGGAACCAGGATGACGTGGTTCTTCTCCCGTACACTTCGGCGCAGCGCCGGATCCGCGGCAAGGGCTTCGCATCGGTCGACAATATCTTGTGCCGGGCGGTCTCGCCCGCGGCGGTCAAGCCGGCTGAGGCCGAGATCACGGCTCTGCTCCGCGAGCGGCACCACATCGCTTCGGGCGACGACGACGATTTCAATATCCGCAACCTCGAAGAGGCTGCTAAGGCCGACCTCGAGGTGAGCCGCACGTTCGCCACCCTGCTCATCAGTGTCGCCTGCGTCTCGCTCGTCGTGGGCGGGGTCGGCATCATGAACATGATGCTCGCCTCGGTGGTCGAGCGGACCCGCGAGATCGGCCTGCGCATGGCCCTCGGCGCGACGGAGCGGGCCGTGCAGGTCCAGTTCCTCGTCGAAAGCGTGATCCTCTGCCTCTGCGGCGGTATTGCAGGCGTCGCCGCGAGCGCAGCAGGCCCACTCGCGATGGAACGCATCCTCGGCTGGGACGTCGCCATCCCCCTCGACGCGGTGCTGCTCGCGCTGGGGTTCTCGGTGGTCGTGGGCGTCTTTTTCGGATTCTACCCGGCATGGAAGGCCGCGCGCCTCGACCCCATCACCGCCCTGCAGCACGATTGAACGAGGTCGGTGGTGCGCACCTCCACGACTTCGACGCGCTTCCGGTGCTCACGGGATCAACGGCGTCCGCAAACCCTTTAGCCCTCGCGCTTCATGCGCGCGTGGCGGGCAATCTCACGTTCGCTGGGGGAATCGAGGGTGGCGCCGCCAATCTTGATCTCACCCGCTCGCTCGTAATGGCCGACGATCAGGCCATTGGGAGAGACGCGGGACCTCGTCAGCTTGAACGAATGCGGCGCCGAGCCGTCGGCGAACAGCTTTTTGCCGCTGCCAAGCACGACCGGCACCGTGAAGATGCTCATGGCGTCGACCAGGTCATTGGCGAGCAGCGCGTGGACGAGTTCGGTACTGCCCTGGGTCACGAGGTTCGGGCCGTCTTCCTGCTTCAGCCGCTTCACGTCGGCGATGTCGCGCAGGAGCACTGAGCCCGCCCAGCTCGTATCGACCTCGCCTGAGCGCGAGACCGCGTACTTCTTGACGTCCTTGAACAGCTTGGCGATGCCGCCATGGGAAGCGTCTTCTTTGTAGTAGGGCCAGTACGCGGCGAAAATTTCGTAGGTCCTGCGGCCGAGCAGGAGGTCGAATTTCTCCTTGAAGACGCGGTCGATCTCTTCGCCGAACTCTCGATCGAAATAGGGCATCGCCCAGCCGCCGAACTTGAAACCCTTGGTGGGATCCTCGGTCGGCCCGCCGGGCGCTTGCATGACGCCATCCACGGAAACCTGGGCGCCGACGATAATCTTCCGCATGGGTCACGCTCCTTGTTTGAGCCTAGGACGAACGGCCTGCTTCCGATTCGACATGTTCCGCCAGCATAACGACGGAGCGAGCGGTGCGATGTGCACCCAATGTCAGATCCGATCAAGCGTTCGCTTCGGCGAGCGGATGATCGAAGCGCGCGTCGATGCGCTCGCGGAGCGCGACCTTGCGCGCCCGCATCGAATCGCTGGCCCGGCGGGCGACGTGCCAACCGGTGGCAGGTTTTCGGCGAGCTTCTCTCGTCGCCACGATTGCCGTCGGGATTGAAGCAGCGCGGTCGGAGTGCCGGCAGGGCGCCAGCGCCCTAGAAGAAAACAGTTACTTCTCCGAAAGAAACTTGGGGCTCGCGCAGCCATGCGCGCAATAGGCCGCCGAAATGACTGCGCTTTCGCGGTTGGCATCGGTTGTGCTCACCGTGGACCCAAACCGACTGAGTTCGATTTGGTGCAATCAGGCTTTACGAGGCGCATAGCGGGGTGGGCGGCGGCATTCTCTGCGCTCGCGCCGACTTGCGTGCCTGGACTGGCATACGGCGCGGCGACCACGTCCATCGACACGAGCGCCAACGTGGCCAGCGTCCGCGCGCTCTTGCATGACGACGCCACGCTCTCCACCTGGATTCGAATGCGCAGCGCGGAAGTCGGAGCCTCGTCAGCGCGCGTCGAGCAGGCGGAAGCGGAGGTCGGTACCAGCCGGC
>DATHEQ010000027.1:0-10746 GCA_035318505.1 Polyangiaceae bacterium | reverse complement strand
ACGACCTGGCGAGCTGCTCGCACAGCGAGTACGGCGACAAGTACGACACCATGGGCGGCGGCTGCTACCACATGAACTCGTGGCAGAAGCTCTACCAGAAATGGTTC
Source organism: Polyangiaceae bacterium (assembly GCA_035318505.1). Taxonomy (GTDB): domain Bacteria; phylum Myxococcota_A; class Polyangia; order Polyangiales; family Polyangiaceae; genus DASWDH01. Next base: position 10,639 of record DATHEQ010000027.1, on the reverse strand, counting down.
GCCGGCTGTAACGGCGTGCGCACCACGTCGAGCGGCAAGTTCAACCTCTATCCCATCGAAGCACCCTGCAACGGCGTGCAAGTTCTCCAGGTGCCTTTCCCCGCCGCCAAGACGCGCTCTTTCCAGAGCACGACGCTGACGAGCTACTACCTCGAGCTGCGGACCAACATCGGATTTGACAGCAAAGTGACGACGCCCCAGGTGTTTCTCCACGCCGGTGGCGCGCCCATCCTGCCGAACTCGGCGAATCCGAAAGGGCTGCACACTTGGATCATCACCGTCGGGTCGCCCGGTCTCACCGCCGGTAAGTCGTTCGCCGATCCCGCGGGCGGTCTCACGATCACGGTCGATTCCGTGAGTGCGACCAATGCGGTCGTCGACATTGCCTACGACTCCGGCTCGGGTACGCCGGTCTGCCTCGACGGCAACAACACTTCGTTCGTGCCGCCGGGACCGGGCGACTGCACGGCGCCCCCGACCATCGGCGACGCTGCGCCGCCCCCGCCAATCGTCGATGCCAGGGTGGACACGGGATCGGGAACGGGCGGCACGGGCTTGGATGCTGCGGGCGGCTCGGCTGGAACTGCGGGCACCGCGGGATCTGGCGGAGCGTCTGGGTCAGCCGGATCAGCGGGCAAGGCAGGCAGCGGCGGCAGCGCGGGCGCTACCGGCGGCACCGGCGGCACGGGTGGCACGGGTGGCAGCACGGGCGGCACCGGCGGCACGGGTGGCAGTACCGGCGGGTCGGGCGGCAGCGACACCGGTGGAACAGACGGCGATTCTGGCCGAGGGGGAGCCGGCGGAACGCGGGCTCCCACGCCGGAGCCCTTGAAAAGCGGCTGCGGTTGCAAGGTCGCGGGCTCCGAGCCCGTTTCGGGCGCGCGCACCGGCGGCCTCGCCCTCCTCGGACTCGCTGCAATCTTCGGCACGCGCCGGCGCAATCGTCGCCCGACGAGCTAACCGCGACGGACGAGCGGCGCTCGGGCACTTTGCCTGAGCGCCGTTGCGGCGCGCCGTTCGCCTACGCTGCGCGCGGGGAGACGTTCGTTTTCACCCACTCGACGATCTGCGCGAGCGACGTGCCCGGGGTAAACACGCCTTTGACGCCCGCCGCTTGCAGCCCCTCGATGTCGTCCTCGGGAATGATCCCGCCGCCAAACACGACGATGTCGGAAGCCTCTTTGGCGCGCAGCGCGTCGATGACGGCGGGGAAGAGCGTATTGTGGGCGCCGCTCATGATCGACAAGCCAACGGCGTCGACATCTTCCTGAACCGCGGCGCTGGCGATCATTTCCGGCGTCTGGTGCAAGCCCGTGTAGATGACTTCGAATCCCGCGTCGCGCAGGGCGCGGGCGACGATTTTCGCGCCGCGATCGTGGCCGTCGAGACCCGGTTTGGCAACGAGAATGCGGATGTTGTTGTTCATGGCATCAGTCCTTGGAGAGCTCGATGACACAGTCGTCGCCCACCATGAGCGACACGGAGCCGCGCCGGGCGGTTCCAGGGTGCACGAGCACCCGCTTTCCGATGAGCGAGTCTTCGAGCCGGTGTACGTCGACGATGCTGCTGTTATCCATGAGCACCGAGTGCTCGATGTTGGAGCGTTTCACCGTGACCCCCTGGCCAATGGCGGTAAAGGGGCCGATGCGCGAATCGGAGATCACCGCGCCCTTGCCCACGATGACGGGCCCGCGCACGCTGGAGCGCTCGACGCGCGCGCCGGCTTCGACGCGCACCCGTCCGATGAGCTGACTCTGCGCATCGACTTCGCCCAAGATGGCCGGCTTCAGCCAGTCGTCGAGAACGGTATAGTTGGCGATGAGCAGGTCGTCCTTCTTGCCGGTATCGAGCCACCACGAAGAGAGCCGCGAGAAATGCACTTTGCCGCCCAGCTCGATCACCTTGCTGATGGCGTCGGTGATTTCGAGCTCGCCGCGCGCGGACGGCTTGATCTGCCCAATGGCTTCGAAGATCGAAGGCCGAAACATGTACACACCCACGAGCGCGAGATTGCTCTTCGGCTCTTTGGGTTTTTCGACGAGGCGCGTCACCTGACCGCTGCCGTCGACCTCGGCGACACCGAAGGCGGTGGGGTTCGGCACTTCCTTCAGCATGACCGAGGCGGCAAAGGTCGGCTCGGCGCGAAACTTGTTCACGGCCTCGCGGATCATCGTCCCGATCAGATTGTCGCCGAGGTACATGACGAAATCGGAGCCGCCCAGAAACGAGCGCGCGGTGGCGACGGCGTGGGCGAGCCCCGCGGGACGGTCCTGCAAAATGAAGGTGAACTTCGCGCCCCATGCCGATCCGTCGCCGAGCGCGCTCTGGATCTCGCGTCCCGTTTCCGGCGAGATGATGATGCCGATATCGGTGATTCCCGCGTCGCTGAGGTTGTCGATGACGTACATCAGCACCGGGCGATTGGCGACGGGTACGAGCTGCTTGGCGCCGGTATGGGTGAGCGGTCGCAAGCGCGTGCCCGACCCTCCGGCGAGGATGAGCCCTTTGATATCCATCATCGGGTCACCTCGGAGAGGCCGAGCCGCTCGCGCCGGTACACGCCTTGGCCGATGCGTTCGCACCAAGAGCGGTGACCGAGGTACCAGGCCACCGTCTTTTCGAGGCCGTCGGCGAACGAGGTACGCGGTTTCCAGCCGAGCTCGCGCTGAATTTTGGCCGAGTCGATGGCGTAACGTCGGTCGTGCCCCGGCCGATCGGCGACGAAGTCGATGAGGTCGCGGTACGACGCGCCGTTCTTCCCGCGCGGAGACGTTCGATCGAGCACGTCGCAGAGAGCGTGCACCAGGGCGAGGTTCGTGCGCTCGGTGTTGCCGCCGATGTTGTACGTCTCGCCCGGCGTGCCCTTTTCCGCGGCGAGGTAGAGCGCCTCGCAGTGATCCTCGACGTAAAGCCAATCGCGCACGTTCTTGCCGTCGCCATAGATGGGCAGCGGCTTTTGTTCGAGCGCGTTGAGAATCGTGAGCGGGATGAGCTTTTCGGGAAACTGGTAGGGGCCGTAGTTGTTGGAGCAGTTGGTGGTGAGCGCGGGCAGGCCATAGGTGTGGAAATAGGCACGCACCAAATGGTCAGCGCCCGCCTTGGACGCGGCATACGGCGAGTTCGGCTCGTAACGCGTCGTCTCCTTGAAAAGCCCTTCCTCGCCGAGCGAGCCGAACACCTCGTCGGTCGACACATGGACGAAGCGAAACTGGCGCCGGAAGGCGTCGTTCTCACTGGCGAGCAGCGCCCTTGCACCGTCGAGCATCTCGAAGGTACCGGTCACGTTGGTGCGCACGAATTCGGCGGGCCCGTCGATCGACCGGTCGACGTGCGATTCGGCGGCGAGGTTATAGACGACGTTCGGCTTCGTCGCTGCGAGCTCGCGCCGCAGTTGATCGCGTTCGCAGATGTCGCCGCGAACGAACTGGTAGCGAGCGTCTTCGGCAACGTCGGCCAGGTTGTCGAGGTTGCCCGCGTAAGTGAGTCGATCGTAGACCACGACCCGCGAGGTCGTTGGTTTGGTGAGAAGATGGTGGACCAGGTTCGAACCGATGAAACCTGCCCCCCCGGTAATGAAATAGTTTAGGCCCATGTTCTTCGGTGGCGGCGGAGGGGGTTGGACAAGGTGGGGCTACTCTAGTCGACGAAACCAGGAGCACCAAGGGGTCACCAACAGCGGTGTTTTAGACCTTGGTGGGCACGTCGCTGTTGAGAGCCCTGGCCAGCGCATCGCGCCAAGGCGGCAGTCGGACGCCCCAGCGGGCAAAGGCTTTGCTCGCGTCGAGAGGAGTGGCCCGGGGACGGCGAGCAGGCAACGGAAATTGCGCCGCTTCGATGCGAAAAAGCTCCCTTATCCGATGTTCCGACGCTCGCGGATCGAGCTCGAGAATCGCGCGCGTCCAATCGTAGCGACTGACCATGCCGTCTCCGGCCAAGTGATACACGCCGCGCGCCGCGCCCAGCGCTTCGACGACGTTGGCGCGGCTCCCATAGACGATGAGCGCGATGGCCTGCGCCAGATCGCGGCAGAACGTGGGGCTGCCGATTTGATCGGTGACGACTGAAAGCGTTTCGCGCTCGCGGGCGAGGCGCAGCATGGTCGTCACGAAGCTCTTGCGCCGTAAGCTGTAAACCCACGCCGTGCGAAAGATCACCGCAGGGGCGTCCATCTCCAGCAGAAGTCGTTCACCGGCCAGCTTCGATCGGCCGTATTCGGCGAGCGGCGCCGGCGCGTCGGTTTCGACGTAAGGCGCGCCTTTCTCGCCGTCGAAGACGAAGTCGGTGGAGATGTGCACCAGCGCGGCGCGCCGTCGGCGCGCCTCTTCGCCGAGCGCGCCGACCAGGCGGCAGTTGACGGCGTGGGCGATCTCCGGCTCGCGCTCCGCGCCGTCGACGTCCGTGTACGCGCAAGCATTCACGATGACGTCGGGCTTCGCCTCTTCGACGAGGGGTCGTACACGTTCCGCTTGGAGGCTCGCGTCGGCGCGCGACGAAAGGGTGACCTCCGCGAACGACGCGAGCGCTCCGGCGAGCTCGTAGCCCACCTGGCCTCGCGCGCCCAAAAGAAGGATACGCATGGGCGGAGGCTACCACGCGCCGGCGCGAGCGCCGTGCTCCGCTGGGACCGCGATCGCAGTCGACAGAGCCGGCGCCGCCGGTGTCTCACACGCTCGGTTCGAGCTTCTCGGGGGGCTGGGTCGGCATTTCCGAGATTCGCGCCTCGACGGTATCTGGCCGCAGCGTCGCTACCCCTTCGCTCGATGCGGTCGCGCGCGGAAAAATCTGCAGCGCGCTCCAGATGTCCTGAATGTCGATCGGCTTGATGAGCGTGGGGCACCCCGAGGCGCGCAGGTAATCGGCCTCGCGCTTGGAGCACGCGCCGCCCGTAACGAAGATGAAATGTGCCGCGATGAGCGGGCGGTGCGCGCTGATGCGCGCGTGCAGCATGTCGCCCGTCATGCCCGGCAGCCCCAGATCGCAGAGCACGATGTGCGGCGCATAGAGGGGATCGAGCAGCGCGATCTCGGCCTCGGAAGCGGTGGACGCCGTGCGCACGTCGTGCGGCTTGAGCGCGCGTTTGACGGTGCGGGTAAAGAGCTCGTCGTCATCGACGACGAAGACGTGTTTCGCTTCGACCGGTTCTCCCGGGGGAGGCAACGTCGGCGCGGGGCGCGCCCCGCTCGACGTCCCGGTCACCGAGAGCCGCGGCAAGATCACCCGAAACGACGCGCCCCCGCCCTCCAGGTTGACGACCTCGATGTGTCCGTGATGAGCGGCCACGACGTCCCTGCAGATCTTGAGACCGAGGCCCGTGCCGTGCCCCCGCTCTTTGGTCGTGAAGAACGGCTGGAAAATGGCGTGCACGTTGTCGGCCGGAACCCCGGGACCGGTGTCGTCGACGGAGAGGATGACGCGCGGCCCTTCGACCCGGGTGCGCACGACGATCTTCGCATCGCGCCGCTCGACCGTCGCGCACGCGTCGGCCGCGTTGAGGACGAGATTCAAAATCACCTGCACCAGGTTGTCGCGCCGTCCGGTCGTGTAGCAGCGCTTGGCGTAGTCCTCGATGAGGGCGATGCCGCGGCGCCGCAGCTCGCTGCGTGCAATGCCGAGGCTCTGACGCGCGACGTCGCCGAGCTCGACCTTTTCCGGCGCGGTGTCGCGCCGGCTCAGCGAAGACAGCTGGCCGATGACCGTGCTCATCTGATTGGTCGCTGCCTTCATGTCCGAGAAAAGCTCGACCAGCTCGGCCAGCATGGGCTGCGCCCAGTCGGTCCCCGCTTCGCGAAGCTGGGAGACGATTTGCTCCTGCTCCGCCACTTGGACACCCAGCGCCTGCACCGGGCCGCGCAACTCGTGCGCGACGGTGGCGGTGAGCAGACCGAGGGACGCCAGCTGACCAGCCTCGACCAGCTCGGCACGGTAGCCGACCTCACGCTCGACGCGCCGGTCGCGTTCTACGGCAAGCGCGACGATGTTGGCGACCGTTTCGAGAAATCCCTGCCACGATGGATCGAGCGCTCCGCTCGACATGACCACGAGCACTCCGAGCACCTCCCGCTGGTGGCGAACGGGTTGCGCGACGAGCGAATGCGCACCTCGCCCGACGAGTTCCGCGCGAAGCTCGGGATCGAGAGCGGATCGTCCGATCTCGGGGTAGGTCACGCGCTTTCTGTCATCGCAAGCTTGCTTGGCGACGGCGGTAAGCGCGTCACGGTAGAGATCCTGCGACGGAAGCGGCGTGGCGCGATCGCCCGACTTGGGGCTGCCGCTCCGCTCGGCCACGAGATCGAGCGAGGTTCCGTCGAACGAGAAAGCTGCCCCCGACTCCAAGCGACAAGTGGTGAGCACCGCTTCCAGCGCTTCTCCCAGCAGTCCGCCGCGCGCCTCCTCGGCAAACACTTGCGCGAGCTTGCGCAACGCTTCGCGTTCCCGTTCCCAGCGCTCTTTACCGGTGCCCTCTTGTCGCCGCATCACGCTTGGTTGCCGATCAGTGCGCGACGTGCGTGCTGGAGCATGATGATTTCTCACCAAGGTACCAGAAAAGGGTGATGCGATGGTTCGGGCAGCCGCCCATTTCGGTCGGGAAACGTAGGACAACGTGCGCCGCGGAGGACACTACGCCGCGGCGGGTTTGGCGCTTCGACGGAAGGTGGGCGTGAGGGCCAGGGCCGAGAGAAGAGCCAGCCCGACGAAGACATAGAAGACCCCCGACCAGCCGAACGATCTTCGGATCCCCACTGTCACGTAGCCTTGTAGGAGCGCGCCGACCGAGCCGACCGCGTTCACGAAACCCGTGGCGCGTGCCGCTGCCGCTGGTCCACCGGCATCTTGCGCCGCTGATGCCGACACGAGCGAATCGGGACCGAAGAGCAGCCCACCGATGAGCGCCATCATCAGGAACTGGATGAGCGCCGACGATGGCGCGAGGCGCGCGTAAACGAGCAGCGCTGCGGCGAGCCCGATGAGACCTATCGCCGCGATCATCGAACGCGATAGATGGATCATCCGATCGGAGATGAATCCGATCGCCACCGCTCCTATCACGCCCCCCACTTCGAAGGAGATGGAGAGATAGCCGGCATCCGTTTCGCTACGGCCGAGCGCGGTGTGGAGGTAGTAAGGCAGCCAGAAGAGGACGCTGTAGCGGATCAGCTTGATGAAAAAGTAAGCGACGCCGTAGCTCCACAGCGTGGGATTGCGAAAAACGTCGCGACTGATTCCGGCGCGTGCTGCGAGGCTGCCGGTCTGCGGCGCGACGGCTACCGCGTAAGGGCCAGGGCGCAGCGAGAGGAACACGATGAGGCCGACCGCAGCGATGCAAAGTGCCGGGGCGTAGAACGCGGCGCGCCAACCGCTCCGGCCGAGCATCAGCGTGCAGTACCACGACGCCGCGATGCCGCCGACTTGATAGCAAGTGCACCACAGCCCCATCACCGCGCCGCGCCGTCCGGGCGGCGTCCATTCGGCCATGCCTTTGGTCGTTCCGGGCCAACCCGTCGACTGCGCGAACCCATTCAGCGTGAAGGCGACGAGCAACACGGCCCCGCTGCTCCCCGCTCCGAACGCCGCGCAGGTGAACGCCGCGAAGAGCATGCCGATAGAAATGAGTCGGCGCGCGCCGATGCGGTCACCGAGCAAACCGCTGACGAACAGTCCGACGGCGTACGCGCCGAGGAAGCCGGTGTCGATGGTGGCGAGCGTGCCTTCGCTGACCCCGAGCTCTTTGACGATGCGCGCCTTGCTGACGCTGAAGCCCTTCCGACCGAGATAATAGGTGGCGTACGCGAGCCAGGTCACCCCAAAGGCTGCGGCGTAACCGTTCCTGTCGCGCGGCGCGGACACGGGCCCAGCTTAACCCCGGCGCCGCGCGAATCCACGTGATATCGCAGCAACATACGCGCCGCTTCGACGGCTGCGAGGCGCTACATCGGCCAGCGGAACGCGAGTGCCCACGAGCCGAGCACGATACCGAGGGCGACGAATGCCGACGCGATCTGCGTGGCGCGCGCTCCTCTAGCAGGGCTCACCGTCGCGGCCCCGTCGATCGAACCCGCGCCGTCCGCGGCAGGGGGACGCATCATCGCCATGAGGAGCGAGGCGGCGATTCCGACGGCGAGCCCCGCACCGAGCCCGAAGAGGTGAGCGAGCAGATCGCTGTGCGGGCTCGCGCCCAGCATGCCGAGCAGCGCGAGCCCTCCCACCACCGGGGCGACACGTTCCAGCCAGGGCCGCCCTCTTTCACGCCGATCGAGCGCCAGCTGCGTGGCCGCGAGAACGCCCACCGCACCGAACACCGCGGTGGAGGCGCCGATGGAAAGGTGTCCGCTTCGATGCCAGACGGCGTTTACGAAGTTGCCGAGCGCGCCGGCCAGAAGCACGACGAGCGGCCCTCGACCATTGCCGAGACGGCGATTCACCGCCGACAAGAAGATGCTGCCCGTCAGCGCATTGCCGAGCACGTGCAGGGTATCGGCGTGAAGCGTGAGCGCTGTCACCGCGCGCCAGAGCTCGCCGTGGAGAATGCGGTCGCTCGAGGCGGTGCCGCGTGCAAACCACTCCGACGAGCGGCTGGCGGGACCGGTGATGGCGAAGAAAAGAACGAGCAACAGCATGAGCACCGGCGCGACGAGGGACCGCGCGTGCGGGAGCAGCTCGCGCGTGCGGCGCGGTGGCCAGTTGCGATTTTCGATCTCGTAGAGTCGGATGGCCTCGGCCGCGCGGGGCTGGTCCTCTGCACTGACGACGATGACCCACGAATTGCCGAGGTCACGAACGGCATGGGCAATGCCCATCGAAGAAAGCACGAGGGTCCACTCCCGCAATTGCGCGAGTCGGCCTACCGGGCCGAGGGACGCGTTCTCTGGGTCGGCGGGGGGAACGGGGGAGGGCAAGGGAGCCGAGCCAAGAAGCGGGGAAAGCGCCACCCGCAGACGATAAGCACGAAACTTTCAGGCGCCAGGCACCGGACGCCAGGTCGTGCGTTTCGCGCGGCACACATGGTGGTAAGGTCGGCCGTCCGTCGGCGCTGCCGCTTTCGGTCGTCATGCAAAAGATTTGGCGGGAGGCTCTGCTTTACCTGTTGGCGCTCGTTGTAGGTGCGCTCGTCATGAGCGCGGTTTCCTTCGTGCTCGTACGCACCAGCTACGCCGGGGTCACCGATGAGGGGGCAGTGCAGGTCGGCGCGGCGGCATTCGCCGACTACCTTCTTCGGGTAACGCGCGCCCTCGCGCTGGTCGGCGGCGCGGAGGTGCTGGCGCTCTTCGCAACGACGTCGGGGCTCGTCGCGCTCTTGAGCGCGCAGCGTGCGTTTCCGAAAAGCGCCATCAAGGCGTGGGCGGCTTGGTTTTTCATCGCGCTCTTCGTGCACCTCGTCTTCTGGGGTGCGGAAGCGCGGCGTCACCCCGGCTTATTTTTGCCGATCCTCAGCGCGAGCCGCGTGGCGGCACCCTGGCTTGCCGTTTCTCAGCTCCTCTGGCCGGCGCTCCTGATCTTGTCGGCGGTTGCCTGGGCGCGCTTTGGAACGCGCTCGCCGCGTACGGCCGAGGCGTTGGTCGGCGCGCTGGGAGCGGTCGTCGCCGCGGCGTGGTTTTCGGTTTTCGAGCTGCGCGAATGGCCGGGAGCGCGCCCATCGGCGCGCGATGCCGCCATGCCCGCCGCCGTCGCGCGCGAGGCGCCCTTGCGCCGCTACCCGAACATCCTTTTGCTCGGTGTCGATTCGCTCCGGCCCGACAAGATCGACCCCGCTGCGACGCCGGCCCTCGCGCGCTTGTGTCGCGAGTCGGTGTACTTTCCCAACGCGCTCGTCACCGTTCCGCGAACTGCGCCTTCGTGGGCGGCGCTTCTCACGTCACTGCCGCCCCTCGCGAACGGCGTGGAGACGATGTTTCCCACGGCCGCGCGTTCCCAGCTCGGTGAGCTGGCCATGCCGGCGCATCTCGCCGCGCTCGGGTACGCGACGACCGTCGTCGCCGAGTACGCGGGAGAGTCGTTCGGCCGGATGAACTTTGGCTTTCAGAAACAGTCGGTGCCCCGCGTCGAGCTGGAACAGATGCTCGGTCAGGGTCTTCTCGGTCGCCAGCCTTTGGCGCTCGGTTTCGCGGCGCTGCTCTATGCGGGGCCGCCTTCCTTCGCACGTTGGATGCCGGCGCCGCTTCCCGAGCTCATGCGCGGGCTCGCGTCGTTTTCGCATCCACGCGTGCTCGCCGCCGAGCTCGCCGTGGACCTCGACGTCACGCGGCCCTGGTTTGCGCTGGCGTTCTATTCGCAGCCGCACTTCCCCTACACGTCCTCGAGCCCTTTCGACGGCCGCGGCGCGGTAGCGGGGGCGGACCCCGCGCTTCGCTTCGGCAAGGACGTGACGCATGGGGACGTGCGTACGCCCGCCGATCGCGCGCAGGTCGAGGCGCTCTATCGCGCGGCGCTCGCCGAGACCGACGCCGCTGTCGGCGATCTTCTGGCGAGTCTCGAATCGACCGGGAATCTCGAGGACACCATCGTCGTGCTCACCGCCGACCACGGCGAAGGTCTCTACGAGTGTCCGACATGCGTGGGCCACGGCGACAACTTGCGCGGCATGATGTCACTGCGCGTCCCGCTCGCCTTTCGCCTTCCCAAGCGGCGCTTTCCCAACGCCGCG
>DATHEQ010000026.1:0-11313 GCA_035318505.1 Polyangiaceae bacterium | reverse complement strand
GCCGCTCGCCCAGCCGCGGGCCCCCCTGGTGGAAGAGCGTCGTCCTGCGCCGAAAGTCGCTCGGCGACGTCGCGTAGAGACCCTCGAACACCGGCTACCACCCAAGGACCGAGGTTCGGTCGCGCGGGTGTCCCCTCGTCGCGATTTCGGATCCATTTCGAGACGCAACCCGACCGTCCAAGCTCTTCCCGTATGCGACGCGGATGCCCTTGCTGAACTTTCCGGGCGCGCTGCGCCGGGGCCCCTCCTTCCCGTCAGCGCTTGATTGACTTACGCTCCACCAGCACGATGTGCCCGACGAGAGGAGCGCACGTCCCTCCTAGAACTCGCGCTGCTTTTTCTTCGTCTTGCGCCGCCCCATCATGCTCACTGGACCAGCGCGTCGAGCGTGCCGCCATCGTCTTCGGGCTTGCGGACACCGCAATACCGTGCCGCATTCAGCATAGGCGGACCGCAGCGACCGTCGCCGAGATTGGCACAGTCCACATGGGAAAGACAGGGGCGGACGCAACGACCCTCGTAACACGCGCGAACGTCTTGGGGCGTCCAACATTCGCTGTCGCGATCGCATAGCTCGCCCAGCGCGGGCCACTCGGAGGTCACGCGAAATGGGATGAGATCGCTCATGGCCAAGACTTGGCTCCCGGCGTAGCCCACCGCCACAAAATACAATGGCGTTTCGGGGAGAGGATCCGGGGGTCGCCGCCAAACGGCGCCGTCGGGTGTCGCCCCTTCGCTCCAGCTCACCCCGGCCGAGCCGGTTTCGAGAAACGCCGCCCAGATGGCATCGGCGACGTCGGGCGCAAAAATGGGCGGGCGTTTGGCGAGAACGCTGGCGATCACCGTCAATTCCGAGCGGGGCCAATCGAAGTGCACGGCCGTCGAATCGGCGAAGCGCTGGTCAGGAATCGGGATCATAGGGAGAGACTGTGTATCTTCGAAACTGATGACCCGGTCACTTTCCGGGGGAAGCGTATGACAGAACGTGTCGCGCGGTCCGCAACGGGTGGGGCCGTAGGCCGTCGCGACGCCGCCGAACGTTGGACAATCTTTGTCGTCCTTGCAAAGGCCGTTCTCTGGGTAGCACTCGTCCGCGAAAGGGTCGCAGAGATCGTACCCTGGCATGCCGCATCGGTTGTTCGCGCTCGAGCACGACGTGCGGCGGCACACATTGAAAGTGCATTGGCCGGTGCACTTGTCTGCGTCGCAAGCACAACGTCCATCGGTACACGTATGCGAAGACGGGCATTCCGCGTCCTGCCGGCACTTGATGACCGGCGCGTTGTCGTCGCCGCCGCATGCAACCAAAATGGCCGCGGCGAGTACCACGACAAGAAGCGAATTCGTCGAGCGACGAGAGATGGTCGACATCTACGACTCCTCACCAGTAAGCGAGGCTGGCCTTCAGACCAGCCGTGCCTCCCGTCGCGGTTGCGGGTTCGCTCGCGAGTACGCCAGGAACGAGGGTGTATCGAGATCCGGCGTACGAATATCCCATCATTCGCGCGCTGACCAAGAGGTCAAAACTCCAATGCCGGGCCAAACGAAAGCCCGCGCCGAAACGCAGCACGGCGCCGATGGCGCTCGGGGTATCGATCGACGGCGCCGACTCGTCGCTAAACGAATAACTGCTGTAGGAAAATCCAAGCGCGCCCAAGAAGATGATTGGATTCGTTCGAAAGAGCTCGAAGCCGACGGTCGGCTCGATCCGCTGCGCGGTCCGGATCGGAATGCTGCCACTCGCGAAGCGCTGTAACCCGTCCGGCGCGACCACGAATGATCGCACTTCGGTCTGAATGGCCCACTGGTAAACGTACGACAAACCGAAAGTGATGGCGGTCGACTTGAAATGTCCCAGCCCCAGCGCCCAGCCCGCATCACCCGCCAATCCGACCATGGAACCCGTCACTCCTTTGCCCACGTGCAGATCGGTCACGCCGCCCAACGCGAGTTGAAAGCCGTCGGGGGCGACTCGGGGATCTTGGTAGTTGTCGAGTGACATCCCCACCTCCTTTTCGAAAAACGTACGGACTCTCGGGTCTTGGAATCCGAAGGCAAAGGAGGCTTGAGCTTGGGCGTCGTTGGTCAGCATCGATTGAACGCCGACGATGCACCAAGGCTCGACCCCGCAGGGTGCGAGCGCGAGCGGGCTGCCGCTGTACGATCTGTCGAGGGGAGGTCGGATACGCAGCACCTCTTCGTCCCGGTACTTGTAACGCGGATTGTCCATCTGGGCCGCGCGGCGATGAAGGCCTTGCGCCTCACCCTGGTTTTGGCCCTTGCACATCCCGGAACGGTGAAATGCGTAAAATGCGAAGCCCTGAAGGTTTCGGAACGTTTCCGGCGACAGGGCGGTGATCGTCGGCGAGTGCGTGTCCTCCCATTCCGGCCAGCTCGACCGAAGAACCACGACACCGATGTCGATCGACCTGTCCGTCCCGAGCACGGCGAGCGAAGCTTCACCGTTGGCGATGTTGTACCGGCGCTCCTCCTTTCCCGCATTGACGAGCGAAGCCGACGTCACAAAGATCTCCTTGGCATCCTTGATGACGTGGCCAGCAGTGAGGATGAGCTTGTCGCTGACGAGGATCCCCACGCCACACTCGGGCTCGGGGGCATTGTCGACCGGCACCCGCAGTTGAACGACCACCGCTCGCAACGAATCATCCGGCTCCGCCGCGATGGAGGGAGAGGTTATCAGCGAACATGCGAGAACCAGCCGCGCCGAATCAGTGAACCGCATCGAGCGCGATTGCCTCTACGGCCATACAACCCGGATTGAGCTTGCACGTACTGTTGGGCGCCCACGATCCGACCGGCCCGAACCAGCGGGTCCGCGCCTGTGGCTTGTCTTTGTGCGGCATGAAATCGGCGACGGACACTTCGTATTTGACGAGCTCGACCGGATTGCCTTGCCACCCGAACTGGAAGGCGCTCATCTTTTCTGGAAAGAGCAGGAACCCTTTGGAGAGCGTACCGAGTATGGGTAGGCACGCGCTGGCCTTTCCTCGAAGAGCGCCGATCAGAACATCGCCGGCCAACTCGGTGGCCAACTTGTCGATGCCCTGCTCATTGTCGGGATTGGCTTCGAGAAGGGCGTTGTATGCATGCTCGGGGTTCGTCCGGCCGCGATGCGACGCCACGTCCTCTACGGCGTGAATTGCATACCCCAACAAGTAAACACCTTGCAGACGGACGTCGTCCTGGTCGGCGGCGCAGCGTTTTCCGGCTTCTGCGATCCGCCCCTTGATCCAATCGTGCCAATGTTGCTTGGCGGCTTCTTCACTCTCCGACGGCAAGCCGCCCGCGTCGGCAGTCTGTCCGTGGGCCGCCATTTGGTTCCATTCGAACGAGTCGACATCCTGGGATGCGTCTGCCAAAACGGCGGCCGCCGCCGGAGTCACAGGTATGCCCGCCGCGCGTACACGATGGATGGCTTGTTCGGTGACTTCGTAGTGCCCACCCACTCCTTGTTTGCGCCGCCAGGGGAGGCAGAGCCCTCGGAAGCTCCCCGATCCCAATGTGGGTGCTTGAATGGACTTCAGCGAGTCGTGCTTCGCGCGCTGTTCGTTGGATACGTAGAGGGTGACCTCCTTGGGTGGCGGGTCAGCCAGAACGAACCCCGCGGCACGAGCTTGTTCGGGGGTGACCGTGATGAACGACTGCGTCCCGCTCTCGAATCGCCGCACAGCGGTAAGAAACCCGTCGACCTCCTGCGCTCGACCGGTTGTCACGAGTCGGTCCACGACGCAGGTCACGGCGAGCCAAACTTCGCCTTCGTACGCAAGGCCGGCCCTTACATTGGACTCGATTTTCGAACATTGCCCTTCCGATGCCGCCGCCAGTTGGGCTGGCCATGGAAACAGAACTTCGACGCTGTCGGGGTGGGCTGGCTGAGGTTGCTGGGTGACGCTGCAGGCGCACGCTACAGACGCGAACGTCGCGATCGCAACATGCCGAAGCTCCCTTCGTGGCCTTACCGGTACCTGGTTCCCCATGTTCTTTCCCCTCTCTTGGTTTGCCGGAGCATTCGGAGCCATCCGCAGTCAAGACGATATCCAAGTCGGCGTCCTTCGGCTATCCCGTTCCTGGCAAGCGGCGCGCGCACACACCGACGCCATTTCGCCTTGCCGGCAAACCTCAAACGGCGCGCCGAGCTGTGCACGGGCTTACTGCGGCTACTTTTGGGATAATTGACCATCGCTGTGGTCGCTTCATGTCATCGAAGGTGGGCCAAGGCGCAGCATTGCGAGAAGATCGATACGGCTTGCGCCGTATGTCGTTAGGGAGCGGAATTCGCCGCGCCGATGACGCCAATTGCCGTCGACGCGTCGTGACGGCCGACCAGCGCGGTGGCGCGGAATGTCTTCCCTGGGGCGTTGGGAATGGGCAGAGAAACGACGGCGCAGTGGACGCCGCCTGCACACGCGACGAGCGGCGCGATGACGGCGTCGCCGGTGCGACCACCGCCGACAATCGACGCCACCGTGGCGTTGTGAACGAGCGTCTCGCTGGGGGCGCTCACGACGATCAACGCTTCGGTGCCTGCGCGGAGCTCACAGTTGGCCCCTGGCGCGCAACCGACGATTTCGGCGGTGATGGTGGGAGGTTGGAGGAAGACCTGCAGTGCGGGGGAAACGGGGAGATCGTCGACTTGGGCCTCGAGCATCCAGATCTTGCCGGCCTCCGGTACGTGAAGAAAACGCGTGCCGTGCCGGACCTCTGCGGTGACGATGTCGAGCGGGATCTCGAGCGTGATGGGATCAGGCACGCCGTCGACCGTGCTCGTCACCACCGCCTTCGTCGCGTTCATCGCTCCGGGGATGGATACGCGCACCGCCTGGCGCCCGACTTGGGCCTCGAGCGAGCAGGTGGATGGATCGCCGCAACCGGGCAAGGACAGCGTTGGGTGCGGCGCCGCTACCGTCAGAATCGGACCTTCCAGCACTGTTCCGTCGCCGAGATGCGCCAAGACGCGCGCGTTCGCGGAGAGCGAGGGCGCTCGCACCTCCCCCGCGGCGTAGATGTGAGAAACCGCGCCGCTCGCCACGGGACCGAACAGGAGCGTCTGCTCGACGGCAACGGCGCTGCCCGCGACGAGTTGCACTTTGGGCGCCACCAAACCGTTGGCGCTCTCCAGGGCCACGACCCCGTAGTCGACCGTCAGGCGCATCAGATCCGATGCGCCGATCAAGCCACAATCGACGGCTCCTAGGTTGCACGGATGGATGCCCACCGCGGGCGCAGACGACCCGCGGCACGGTGCGTAGCATTCGCCATCGGAGGGCGCTTCCAGGCGCTTCTCGACGGTCAAGACCGGCTGTGAGCGGCCCGGATCAGGGCCACAGGTGCTGGCGGCGGAAGCAAGCGCGATTGCCAATAGCGGACGGGAATGATTCCTCATGGCGTGTCCGCTTTCTGTTGTCCGCTGGTTGACTTTTTCGCGATGGAAAAGCCGAGCTTCGCCACGATGAAGACGTCCCGCGTTGCGGACGGGTCGGCCTCGTCGTGAAGTACGATTTGGAAGGTGTCGGTGTGCTTCCCTGGCTGCGTCGGCACCGCGGCTGGCTCGATCTTCGCCTCGAATTCTGCGTCCAAAAAGATGGGCGGCGGCAGCACAACGTTGGGCGGCGCCGCCGACTGAGGCTGCTGCGAATCGGGAGGCACTGGCGGCGGTGCAGGAAGCTGCGCGGTGTATGTCACCTTGATATCGAACGAAGTCCCGAAGACGATCTTGTTCGGTACCTGCAGACTATGAATCTGGTTCACTTGGCCTCCTTGGTGCTCGAGTTGGCGCCGCCCGCCATGAGCGATCGGACGAGATCAGGCACATTGGCCTGCACGGAAAGGCCGGCATACCAGGCGCCGACGTTGGAAGGTTCCTCCTGCGGCAAGCTGGTACGCCGGGCGCCGAGAAAAGCTCGCCCGAACGATGCTGTGATGTAAGGGATGGGTTGCAGGCTCACCCCGAGGAAGACCGGCATGGGTGCGAAATTGGGTTTGGTGTAGCGACCGCCTTCGCCATCGAAGTCAGGCGCCACGCCCACCTCTAGACTCGCGATCCGCCGCAGATCGGACACGCCGTTCGTCCACATCGGCTCGTCGATGGGATTGGGAAACAGATAGATTTGGACGCCCGTGTACGTGGACGCGAGACTTGGTTTCAAGAAATGCGCCGAACCTAGGAACACCGTGACGTAGGTCGTAAAGAAGGTCTTTTGCGACATGTCGAGCTTTAGCGAGACTGGCGCGTTCGAATAGCCTTGCACCTCGATACGTTCGAGGAATGCCTTCCGAACGAGCGGAGCCAGGTCGTCGCGGTCTCGCCGATAATCTGCCAGGCGGGCGCGAAGATGTTCGAATGGGTCTGGGCCGTTTTTCGGGGGATCGGCCACGGAACCGCTGAACCAATCCGACACCTCTTGCTGCAAGATCGACTTCGGCGACGCCTCAACCAAGGCTGACCATTCGGCGAGCAGCTGTTCGAGCGCTTCGATCTTCTGCTTCCCAGCGTCACCGGCCTTGAGGGCCGGCTCGATGCCCGACGTGAAGAGATCGCCGATGGCCAGGAATGTCTGCCCGAAGCGGATTCGCTTGCGTGCAAGGAGCAAGAGGTCCTTCAATGTCAGCTGCGAGTCGGGCACGCGGATGCGGTCGAAGTCCACGAGGACCGAGCATTGCTTGATTTCCTCGCACTTCGTCGGCTCGTTGGAGCGAGGTTTCTCGTCCGGGCGCGGCTTTGGCAGCTGCCTTCTCGTCAAGTCCTCGCGGACGCGGATCCCCGTCAAGTCGTCGAGAATCCCGAGATAGCGAACCTCGAACCGTCCGCTTTCGTAAAAGAACCCGAAGGCCGATCTCTTGGGCACAAGGGCAGTAAGCATCCTCCCTTCCCGAACCAGCAGGCGTGCAATGATCATCGCCAATGGATCTTGGAGCGGCGCGTACCCGACGTCCCTTTCGGTCACAGGTTTGACGTCATCCGTTTGGTTCTCGGCCGGCGCGGCCTTTTTGTTGGAACGCGACTCCTCCGCTTCGTCTGCAAGGGGTTTCTTTCCTTCGCCGGGCAATGGCACGCCTACCCGAATCCAGCCATCGAGTTGGGTCGCGGCGTTTTTAGTCTCCTCCAGCGCCTTACTCGCACTTTCTCCGAGGGCCACCAGGTTGCCCTCATGACCGGCCAGCTGCGGCGAAGATGCTTTGACCTCGCGGATCGCTTGCTGCTGAGCATCCGTCTTGCACCTTTCGCGCTGTTTCTTCTCCTCATGCGCGTCTTTATCTTTAATCTTGTTGCACCCCTCGAGTTCGCGCGCGTATCGCGCAACGACAGCCTCCACCTTGTAACTGACCGATTCGGTGTTGCGCACGCGTTTGTAGACGAACATGCAATAGCGCGCGCCGGGGATGAAGAAGTCTGGATCGCCTACGAGGACTTTGAACTCTTGTTCGTCGTCTTTGTTTCGTGTCCAGACGCCGGGCGTCATGACGGGCGCGGATTTGACGTCCTCGTACGTCGATTTCGACGATTCACACGCGCTTGCTCCGGGCGGCGCCGGGTTCGACACTTCCTTACATTTCGGCCATAGCGCGGCAACGGTCGTGCGGTTCTTGCCGCGCTCGAAGAGCGACGCCGAGAGGGCGTAGTCCTCGAGAGCCTTGGCGATCTCGCCGCAACCCTGCGCAGGGGCAATGCCCCACACGGCATTGCTATAACGAATGAAAACGGGGGCGACGGCTTCCTCCGTCGTCTGAACCTTACCTTTCAAGTAAAAGGTGGATCGAAGCGGCAACGTCGTATCCGGTCCGCTCGCCGTAACTGTCACTTCGCTGATGACTTCGGCATCGGCTCGGTTGGAAATGACAAAAGCAAGGGATGCAATGATCCAAGCCAGGGCGACGCTCGTTCGATGCCAGCGAATTCCGGTCCTCAACCGCATCTCTGTCATCTCCTCGGCCGGCCGGCTCGCGCCCGACCGCAAAATCACCTGTTCGGTGGACCCGGCCCCCGCCGAAATGTGAGACACCAACAACCGCGATGCCGCCTCCGTCGACCGTGGTCGGTCGAGGCTCCATGAGATACCACGCTTCTGCTCTGGCCACGCTCGTTGATGTCTTCGAGGTGGCGCTCACGCGCTACGTCAACCCGTCGGGTCAAATTGCCGCACGAGGTCGACTCCATTCGGGCCAGGTATTCCGTGATTGCGTGACAAATTGCATATGCGCTGATGGCGCGCCTGGAAGGGCTTGCGTGGAGACTTCCTCAACTTATGCTGCTCGCACTTTTTCGTTGTTACGCGATTCGTTGCGGCATAGCATCTGCTCACAATCCGAGAGGGGCAATGTTCGCGGCGATAGGCGTGCAGACGCGGTTGGAGCAAGCCTCTGCCTCCTGGTGCCTATGGCTGATGGCTCTCGTCAGCGTGTCGCTTTTTTCAACCAAGCCGATTCGTCTCCCCAGGGAGCAGTATGGCATCATCAGGTTTTTGTGCGCCATGGCTGCAGGCTTCGGCGGCGGACTATTCGCGAAAGGCCTGATCGTCCAAGTGAGTGGGACGATTGACACAAACCTGAAGTTGCTCGCTTCTGGGGGCGGCGCCTGCATCTGTCTCGCTCCCGCGAGCACCATCGCGGCTTGCGGGCCATGCGGTCACGACGCCGGTGGCCGGACGCTTACGATTCGAACGTCGTTGGGTCGCGCAATACCGCGCGATAGGCGGCGGCCGCGCGTGTGAAACTCGGATTCCCTGATGGGTAGACGAGCACGAAGCGCCCCCAGCGACATCGCCTGCTCGGATGCTGAAGCATTGCGAGCACGAGTAAATGATCGAGCCAGATTTGCGGCAGATTCGTGCCAATGACGAGCTCACGCCATCCGCGCTCACCCTTGGCGAAGCAACGGCCTTACCTCTTCAATCGATCTTGCCAGCGTTCGGCGTAGCTCCTTTAGGCCGATTGCAACACCTTCTTCGACTATCTTGACGAGGGATTCTGGCGATACCTTCACCGCTCGGTCGCTTTTCTTGGCGATCTCAGCTTTAATGTCGGCGGCTGTCGGGAATGTTGCGCGGACCATTCCACCCAACACTGCGAGCTCGATCAATTCGAACGGCGGACATGACAGGCAAGGGTCACCGCCCGGTACAGGTATTCCGTCCTTCCAGAACAACCGGTCCTTCAGCCATGCCCAAAAGTCGGTATCGACGGCCCTGACTTGTTCGAGTACCCAATTCGACACCCAACAAGGACCCCAGTGCCGGGCGAGTTCCGTGTAGAGCGCCCTGCCTAGATCGAACACGCTGGACTTGGGTGTGTACTCCTGAAAGCCTACATAGGTGAAATGCGACACCAAAACATCCTGGGCCAGGCAGAATGTGACCGGCATCGGCGGCGCAAGCCAAGTGGCCACGTTCAAGAAATAGCGGCTGATCTTCGCCCAGTTTTCACCGCCCTTCGCCTCGATCTCGTCGATGTTTTGGTCGAACCAATGGTGCCACGTCGAATCGGTCGCCACGCGTCCCACGTTTGCCGCATGCCCGTCATAGACGCTGATCATGCCGAAGCGCTTCTTCGGCGACGGGCCTTTCGCAAGCCTGAAGGGCGGGTTCGGGGTCGTCGTCCCGTACGCGATGAGCGTCGGCCTCGGCTGATTGCCACTCACGGTGGGGTACTCATCGCCGGCGAGCGTCGGAACTTCCAGCGGAGCGGCTAGATCGATTTCACTATCCTCGAACAACCAGCCTTCATGCGGATGATCGGGCATTACGTCGATCGGGCCGTAAACAGGATGACAGAGAATAGGATGTGGCCTTTGCCATATCTGAAAGATGTTCACTTGTTGCGCGATCCACGGTACCCAGTCGATTCGTTGCGGCTTCGAATCCTCCTGTACCTCAAACGGAATGATGTCCGTGCCGGCCATCTGTCCTGCGGTGAACGGTTGGTTGGTGTCAATCCGTCGAGCGGTGTTGAACTGGCTGGCGCCGCCGATTGGCGGTACGCCTTGCGCGGCGGTCCATCGGCGCATCGAGCGTATTCTCGGTATGCGGTGGCACATCGAGGCGCCCAGATAATCGTGATCGCCCATGGCGAGCAAACCGCCGCGCCGGTCGTTCATCCACTGGGTAAGCACTTTGAGCTCGTTGTCACCGGTCGGCTGCGCGCCCGGGTGGGTAATGTCTTCATCTGGCCCAGCCAGGTTGCCGGGGTTGAACCCAAAACACCACACCTCGTCATACTTGTTGATTATAGGTACGTTGATCGCCGTGTTATTAATCGCTTGTGATTCAAAGACACCGCCACTTTCCACCAGGTCGAAGCGAAAATTGCGATAGGTTGGCGCTCCAGCATCGCCGTCACGGCGCGCGGTATCGACCTCAAAACGCGTGCAGCCGACAGTCGATTCGCGCAACAACCGTACTATGCGCCCGACTCCGAAACCTTCGGTGTCTTCCGTGAGCGAAACGGAGCCGTCCACCACGACGAGGATCTTAATCGTCGTCTGGCGACGAAAGGCCTTGGACAATTCGCTGACGGCCTCAATGTAAACGTCCGAGACGCCGCGTGTGACATCGTACTTGGTCGACCTATCCATCACAGCACCTCCACCGTCTAAAGACGACTACGTTCGCGAGTCTTCTCTGCTCGGAGGGGCGCTCCAGGGGGAAAGGCGTGTCAGGCCCCCGCAGGCACGTCACAGCTCCGTCCTTCCGGACAGACGCCGTTCCAACAACGTTCTATGCGCCCTCAGTAACGGCGTCAACAGCGCGTCGCGTGGAACGGGCCTCCTCTAAGAGCTCGATTGTTACCGACCATCGACAACAACGAGGAACTGGCTCCTCGAATCGACTACCAGCTCGTGGAACCTTGGCGACCTAGCTGCCAAACTTGGCGACGCCACCGTCCGACGGCGTTGCTAAGGCTGCCGGACTTGGCGACGCCGCACCCAGAACGGTGTTACCATCGCTGCCGGATCTCTGGATTCGCTCGGGTCGGCGCGGCGGATCCAAGCGTGACGACGGTGCCCGTCGCCACGCTTGCCCCCCCCGCGCATCTCGACGCACCTTATGGATGCTCGTCGCGCTGGTCGTGGTTGAACTCATCACTCGCTTCGACGTGCGAGACGAGCAGCCCGGACCCACCCGAACAGTCGGAAGCTACGACGGCTCGCGTCCGGTGGCCCCGTGCAGCAGCTGCACGACCCACCGGTGAAGCTCCGAGTTACGGAGCCGCTTCGGCAGCAGCGCCTCGAGCACGAAGCCCGGCAGCGCCAGTGGCGGCCGCCGGATCGCGAGGCGCTGAGGAGCGAGCGAGGCGGGC
>DATHEQ010000025.1:0-23251 GCA_035318505.1 Polyangiaceae bacterium | reverse complement strand
CTTCACTTTGCATTGATCGTTGGAGAGCCCGAGCTCGCCTACGACCTTGTCGCGCCATTGCAGCGGGATGAGACGGAGCGGCTCTTCATGCATGGGGCACGCTTCGTGGTCGTTTTGCCCGAGGCCGACGTCTTTGAGGTTGCGCCACTCGAACGTATAGAGCGCGCCGTCGGGCGTACGCGAGTACTGCTCGAGCCCCTTTTTCAAAAGGCGGGCGATGGTCGATTTGGACGATCCCACCGGACCGTGCAGGAGAATGACGCGCTTCTCGGGGCCGTACCCCTCGGCAGCCGCCTTGAGGACGTGCACCAGGCGCATGAGCGGGATGTCGAGGCCGAAGATGGCGTCGGCGCCGCCCTCGATTTCGTCCTTGAAGAAGTTGTAGCGGACGAGCTTCTTCTTGTTGTCGATGTACTCCTCGGTGCCGTAGCTGATGATCATGTCGTAAACGCGTTGGAACGCGTTACGAGTCACCTGTGGACGCTCGCGCACGATTTGGAGATAGTCTTCGAAGGACCCTTCCCACGCGAGGTCCCGATAGAGGGCGAAGTCTTGCAGCGAGGCAATCTTCTGCACCATGTTCATCGTGCTGGGTTCCGCCATCTGCTCTCCCTTTCTAGAAGCCACCTGCCCGAGTTTAGGCCAAGAATACCAGTTTGCGCACCCTCCGCTATAGCCTGAGGCACGAGGTCTGCACGATCGACCGCGCAGCGACGGCGCAACACGAGGTCGCTTGAGTCGTCTGGTCTACGTGTTTTTGGGCGGAGGCGCGGGCAGCGTGGCGCGCTACCTCACGACGATCGCAGCGGCCCGTCTCATCTCACCGGATTTTCCGTTCGGCACCATGATCGTCAACCTGCTCGGCTGCTTTCTCATCGGCTTCGTGCACAGCGTGGCGGTGGTGTCAGCGCGCATTTCGCCCGATGCGCGCCTCTTTCTCACGACGGGCGTTTTGGGTGGGTTCACGACGTACTCCGCGTTCAACTACGACACGCTGAGTCTTGTCGAACAAGGACAAGCGACGAAAGCGGCCGCCTATGCAGCGGCCATGATCGTCGGATGCGCGGCAGCAGGCGTACTCGGCGTGTGGAGCGCCCGTGCCCTGCTGCAATCTGTGTAGGTCGAGGTACGTAAAGGTGAATTTGGGGCAACATTGCTGCTTCGTAACCCTTCGGATTGGCGAACGTTGCGGCCGCGATGCGGCAAAACGACATGCCCGGGGCCGATCGGGTGCGCTATGACGCTGCCGTGGCCGACGAGATCGAGCGGAGTACGCTGTCGGATATGGACGCGCCGCGATCGTCTTCCCCTGACTATGGGCTTCCTTTGCTCGCCGCCGCGAATGGGCATGCGAGCTCGGGATCTTCCGTCGTCGCTCCGGCCGTTGGTCCGACCGCGGCGCCGCCGAGTTCACCACAGCCAGCCGCCCCCGTCGTGGGAGCCGGGCCCGTGGTGCTCGTCAATCCCGGTCCCCCCGCGGGAGCCATCGTGCCGGTGACGCAAGCGCCGCCGAGCCAGTCGCTCCCTCCGCCAAGCGCGCCCCAGGCGTCACCCACGACGCCGAGCGGCGCTCCAGCGGTGAGCGGTTCGCTCGCGCCGCCCCCTTCGGCGACTTCGACCCCCGCCCCTCCAGCGCTCGACGCGCCGGCCCTCTACGTGAACCGCGAGCTGTCGTGGCTCGAGTTCAACGCGCGCGTGCTCGCCGAAGCGGAGGACCCGGGCGTCCCGCTCTACGAGCGACTCAAGTTTCTGTCTATCGTCACCGTCAACCTCGACGAGTTTTTCATGGTCCGGGTCGCGGGGCTGAAGCAGCAGCTGTCGGGCGAAGTGGAAGAGCCGCCGCCCGACGGCATGATGCCGCAAGAGCAGCTCGCCGCGCTCAGCGCGCGCGCCCACAAGCTCGTCGACACGCAGTACCGCTGCTGGACCGACCAACTCCTTCCCGCGCTCACGCGCGAGGGGGTGATGCTCGTCAAACCAGCCGATCTCGCACCCGAGGAGCTCGCCAACCTCGACGCGATGTTCAAAAACGACATCTTCCCGGTGCTGACGCCGATCGCCATCGATCCCGGGCACCCGTTCCCGCACTTGCGCAACAAGAGCCTCAATCTCGGCGTCATGTTCGCGCGCGAGAACGAGCTGCTCGAGCCGGGGTTCGGCGTGGTGCAGGTTCCGGCCATGCTTCCCCGCGTCATGCCGGTGAAGCGCGCCGGCGCGCGAACCGCGTTCGTGCTGCTCGAAGACCTCATCGCTCGTCACGTCGGTCAGATCTTCCCCGTCCTTCGTCTGCGCGGCACCTACGCATTTCGCGTCACCCGCAACTGGGACCTCGAGATCGACGAGGAAGAGGCGGAAGACCTGCTGCAGACGATTCAGCAAGAGCTGCGCCGTCGCGACCGCGGCAACGCCGTTCGCCTCGAGATCAGCGGCGAGGTCCTGCCGGGATCACTGGCCCGGCTCTGCCAGGCGCTCAAGCTCGATCCGCAGGAAGACGTCTACCACGTCAACGGTCCGCTCAACTTCGCCGATCTGGCGCGCGTGGTCGTGCGCGACGACCGGCGCGAGCTGCGCGACGAGCCGTTCTCGCCGCAGATCGTGCCGCCGCTGCGCGAGTCGGACGATCTTTTCGCCACCATCCGCGAAAAGGACATCCTCCTTCACCACCCGTACGAGTCCTTCGACACCGTGGTCGAGTTCATCTCCCGCGCGGCCGATGACCCGCAAGTGCTCGCCATCAAGCAGACGCTCTACCGCACGAGCGGCGACTCACCGATCATCAAGGCGCTCGCGCGCGCGGCCGAGATGGGCAAGCAAGTGACGGCCATCGTCGAGCTCAAGGCGCGCTTCGACGAGGAGAGCAACATCCACTGGGCGCGCACGCTCGAACAGGCGGGCGTTCACGTCGTCTACGGTCTGCTCGGGCTGAAAACGCACGCCAAGGCGGCGCTCGTCGTGCGCCGCGAAAAGGACAAGCTCCGCCGCTACGTCCACCTTTCGACGGGCAACTACCACCCCGCGACAGCCCGCCTTTACACTGATCTGTCGCTCTTTACCGCGCGCGAGCAGATCGGCGAAGACGTCACGGCGCTCTTCAATTTGCTGACCGGCTACAGCGCCCCCGCCAAATGGAACTTGCTGGTCGTCGCGCCGCTCGGTCTGCACGAGGCGGTGCTCGGGCTCATCCGGCGCGAAGCCGAGCACGCGCGAGCGGGCCGCCCTTCGGGGATCGTCGCCAAGCTGAACGCTCTCGTCGATCCCGACGTCATCGAGTCCCTCTATCAAGCGGCGCAAGCAGGGGTGCCCATCACGTTGCTCGTACGCGGCGTGTGCGGGCTGCGCCCCGACGTTCCCGGGGTGAGCGAGCGCATTCGCGTACGCGCGCTCATCGATCGCTTCCTCGAGCATTCGCGCGTCGCCTATTTCAAAAACGGCGGTCAGGACGAGGTCTTCATCTCCAGCGCCGATTGGATGCCGCGCAACTTCCATCGCCGTGTCGAGGTGATGGTGCCCATCGTCGATCCCGACATCAAAAATAGACTCATGAACGAGATCATCGCCATCTCGCGCGCCGACAACGTCAAGACCTGGACGTTGCGCTCCGACGGCAGCTACGCCCGCGTGACCGCCGCGCCCGGCGAAACGCCGATTCGCGCGCAGTCGCGCTTCATCGAGCTCGCGCGCGAACGCGTCAAAGAGGGCGAGGCCAAAATCCGCACCTCCGGTCGTTACCAATTCGTTCAGGTGCACCCCGCCGCCAAGAGCGGCGCTCCCGAAGAGCGGCGCCGCCGTCAGACCGAGAAGCGCAACAACGCCGGCGCCAACAAACGCCGACCCTAAGAAGGGGACCGCTGCGGGCGGCAGGATCCCCCTCCGGCGGCTGCGCAACTCGCGCCGTGTGTAACGGCGTGGTGGCGCGATGGGACTGCGCGTCGTGCCTGGCGCTTCGGACAGGGCTTCGCCGCCTCCGGGGGATCCTGCCGCCCACAGCTATGAAAAGTGTGGTTGCGGCAGGGTGATGCGTGCCTCGGAGATTGCAATCAGTGTGACTTGCGCGATCGCCGCCGAGTGAATCGCGCATCGCGACTCCGCGGGCTCGTCGTGTCGCTCTCTTACCGCGACGAACCAAGCGAAGCATCGCTCCAACCCCTTCCCATAGCTGCGGGGGGCGGGGTTCCCCGGAGGCGGCGAAGCCCTGTCCGAAGCGCCAGGCACGCCGCGCCGTCCCATCGCGCCACCACGCCGTTATACACGGCGCGAGTTGCGCAGCCGCCGGAGGGGGACCCTGCCCCCCGCAGCGGTCCTTTACAATGCAGTTGGTGTGAGTTCGATGGGATTGGCGTTGGCGTCCTCGTGGACCACGCCTTCGCTCACCCAAAAAAAGATGTTGTCGTAGATGGTCTGTCCGAGTGCGGCTGTGACGCGAACGGTGGCGCCCGGAACCGTGTCGAACCAGATGCCGTCGAAGTCGGCGCCCGTGGTCACGCCCAAAAGAGCGGTGTCCGAGCAGTAAGACGTCGCGACGTCGTCGCTCTCGAGCTCCTCTGAAAGCAGGTTCGATACCTTGCCCCCGATGGCTTGCGCGGTGACGTCGAAGTCGCAGCGATAGCCGGAGACCGACGTGTCGCAGACGGTGGCGATGTGCCAGTGCCCGCCGTTCATGTACTCGAGGAGCACGCCCGCGCCTTTGCCTGCCTCGGTGGTGAGCTGCGCATCGGTCTCGATTCCCACCACCCGCACCGGTGTCTTCGCGCTCGGACAAGTCGGAAGCGAGAACGACCGCCCCGAGGTCCCGCCGTGATGGTAGTAGCCGTCCCCGCTGCCGCAGCCGCTCAGGGCGACACACGCCGCCAGCGCGAGCGACGGTGCCAGACCTCGTACGATGTTCGATGTCTTTGCGAGCGAGCCAATCGTGTTCATCTCGAGGTCCTGGGCACGACGGGGCCCGAACGAACGGACGGCGCCATCGGTCGCGGCGTGTTGACAACGGGGGGCGCTGACGGCCGTACCATCGGTGCGGGGGACGAGGGACGCATGGCGGGCGCGGGGGTGGGCCGGTACATCGGTGCCGAGGGCGGACTGTACGCTCGCGGAACCGAGGGGACGAGAGGGGCCGAGGGCGGACCGTACGACCGCGGCATGGAGGGCACGACGGGAGCCGCACGGGGCACCGCCGGCATCATGGGCTGCATCGGTGCAGCGGATGGCCCCATCGGGCGCGGCGTGTAGAGCTGCGGCCCGGACATGCTCGCGCCGGTGGAAGGCATTGGCCTCGTCGTGTACACGTTCGATCGCGGCGCCGAGGGAAAGGTCGAAGGACGCCCCGAGACGTCTGTCCGCCCGGTGACTGCGCCGGGTTGCGCCGTGCCGAACGAACGCGAAGGCACTTGCTGGCGCGCGAACGAGACCGCGCGCGCATCGGGCGCAACACGCTGAACCGGCACTGACGCCGTGGGAACATGGGCGTCGACCATGCTCGGCCCACGCGTCATCGCGTACGTCGTGTGCATGGGTGAAGCGACGCTCGGGCTCGCGGCGACATACGGTCGCGTGCGCGGAGCGATGAGGGGTACGCGCGAGGCCGGCGCAATGTGCATCCGCACGTGAGGCGCAAAAACGTGCGTCGCCGAGCAGAAGACGTACGGCGCAGACGGCGCGAAACCGAGTCGGTAAGCCCAGCCGCGCCGCCAGTACCAGCTGGGCGGCATGGGGGCCCACCCGACGTAGTAGTCGTCGTAAAATCCCGTTCGCCATACGACCCAGGCCGGCGCGTAAACGCGACCGGGTATCCACCCCCAACCGCGGCCGCCGATCCAAGTCCAACGGCCATAATGGAAAGGAGCCCAGCCCCAGCCGAAATCGCTGACCCACATCCACGCGTTGCCCGCGCCGAGCCCCCAGTGACCATGGCTGACGTAGGGCGCGAAGTCGGCTCCGACCACGAGACTGCTCGGCACCCAAACGACGCCGTACGTCGGGTCTTCCTCCCAAGTTCCGTAAGGCGACAGCGCATCGCGGAAGTCGTTGAGCGCGGCCGGATCGGTATCGGCGGCGTAGTCGTATTCGGATGGGGACGGCGGCTCGCTCGATGGAGTGGCCTGATCCGTCGCGGTGGGCTCGGATGGCGGCGCCGCAGTGGGCGCGTTGGGGTCGGCTGGCGGCGCGGCGGTGGGAAGCGCCGGCAGCGTTGGCGCCGGGGCGACGGGCTCGCTCGGCAGCGTTCCACCCGCCTCGGTGGAAGTGACCTGCGTGCTCGTCGTCCGTTTCGGCGACGGCTGGGTTTGACTCGGTGCGGGTTCCTCTTGCGCTCGCACATCGGCCGCCCCCGCGGTCATGAGCACGGTCGCAGCCAAACCCGCCGCGTGGCATCGCCGCAAAAGCTTCATCATAGGACGTAGCATGGGTCCGTTATCCTGCTTTGGCCATAGCAATTGGCGCCTCACCTAGGACTCATCGGCCGGGCGATCCATTCAATTGACGCATCAATGCGAGCGCATATTTCACTCTGCCCGGATTCCCGCGCGCTTTCTTTCGGGAGCATGACGACAGCGTCATCAACCGAGGCGCTCGAGGGAGTGCGTCTTGATAGCGACGAAGAGCTCGCCGCCGGGCGCGATTGCGAGCTCGCGCACCGCCGCGGCCGTGACGAGGGCGCGCCACTCGAGCGCACTGGCTTCGAGGCGAACGAGAACATCCGTGCGCAGTGTTTCAATCCCCGTCACCCGCGCCGAAAAGACATTTCGCGCCGAGATGCCGGCCGGGGATCCTCGCAACAAGAGCACGTCTTCGCTGGCGACGCGGTACGTGGCGTGACTTCCGACGCGCAGACCATGTCCAGTCGGGACCGTGAGCGTCGGCGGCGGCGAGCCACTTTCGTCCGAAGGCGCTACGTGCGGCGCGAGCCTGGCCGTCCCCGCGTCGACGTCGATCGCCGTGACCACGCCGTGCACGATGTTTTCGAAGGTGGCGTCGCCGCGCACGGACGAGACGAGCTTCGGCGTCAGAACGTAACGAACAGGCCCGGTCGCCTCGACGCGCCCGGCACGCATCACCACCGCCTCGTCGGCCAAGGCGAGTGCTTCCCCGACGTGATGCGTGACGTAGATCATCGGAATCTTGGCCTCGTCGCGCACGCGCATCAGATAAGGAAGGATGCGGTGACGAAGCTCGGCATCGAGCGCGGCGAGCGGCTCGTCCAAGAGCAAGACGCGTGGACGGGTGATGAGCGCGCGCGCGAGCGCGACGCGCTGCGCTTCACCTCCCGAGAGCGTTTGCGGATAGCGCGCGACGAGCGCACCGATCTCCAGAAGATCCATCGTTTCGGCGACGCTGCGGTTCGATTCGGCCGACGCCGAGCGAAGGCCGTACCGAACATTGCCGCCCACATCGAGATGCGGAAAGAGCGCGGGCTCTTGGGGTACGTAGCCGATCTGCCGGCGTTCGGGGGGCAGATGAATCCGGCGCTGGGAATCGAGAAAAACCGCGCCGTCGAGCGTGACGCGCCCCTCGGCGCGCCGCCGTAGACCGGCGATGATCTCGAGCAGTGACGTCTTTCCGCAACCCGACGGCCCGAGAACGGCCGTCACCCGCCCCGCCAAGGCGAGCTCGAGCTCCAACGTAAAGGGCTGAAGCGCGAGACGAATGCTGAGGTCGATCATGTCGCAGAGGGGGGCGCATGGCGGCGCCGGGCGAGTCGCTCGGTGGCGTACACGGCGGCGAGCGCGACGAAACAGACGATCGCCACGAGGCGCAGCGCGTCTCCGTCGCGGCCTGTTTGTGAGCGGTGAAAAATAGCGAGTGCGAGCGTTTGCGTTCGCCCCGGGATGTTGCCGGCGATGAGAATGGTGGCACCGAACTCCCCGAGCGCGCGACAGAAGGACAAGAGCGCCCCCGCCACGATCCCGCGCCACGCGAGCGGGAGCGCAACGCGCCGAAACACGCGCCAAGGTCCGTCGCCGAGCGTTCGCGCGATGCCGAGCAGCCGCGGATCGATCTCTTCGAACGCCGTGCGCGCCGAGCGTACGAGGAGGGGGAGCGACATGACGGCCGAGGCGAGCACGGCGGCGCGCCACGTGAACATGATGTCGATCCCGGCGCGGGCGATCGCGCGGCCGAAGGCATTGTTCTTGGAAAGAAGCGTGAGAAGAACGATGCCGATCGCCGTCGGGGGGAGCACGAGCGGCAAGGTGAGGATCGACTCCACCACGACGCGACCGTGTCCGCGCCATCCGGCTAAAAACCAAGCCAAGCCGACGCCAATCGGGAGGATGGCGAAGGTCGCCATCAGGGCCACCTCCAAAGAGAGGCCCAGAATGGAAAGGTCATCGACTTCGATCATCGTCCGCGAAACCGTGGCGAACGAACGTCGCCCGCCCTTTGGAGCCGGCCAAGAAGTCGAGAAAGCGCCGCGCGCCCGCGTCCTCGGTGCTCACGAGACATGCTGCGACGTAGGCGATGGTAGGTGACCTCTCCGCCGGCACTTCGTACGCGATGCGAACGCGCTGTGAATGCGCCGCGTCGGTGCGATAGACGATGCCCGCTTCGGCATGTCCTGTTTCCACGGCCGCAAGAGCGGCGCGTACGTCGAGCGAGGGCAGAAGATGCGGCACTACTTCCGTCCAGAGCTCCTCCTTCTCGAGCCATTTTTGAGCGTAGCTCCCCGCCGGTACGAGCTTGGGATCGCCGATGGCAAGATGCGCGACGCCGAGCAAATCGCGCGGCGTCCGAATGGCCGCGGCGGCTGCTTGGGGGACGATGACGACCAGCCGATTGGAAGCAAAAGTCCGCTGATCTTCCTTTCGCACGAGCTTCGCATCCACCAGCGCATCGATCGTTTCGGTATCGGCTGAGATCAAGACGGCCGCTGGCGCGCCGGCGCGGATTTGCCGCGCGAGATCGCGTGACGCACCAAACGAGAACCGAACCGTCTGTCCCGTTTCCGCCTCGAAGTCGCGACCCACATCGCCGATCGCGTCCGCCGTGCTCGCCGCGGCAAAGACGAGAAGCTCGCCGTTCGGCGGCTCCTTCCGACACGCTTGCACGACCCATGTGAGGAGAAGGAGCATCACCGCCGCCGCGCGTCCTTGTTGCGATAGGCATCGGTTCATCGTCTTATCGAGGGTCGTCGTTGCGCGGGCAAAACCACTTGTAGGCTTACAGTTTTGGCGAGTGCACCCGTAGAGGGGGGTGGTATAAGAGTCATCGGACTACCCGAAATCCTTCATGTCGCTCGAAATCGGCCAGATCGTCGAAGGTAAGTACCGCATCGTCCGCCTCATCGGAGAAGGGGGCATGGGCGCGGTCTACGAGGGGGAGAACGCACGCATCAAGCGGCGCGTCGCGATCAAAGTACTCCACGCCGCCACCGCCACCAACGCCGAAGCGGTGCAGCGGTTCGAACGCGAAGCGCAGGCCGCGGGGCGGATCGGCAGCGATCACATCCTCGAAGTGCTCGACCTCGGAACGCTCCCCAATAACGACCGCTTCATGGTCATGGAGTATCTCGACGGCGAGCCGCTCAGCGCGCGCATCCAGCACAAGGGCAAGATCGCTCCTCGCGATCTCGTCCCGCTCGCCAAGCAGGTGCTCGCCGGGCTCGGGGCGGCGCATTCCGCGGGCATCATTCACCGCGACCTCAAGCCGGACAACATCTACATCCTCAAAGAGAAGGCCGGCCACGTCGATTACGTGAAGATCATCGACTTCGGCATCTCCAAGTTCCAGGCTCTCGCCGGCGACCAGATGCACATGACCCGCACCGGAACGGTGATGGGCACGCCCTATTACATGTCGCCCGAGCAGGCCAACGGCAGCCGGGAAGCCGACGCCCGCAGCGACCTCTACTCCATCGGCGTCATCCTCTACGAAGCGATCACCGGACAAGTACCGTTCGACGCCAAGTCGTTCAACGAGCTCCTGTTCAAGATCGTCCTTTCGACCCCTCCGTCGCCGCTCACCATCGTCCCCGATCTCGACCCCGCGTTCTGCTCCATCGTGTCGAAAGGGATGGCGCGTGAGCTCGAGCATCGGTTTCAGAGCGCGACGCAATTCGCCGAGGCCCTCGATAACTGGGCGCGCACCGGACAAGCGGTCACCATTCCCCCGGAACACCGCGCGGCCCACCAAGCGGCCACCGGGTCCGCCCCGATGCCGAAAGCCGCCGCGGTTGCCGAGGTGGCCATCGCCGCAACGGAACAACCGCCTCCTCTCGGTTCGGGCGGGCTCAAACTGACCGCCACTTCCGCCGGCAAGCAAAGCAATCAATCGTGGGCAACGTCGCAGCACGACGCGGTCGCCGGTCTGCCCAAGTCGAGCAAGGGCGGCTTTGCCATCGCCGCCGTGATCGGACTCGTCGTCATTGGCGGCGGACTCGGCGCCTACAAATTCCTGCTCGCAGGTCCGTCGAAGAACGAAACGACGGTCATCGCCTCTCCCCCGCCCAAGGCCGCCGAACCGACCGCGACGCCAGCTGCGCTCCCCACGCCTCCTCCGGCACCCCCGACGGCCACGGCCGAAGCGACCGCCGAAGCCAAACCGACGGAAACAGCGCCTTCCGCGACGGCCGCCAAACCGGCCCCGGCACCGCCTCCCATCGTTCGCGCCGGCGGACGCCCGCCCGCGTGGCGGCCCGCACCACCCGCTTCGAAGCCGCCCACCAAAGCGCCTGGTACGCCCGACTTCGGGTACTGAACGGCTCTGGGCGGCGCGGGCCGTTTCAGAGATTCACAGGGAGACGGGGAGGCGGGGAGAGAGAATTTTTTTGGGGTGTGCAGAGGGCGTCGGGGGGCGCGCGGAATCGGGGGCGGGGCGGTGGGTTCAGCGGCGGGTTAGGCGGCGGAGACCTTGGTGAAGGGTTGGCGTGTTGAAGTTGATGAGCAGGCCTACTGAGAGGCCGGTGAGTCTCAGATACGTGAGAACCTGGGCTTCGTGGATGGGCATTAGGTCTGCGACGGACTTCAGCTCGACCAGTAGCTGCTCGTCGATCACGAGATCGATCCGATATTCAGATTCGAGCCGCACGCCCTTGTGCTCGACCGGCAGCAATCGTTGTCGCGCGAACGCAATTCCTCGCTCCTGCAGCTCCTGACAGAGACAAGTTTCATAAACTGATTCAAGCAATCCCGGCCCGAGCACCTCCACGCAAGCACCGATGACCCTCTCGCTCAACCCCCACAGAACTCTATTCCTCCCAGTCTCGCCGCCCTGTCCCGTCCCCACCCATCGTGCGTAACCGCCCCCCCATTGCGAAAATCTTTACCTCGCATCCGAACCCAAAAATTCCCTCTCCCCGCCTCCCCGCCTCCCTGTGAACTTCTCTTCTGCGTCACGCGCCGCACCAGGCCGTATCAATGGTGCCCCGGGGGGCAGCGCGCGTCTTCCCAGCCGACCCAGTAGGGTCCGTCGGGGCCGTGCTCGCGTTTCCATATCGGTACGCGCTCTTTAAGACGGTCGATCATGACGCGGCACGCACGAAAGGCGTCGTCGCGATGCGGCGCGCTGGCGGCACAGATAACCGACACGTCGCCCACGCCGAGAGAGCCGGTGCGATGAAGGGCGGCGACGCGGACGCCGGGGATCTCCGTTTCGATCTCCGCGCGAATGCGATCCATCTCCGCGCCGGCCATGCTCGCGTACGCCTCGTACTCGAGGCGCGTCACGGCGCGGCCATCGTTCACGTCTCTGACCGTCCCGAGAAAGACGGCAATGCCGCCCGCGCCTTCGCGCGCGACCAGCGCGATCGCCGCGTCCGCCGAAAGGGGCTCGGTGCCAATCGCGATGCGGCGCGGTGCCGGACCTTCGGTCATGCGCCTTCTCGACGCAGGTTCCCCGACCGCCCCCCGGATTTTTCGAGCAGACCGACGTCGGTGATGGTCATCCAGCGGTCGATCGCCTTCAGCATGTCATAGATGGTGAGCGCGGCCGTGCTCGCCGCCACGAGCGCCTCCATCTCGACGCCGGTTCTGTCGAACGCGTGGACGGTGGCGCGAATTTCCACCGTCGCCAGCTTTGCATCTTCCGTGGGAGCTTCGTAGCGGAGCGCGATTTCCGCGCCCGTCAGTGCGATGGGGTGGCAAAGTGGAATCAGCTCGGACGTGCGCTTGGCCGCCTGGATGCCCGCGATGCGCGCCGTGGCGGCCACGTCCCCTTTGGGCCCGGTTCCGGTGAGTAGCCGCTCCAGGGTTTCTCGCTGCATCCGTACCCGCGCCATGGCCACGGCCGTGCGAGCGGTCGCGGGCTTGTGATCGACGCCCACCATGTGGACTTCGCCGGCGGCGTTGACGTGGGTAAGGGGGTTTTTCATGGCGTCGGCGCAGTCTAGCTCAAGCAAATGAGCTGGCGGCCCGAGTTTCGTGCCCGGCACCGGCGCGCGGCGGCGCTTTGATCTAAGATGTGACGCGCCTTGTCGACCCACCGATCGCTCAGCGTTTACGTCCCGCCGCCCCCGCGCAGCGTGCGCGTGTCGTTGACCGATCGCTGCGATCTGGCGTGCGTTTACTGCCGGCCTTCGCGCAGCGACGGTTACCTCGAAGAGCGCCTCGACGAGGCGAGCTGGCGCGCGATGATGAACGGGCTCGTCGCGTCGGGGGTGCGGCGCGTCCGGATCACGGGAGGCGAGCCGCTTCTTTATCCGCGCGTCGTCGAAATGGTCGCCTATGCGGCGTCGCTCGGATTCGACGATATCGCGCTCACCACGAATGCAACCCGGCTCGACAAGCTGGCGCGACCGCTCGCCGCGGCGGGCCTCCAGCGGCTCACGGTGTCCCTCGATTCGCTCGACGCCGATCGTTTCCGTCGCATCACGCGCGGCGGCGATCTCGGGCGCGTGCTCGGCGGCATCGACGCCGCGCTCGGCGCCGGATTTGCCGAGATCAAGATCAACTGCGTCGTGCTGCGGGGTGAAAACGACGACGAGCTCGTCGCGCTCGCGCGCTGGGCCTGGGAGCGGGGTATCACGCCGCGTTTCATCGAGCTCATGCCCATCGCCGAAGGCGCCAAGATCGCGGCCACGCACTTCGTTCCCGCGGCCGAAATGCGCGCCGCTCTGGCGTCGATCCTCCATGCGGAAGAAGCGCGTGTCGATGCCGATCGCGGTCCGGCCAAATACGTGCACGCTCGTCACGATCAGCGCTTGCGGGTCGGCTTCATCACCGGGACGAGCGAGACCTTCTGCGACTCGTGCGATCGGCTGCGCGTCGCCGCCGACGGCGTTCTACGGCCGTGCCTGGCAACCGACGTCGGCGTGAGCGCGAAAGCCGGCGCCGAGAGCGGCGACGCGGCCTCGATCGTGGAGGCGATTCACCAAGCGTGGCAGCTCAAACCAGACGGCACCGTTTGGAAAGGGTGCACCGAGGACACGGCGGCCAACGTGTCGATGCGCGCCATCGGCGGGTGAGTTCACTCGATGACGGGCTCGGCTCCCTCGCGCCGTGCCGCGGCGAGCATGTCGCCCGTGCCCATGGCGAACTCGCGGGGAAGCTCGGCGTCCGTGAAGAGGCCGACCTCCACGATTTCGAGCATGTTGGCGGGTGGACGCGAGGGAAGATCGACCTCGCAGGCCACGACGACAGTGACCGCGTGAAAACGAAGATCGCGGTCCGGTCGCGTGAAGACCCCGACCAGGCGCCCGATCGAACGAAGGCTCGATCCGGCTTCTTCGAGGAGCTCGCGCGGGATCGCTTCGCGCAGTGTTTCTCCCCACTCCAAGGTGCCGCCCACGAGCGCCCATGTTCCCGTGTCACCGCGGCGAATCAGCACCCATCGGCCATCGGGCACCCGCGCCGCCAACGCGAAACCCACCACCGGGCGTCGCAAAAGATGGCGCCCCACCTCGCGCAAAATTCCGAGCGCGGCAGGTGGGAGTCTCAGTAGCGGCCCGAGTCGCATCGGTCGTGTCCGAGGAAGCGGGCGGTCGCGGTCGCGGCCCGCGACCGCGCTGACGTCACTTCCCCCAGCTCCGGCCGATGAAGGGCACCACGAAGTGGAAGATGGACGCGAGCGCGACGGGGAGACCGACCAGGACGAGAAGGATCGCGAAGAACATGAAGATCTTCTCGCCGAGCGGAACGGCCACGTGGTCGACCTTGTGGTAGGCGAGGTAGTCCTTGTTCGTGGCCATGGACCGCCGAGCTTGGCGGTTATCGACCGAAGCGGCAATAGGTTTCGGCGCCCGTCACCAGGGCAGGTGGTCGAGATCGACGTTCCCGCCCGAAAGCACGATGCCGACGCGGCCGAGCCCCGGAAGCGCGCGAAACTCGTCGGTCATCACCGCCGCGAACGCGACCGCGGAGCTCGGCTCGACCATCAGCTTGGCCCGCTCCCAGAGCAGGCGCATCGCGGCGATGATTTCTTCTTCGGTGACGGTGATCACCCGATCGACGCTATCGCGCACGATGGGCCAGGTGAGGTCGCCGAGGCTCGTGCGCAGCCCGTCGGCCACGGTGTGCGGATCCGTTTGGAGAACGCGCTGGCCCGCTGCCTTGGACCGGGCTGCGTCGTCCGCTCCCTTCGGTTCAGCGGCGAACACGCGAACGCGGGGAGCGGCACCCTGCACGGCGAGGCACGTACCCGACGTCAAACCTCCGCCGCCGACGGGCGTGATGAGCGCGTCGAGCTCCGGCACTTGATCGAGCAACTCGAGCGCGGCCGTCCCTTGGCCGGCGATGACGTCGGGATGGTCGAAGGGCGCGATGAGCGTTCCTCCCGTCTCGGCGACGACGGCTGCCGCCGCGGCCTCGCGGGCCGCTTGGGTCGGCTCGCAATCCACGAGATAACCCCCATAATCGCGCGTAGCCCGTCGCTTCACCGCCGACGCGTTATGCGGCATCAAGATGTGCGCCGGGATACCGCGCATCCGTGCCGCGAGGGCGAGCGCGCCGGCGTGGTTGCCGGAGCTGTGCGTCACGACGCCCTTGGCAGCGACGGCGGCCGACAGGCTGAGTACGGCGTTCGACGCGCCGCGAAACTTGAAGGCGCCGCACTTCTGCAGATGCTCGCATTTGAAGAAGAGGCTGCGCGACGCCAGGCGGTCGAGGGTCGCGCACGTGGCCACCGGGGTGTGGTGGACGAGGGGGGCAAGCCGCTCGGCTGCCCGGCGGACGGCGTCGAAATCAGGAGGGGTGGGCGTGGTAAGCATGCGGAGAGCAGCATAGCCGCACATGTAGGCAGTTTGGGCTCGTGCGCGGAAAAGCCTTGACGGTCCGCCGCATAGACCCTAAACGAACGAAAGTCTCACCCATACGTAAGGGTTTGACGGACCCATACGTAAGCGTTAGGTTCCGAGATGTCGCCAAAGGGCGAAAACACCATGACTCGACCCGACGATAACCAGCTCCACCGACTGCCGATTGCGGCCCAACCCGCAGGTCTCGCCATACCGGTGGCGCGCGATTCGTCCACGGGACGAATGGGGGGTGAAGGGCGAGCGGCGGGCGAGACGAACGAAGAAGACCTTCTTCAAGTTGGTGACGTAGCGAGACTTTGTGGAAAGAGCGTCAGGGCCATCCACCTCTACGAAGAGCTCGGGCTGCTGAGGCCCCACGCGCGTTCCAAGGGGCGCTACCGGCTCTTCAGCCAAGACGCGGTCGTCAGGGTCCGCTGGATCGGCAAGCTTCAAGACCTCGGTCTGTCGCTCCCCACCATTCAGACCGCCGTGCGCGAGTGGGAGACGTCATCGTCGGCGCCCAACGCGATGGGGAAAATGCGCGACGTTTACCGCGAGAAGCTCGCCTCGACGCGCGAGCAGATCCTCCGCTTGCAAGCGCTCGAAGGCGAGCTCGCCGAGAGCTTGAAGTACCTCGAGACGTGCGACACCTGCGATCCGGTGCGGCTGTTTCCCGCCTGCAACTGCTGTGACCGTCACGACCACGACCAACACGCTCCCGAGCTCGTGGCTGGCTTTCGCGTGACCTGAACGAGATTCAAGGAAATCATGGCTATTCAGCTCCCCATCTACATGGACAACCACGCGACGACGCCCGTCGATCCGCGCGTCATCGAGGCGATGCTCCCCTACTTCAACGCGAAGTTCGGCAACGCCGCGAGCCGCAGCCATGTCTTCGGCTGGACGGCGGAAGAAGCGGTCAGCTACGCGCGCGAGCAAATTGCCAAGCTGATCGGCGCCGAGAGCGAGAAGGAAATCATCTTCACCTCCGGCGCCACCGAGTCCGACAACATCGCCCTCAAAGGGATCGCCGAGTTTTACAAGGACAAGGGCGACCACATCATCACGACGGTGGTCGAGCACAAGGCCATCCTCGACAGCTGCAAGCGGCTCGAAAAAGAAGGGTACCGCGTCACCTACCTCGGCGTGGGCAAAGACGGCCGCGTCGACCCCGATGACGTCAAGCGAGCGATCACCGACAAGACGATCCTCGTCTCGATCATGCTCGCCAACAACGAGGTCGGCTCCGTCAACCCCCTCGCCGAGATCGGCAAGATCACGCGCGAGCGCGGCGTTCTGCTTCACTCCGACGCCGTGCAGGGCGTGGGCAAGGTGCCGTTCGACGTGCAGAAGATGAACGTCGATCTCGCGTCCGTCACCGCGCACAAGATGTACGGACCCAAAGGGGTGGGCGCGCTCTACATTCGTCGATCGCGTCCGCGCGTTCGCCTCGTCGCCCAGATGGACGGCGGTGGTCACGAGCGCGGAATGCGTTCGGGCACGCTCAACGTCCCCGGTATCGTCGGTTTCGGCAAAGCCGCCGAAATCATGCTGAAGGACGGCCCCGCCGAGAACGCGCGCATCCTCGGCCAGCGCGAGCACCTGCGCCGGCGCCTCACCTCGGCGCTCGAAGAAGTGCAGCTGAACGGTTCGCTCGAGCACCGGCTCCCCGGCAATCTCAACCTTTCGTTCGCCTTCGTCGAGGGTGAAGCGATGATGATGGCCATCAAAGACGTGGCCGTTTCGAGCGGCTCGGCGTGCACGAGCGCCAGCCTCGAGCCGAGCTACGTGCTGCGGGCGATGGGCGTGGGCGAAGAGCTGGCGCACTCGTCGATTCGCTTCGGCATCGGCCGATTCAACACCGAAGAAGAGATCGACTATGTGGCCGATCTCGTCATCGCCAAAGTGCGCACGCTGCGCGAGATGTCGCCGCTTTACGAAATGCACAAGGAAGGGATCGACATCAAATCGATCCAATGGGCCGCGCATTGAAGTCCGGAACAGGGCCCCACCCCCAGCCGTCCCTCCGGGACGGGAGAGTTTCAAAAAACGTTTAAAAAAAGAGGGATTTCGCCATGGCATACAGCACCAAAGTCATCGAGCACTACGAGAACCCGCGCAACGTGGGGACGCTCGACAAGGAAGACCCCAACGTCGGAACGGGGCTCGTGGGAGCGCCGGCCTGCGGCGACGTGATGCGGCTCCAGATCAAGGTCTCGGACGAAGGCGTCATCGAAGACGCCAAGTTCAAGACGTTTGGATGCGGCTCGGCGATCGCGTCGTCATCGCTGGCGACGGAATGGCTCAAGGGCAAGACCGTCGACGAAGCGAACACCATCAAGAACACCATGATCGTGAAGGAGCTCAACCTCCCGCCGGTCAAGGTGCACTGCTCGGTTTTGGCGGAAGACGCCATCAAGAGCGCGATCGAGGATTTCAAACGCAAGCGAGCGGCGCGCCACACGCTCGAGACCGCAGCACCGGCGGTCGAGACGGCGGCGCCCGGCAAATAAAGGAACGGCGAACGGTCATGCAACGCGAGAACACGAGCTCAACGGCACCGGCGACGGCGCACGACAAAAACGCCGCCGCTCAAGCTCCCTCGGCAGCGGGCGACAAGAACGCCCCCGCGAAGGCGACCGTGTCGCTCTCCCCCAAAGCGATCGACGCCGCCAAACGGCAATTGGCCAAGCGGGGCACCCCCGATGCGGCCATCCGTCTCGGGCTCAAAGGGGGCGGGTGCTCCGGGTTCTCGTACGTGATCGAGTTCACGGACGATCCGCCGCGCGAGCGGGACCGCGTGTTCGATTTCGACGGCGTCAAAGTGTTCGTCGATCCCAAGAGCCTCATTTACTTGGCGGGCACGGTGCTCGATTGGGAGCAGACGCTCATGTACCAAGGTTTCAAGTTTCGCAATCCGAACGAAGCGACCAACTGCGGGTGCGGGCACTCGTTCAGCGTCTGAGGGGCAAGGTCCCCATGGTCGACCCTTTCGACACACTTGGCATCGCTCCCAGTTTCGACGTGGATCTCCCGTCGATCGAGAAGCGGTACCGGGAGCTGGCGCGCGTGCTTCATCCCGATCGGCACCTCGGCGGTTCCGCGGGCGAACGTCGGATGAACCTCGGCAAAGCCGTTGAGGTAAACGAAGCGTGGCGGCTGGTTCGTGATCCGATTCGGCGAGCCGAGGCGCTTTTGCGCCGGCAGGGGATCGCGGTGCAAGAGGGCAAGGAGCCCAAAGCCGATCCCGAGTTTTTGATGGAGATGATGGAGCAACGCGAAGCGCTTTCCGAAGCGAGGGCGAGCGGCGATCCCGCGGCCGTCGAACGTTTGGCGAGCGCGATTCGCAAGCGGGAGAACGACGTGACGGCGCGCATCGCGGCGGCGTTCGCCAGCGCCAACGGTGCGCTCGACAAGGTCGTGCCGCTGCTCGGCGAGCTTCGTTATTACCGGCGCTTTCTCGACGAGGTGAGCGCCATCGAAGACAGTTTCAGCGAGAGGGCGAGCGCCGTCTCCAACGATTGAAGACCCATGGTGCTTTTCGAAATTTTCGACCCCAAAGCCGCGCCGCGCCCGATCGGAATCGATCTTGGGACGACCAACTCCATCGTGGCGTACGTGCAAGATGGGCGGCCCATGGCCATCCAGGATTGCGATCTCGAAGTGCTTTTGCCC
Organism: Polyangiaceae bacterium; assembly: GCA_035318505.1. Taxonomy (GTDB): domain Bacteria; phylum Myxococcota_A; class Polyangia; order Polyangiales; family Polyangiaceae; genus DASWDH01. The sequence goes on along the minus strand of DATHEQ010000025.1, from coordinate 4,419 downwards.
TCGGTCGTGAACTACGACGAGCGCGGCAACGTGATCGTGGGGCGCGCGGCGCAGCGTCGCGCCGCATCGCAGCCGAAAGAGACCATCGTCAGCGTGAAACGGTTCATGGGTCGCGGCGCCAACGACCCGGAGACGCGGCGGCTCGGACCCTACGAATTCGTGCCGCCCGCGGCGCCGGGTGACGCCAACGTCGTTCGCTTCAAGGTGCACGATAAGGCGCTGACGCCCGTCGAAGTCTCGGCCGAGATCTTGAAGACCCTCAAGAAAAACGCCGAGGACAAGCTGCAGAAGGTCGGCGGTGTGGTCATCACCGTCCCCGCCTATTTCGACGAGTCTCAGCGGCAAGCCACGAAAGATGCCGGGCGACTCGCCGGGCTCGACGTGCTGCGCCTCATCAACGAGCCCACCGCGGCCGCGCTCGCCTACGGTCTCGAGAAGAAAAAGGACGGCCTCTTCGCCGTCTACGATCTCGGCGGGGGCACGTTCGACATCACCATTCTCGTGCTCGACAATGGCGTTTTCCAAGTTCGTTCGACCGGCGGCGACAGCGCGCTCGGGGGCGACGACATGGATCGCGCGCTCGCCGAAATGCTTCTCGAGCGGATGGGCGTCCCCGCGACGAGCCGTACACCGGACGTGGTGCGCTTGGCGCTCGACGCGGCGCGGGCCGCGAAACACGCGCTCACCGAGCGCGACGCGGTGGAGATGGAGCTCCCGGTGGCGGGCGGTGGAACGCGCGTCATTCCCGTGAAGCGCGCCGAATTCGACGCGCTCATCCAGCCCATCATCGAGCGAACGGGCGTCGCCTGTCGTCGCGCGCTGAAAGATGCGGGCGTCGCGCCCACCGAGCTCGACGGCGTCATTCTGGTGGGCGGCTCCACCCGCGTGCCCCTCGTCCGCCGCTACGTCCGCGATCTTTTCGGACGCGAGCCCCTCGCCGACATCGATCCCGATCAAGTCGTGGCGCTCGGGGCCGCCGTGCAGGCCGATCTCTTGGCGGGAAACGGACCGCGCGACGAAGTGCTCTTGCTCGACGTGCTGCCGCTCTCGCTCGGCATTGAAACCATGGGCGGCGTGACGGAGAAAATCCTGCCGCGCAACACGACCATTCCTGTCGGCGCGACGCAATCGTTCACCACTTACGCCGACAAGCAGACCGGGTTCGAGCTCCACGTCGTACAAGGCGAGCGCGAGCTCGCCGCCGATTGCCGCTCGCTCGCAAAGTTCACGCTGAAGGGCATTCCCCCCATGCCGGCGGGGCTCGCGCGCCTCGAAGTGACGTTCCGCGTCGATGCCGACGGCCTTTTGCACGTCACCGCGCGCGAGACCACGACCGGCATCGAGCAGCAAGTCGAAGTGAAGCCGACCTACGGCCTCGACGACGCCGCCGTCGAGCAGATGCTCCTCGACGCGCTCGAGCACGGCGAACAAGATCTCGACGCGCGCCGACTCGCCGAAGCCAAAGTCGAAGCCGAGCGCATCCTCCTCGCCACGGAAAAGGCGCTCGCCGTCGACACCGACCTGCTCGAAAAAGGCGAGGGCGAACGCGTCGAGCGAGCTTTGCGCGCCCTACGCGAGTCCGCCGCGGGCGCCAACGCATCCGTCATCCAAAACCGCATCGACGAGCTCGATCACGTGACCCACGCGTGGGCCGGCCGGCGCATGAACCGCGCCGTCGCGCGCGCCATCGCGGGAAAGCAAATCGGCACCGTCGAAGCCAGCGTCGCGGGCGCCAAAGGGGTCGACGCCCACCTTGCGGCAGAGGGGCACGCGCCCCACCAAGGGAAGTAGGAACCATGCCCATCGTCCGGTACTTGAAAGAAGGCAAAGAAGTCGACGTCCCCATCGGCTCCAGCATCCTGCAGGCCTCCCAAGAGGGCGGCTTGCCCGAAGGCTACGCGTGCGGCGGCGTCTGCGCGTGCTCCACCTGTCACGTCTACATCAAGAGCGGCGCCGACCTTCTCTCCGAGATAGAGGACGACGAGAACGACATCCTCGATAAGGCGTTTGACGTCAGGAGCACCTCGCGGCTCGGCTGCCAGGCCAAGATCGAGAAGGACGGCGTTGTCGAAGTCGAGATCACGCGCGAGAGTTATGACGCGTATTACAACGAGCATCCGGAGGAGCGGGGGAAGATGGACGTTGACCGCGGGACGGACGGTGAGGGCCCCGACGTGTCCGTGGCAACCGAGCATTGATCGCCACTAGAGCCGGAATGGAGCTCACATTCGCTGCAATTCGTCCCATTCCGTTTGCAGGCCATGTCTGGCGCAGACGTTCGCGATGGCACCTCGATCAGCCGTCGCGTTGCGAGCGAGAAGCTCGACAACATCGAGCTTCGATTTCGCGCCGCCAGCGTAGAGCTTCAGCGCAATGAGGTGCGAGAGATCGACCACCGCTAGCGGGCCCAGCTTCTGGACGGCGGATTCGATGGCTTCCTTCGCCAACGCGCCGCTCCCGGGAAAAAAAGGATTCGCGTAGTTCACGACTTGAACAGGGTCTGCATCCCCGCGGACGACCGTGAGGACGCCTCCGAGCGGATCTTCGTGATCGGGTTCGCCCAGCCTGACGATACAGCCGCGCGTTTGTAGTTCCGAAGCGACCTCGCGCAAGATGGCTAGATCCGTTGTCGTCGCGAGATCGACATCCTGAGTGCTTCGAGGATATCCGTGGATGGCTACTGCAATGGCACCGATGACGGCACTCTTGGCGCCCCGCGCCGCAAGGGTATCCGCGACCTCGTTGGCCAGAGCGAGCGTTTGCTCTTCCGGCGACACCTCACCGCTCCGAGTGAAATGCGAGCTCTACCCATCGTCGGTCACGGCGACCAAGTCGCAGGGCCAGGAGGGCCCGACCACGCGGCGATATCGCGGCGGTTCGCTCGCGATTGATCTCGTCAGCGAACGCGGCACTGCGAGACGACCGCGCGCGGCTCGGTTCTTTGTGTTCGCTCGACACACGCACAGTCTAGCACGAGAACTCGGCTCAAGAGGTTCGAAGGGACCAGTACAAGGACCGCCGTATGGATTTCGGTGACGCTGCGCTTGTCCGTGTCGCAGAGCGCGAGAAACTGCGTCGCGTGTTTACCGTGGATCGTCGTGATTTCACCGTGTATCGCCTCGCGAGACTCGGTAAATTTTCGATCGTGCCATGACGGTCTGACGTTGACCTCAAAGTGCCCACAAACGGGGCCAACGGGTGCAGCCATGGAAACGATTCTGGCCTCGTTCCGTGTCGGAGTCCCCTCGGCCAAGTGGGAGTAACCTCTAACTGCTCGGCTGATCGGAGTCGGGCGCCGCGTCGCCATTGCGCGCCACGCGCTCGATCGCGCGAAGCAGCCTGCCCACCTCGACGCGCTTCTCGAAGCGAAATACCTCGGCCCCCACGACGTCCGCGCCCTCGGAGCAGGCCAACGTCTCGTCGACGCAGAGAAGAACGGAGGACAATCCCGCGTTGCGCAGCGCCGCCAGCTTTGCGGCGAGGTAAGCGGACGTATGAAAGCCGACGATCTCGAGGTGCACGCGGTCCCCTCCGCGCTCGACGGTGAAGTCCGGAAAGAAAGTGAAATCCTCCCCCCGCAGCGGCTCTTTGGCGTGCGCGATCGACCAGTTCGATCCGAGTCGGCGAAAGTCGTTGAAGAGGCGCCGCTCGACCGCGTTGTCGAGGTCTTTCGCCGGCGCGGCCACGATGGGATCCAATGCGTCGGCCTGGAAACGAGCCATTTTGCCCCCTATCCAACATTTCGCTTCCAGCGACCACTCGGGAACCTCAGCAATCGTTGGCAAGAGGCTCGCCAGCGCGCGACCATAGCGCACCGCCTGTCGAATCAGCGAAACCGGTCCCGGCAGCGTGATCACACCACCCCGCGGTCCCAGCGCGAACGAATACATCAGGCCCTTCTGTTTCGCGACGCGGAGCACCGGCGCCGCGTGCGCACCGACATGCATGACGACCTCTTCCGATCGAAGGAGGAACTCCTGCGCCAACGCGAAGTTATGCGCGTCGATGATCGCATACGGCGTGGGCTCCTCGGCCGGCGCCGACAGACGGCGCTCCGAAGCGCTGTCCGCGAACAGTCGTTCGGACACCTGTTCGGGTGAGATGTTCAGGATTTTCGCGGCACGACGGATCACCTCATCGCGCGGCGTAGCGCGCGTCGCGCCAAGCTCGAAAACAACGCGCCGTATCTCGCGGGATGGAACGCGCGTGGCGCGAGGAGCGGAAGCGCGCGAAGCGGAGGAAGCAGCTGGATGAAGTGGTTGAGCCGGTTGAGCTCGCCAGAGGCGTTCGAGAATGTGTTGCGCTGAGCGCACAGCCGCAATCGGAGTGGCGTGGTCGGCGGCGATTTTCTGCGCTTTGGCGGCGAGAATAAGGGCCGCGTCGCCTTGGGTGCGGCCGGTGAGGGCGTCGAGCTCGTCG
>DATHEQ010000024.1:0-5729 GCA_035318505.1 Polyangiaceae bacterium | reverse complement strand
GATCAACAACCCGCTGGCATGCGTGGTCGCAAATCTCGAATACATCGAGGAAAACGTGGCGCGTGCGGTCGAGCGGAAAAAGGCATCGCCCGGCGCGCGTAGCGACGATCTCCAATTTCTCGACGAGCTGAAGGCGCCCCTCGACGACGCGCGGGAAGCCGCGCAACGCGTGCGATTCATCGTGCGCGATTTGAAAATGTTTTCTCGCCCGCCGGCCGATGAAGCGAGGCGGGCGGTCGACGTGAAGCCGGTCATGGAATCGTCGCTGCGAATGGCACAGAACGAAATTCGCCATCGTGCTCGACTGGTCGAGGACTACGGCCACGTGCCGCAGGTCGAGGCCAACGAGGCGCGCCTCGGTCAGGTGTTTCTCAATCTCGTCGTCAACGCCGCGCAGGCGTTGCCGGAGGGACGAGCGGAGCACAATGAGATCCGCGTGAGCACCCGCCTCGACGGCGATCGCGTTGTCGTCCAAGTGAGCGACACCGGCCCCGGAATCGCGCCCGAGAATATTGGACGCATCTTCGAGGCATTTTTTACGACGAAGGAGGTGGGGATAGGCACGGGTCTCGGTCTCGCTATTTGTCAGCGCATCGTCACCGACATGAATGGAGAGCTGACGGTAGAGAGCGCGATGGGAAAGGGCACGACCTTTCGCGTGATGCTTCCCGTCGCGCGGGCGGTCGAGAGCGAGCCAGTGATCCCCGTGGAGCCGATCCGGATGGCCGGCCGCCGCGGACGAATCATGGTCGTCGACGACGAGATCTTCGTGCTGCGCGGCGTGAACCGCATCCTCTCCAACGACCACGATATCGTCGCGGTACCCACCGCCCAAGAGGCGCTGGCCCTCTGTTCCAAAGGCGAGAAGTTCGATCTCATCATCTGTGACCTGATGATGCCGAACATGACCGGCATGGATCTTCACCGTGAGCTCTCGGTCGTTGCTCCGGAGCAGGCGAGCAGGATGATCTTTTTGACGGGCGGTGCCTTCACGGCCAAGGCGAAAAGTTTCCTGGCGGAATCGCACCGCGAGCGTATCGACAAGCCATTCGATTCGGCGAATCTTCGAGCGATCGTCGGGCGTCATTTGCGGTAACTTCCGCCCGACGCCACACGACCGACGCCGGAGCGCGAGGTCAGTAGCAGGCACGTCGGTGAAGCTCTTCGAGAATGTGTCCTTCGGGGCAACTCCTACCGGTTCGGGAATCGACGCAAATGGCTACACGCGCGCCCAAATCTCAGCGAATTTTCGACGCTGTGGATACGCGCCGCGCGAACCTCGGTCAACCTAGCGGCCAACTCGTATCCAAGCATCAACTGGCCCCCTGCTTTCACCGCGCTGGCAATTGGCAATAAGACGGGCGATGCGGCGCGGCCGCTTCAACTCTACTTGTGTAACGACCGGCCTTACAATCCGACGACGGGGTATCCGTCGCCCGGCGACGAGGTCAGCTGGTGCCGAGCCTTTCCTGAATCGTCGCTTCTGCCCCGAGAGTGCGGAGGGCGGAGCCGCATACGGATCATCTCGGTCGAGGACAAGAATCGAGCGCAGGCACGCTGGCGCGAGACCGAAGGCGTGTTCCCGATAAACAAGGAAAACAAAGGTTTTCAAGTAAAACGAAAAAGTTACGTCGACTCGCACCCGTAGTGTCTCATCACCCGATCGGACCCACGCTTCGGCGCCGCGCCGCGGGCGCAAGAGGTGACATGCTCAAGGTGAGACGCAAGCTCCCTTGTCGTTGCAGCGGGTGTTGGCTGGGCAGCTCGAGTCGGGGTTCGCATCGGTTTCCCCCGCGAACGGGCAGGCTCGGATGCGGCACGCGCCGTCGGCGAGCCCCCCAAGGCGCGTCGTCATCACGCCTTGCGTTCAATTGGGAGGCGGAGGAGAACTCGGTGGCGGAGGGGGGGTGGGGGAGGGAGGAGTGGCGGCCTAACCGGGGGCGGGGGGCCCTTTTCGGACGGCTTACACGCAAAGGAATCGAAGAGCATGAACTCGAGTGCTTTCTCCTCGGTAGAGAGAGCGGCGTCCGAATCGCACTCGGTAGGGAACGATTCTGCGAGCTTGCCGCGGCGCGATGAAAATCTGCAAAAGCGACACGTCCGCAGGCTTTGTCGGGCGGATCGGCGGGGATCGCGGCGACGAAGCCCTGGGTCGTGGTCGGCATCGCCGACGACAACAAGAGCTCCGCATTCGTCGAAGCAAGGGGCCCGAGATCGGCATGGGGCACCGCGATCAGCACCTGCGGCGGCGACGGACGGGAGAGGGCGCCAACCCAATTGAGCCATGCCGCAAAATCGACGGATCTCTGCGCCGCGGTGGGGACGTCGGCAGCAAGAGGAGCCGCCGGATCCGGGCTGCCCGACGTCCAGGACCCGATATTTCCCAAGGCGCCGTTTTGAAAGAGCCAGACGTAGCTGAAATGCGTCGCAGCGACGCGGCCACCACTCTTCACGTAATCGGCGAAGTGCACGAGCGTGTCCGCAGTTTCGAGTGTCTCCGCGCCATGACAGGGTAGAAGCACTTGGGCGTAGCGCGCAAAGTCGCCCTTTGCAGTCGCAGAACCTTTGAGGACCGATTCGTCCGGTGTATTGGCATCGAGGACGGCGCCATTGCCGCGATACAGGTGGACGCGACCGTTGCCGGACGGATTGGTGAATTCGCTATCTGCAATACCGAGCTTGCGAAGCAAGCATTCGAGGTGGTCATCCTTGCCGGTCGCCACCGCAATGAGCGGGATATCCCCCTCCTGTTGGTTGCGGGGGAGGCGCACTTTCCCGTCCGGGAGCACGTTGTCGACGCAAGGCTTGACGTCGATCGTCGTCTGCATGCGCCATGGGCCGAGTTGAACGACCAATGGAATACCGTCGCCACTCGGAGCGTCGGACAAGACGAACTTGCCGTCAGGTCCGACGATCGTGTGGCTCACTGCGGTCGACGAGTCGAGGATCGGGCATGCGTCGCACGTCGGGCCATTCGGCAAGGGCGGGAGCGTCGGTTCGAGGGGGAGGGGGACATTGGGAATGTAGACGACGGCTCGGTAGAGTGGGTGAGGGTTGGTGAGAGCTCCCGTCCATGCCGTGCCACTCACGGTCGTCGTCCCCCCTTCGCAATGCTCGACCTGCCAGCAAAGGGGACACGGCGGAAAGCAGACGCTCGGGATGACGAGCCCGCACAGCTCGGTCGGGGGACAAGCACCGCATTCGAGGCGCTTTCCGCATCCGTCGCCGATCGCCCCACAATATTGGCCGCCGATCTGGTTGCAGACCAGGGGTACGCAGTCGCCGTTGTTGGGAATGCCACATATGCCGAATGTGCCCGAGCCGCCGCACGTCGCGGGCGCGGGGCATGAACCGCAATCGAGCACGTTACCGCAGGCACTCCCGATGAGTCCGCAATATTGTCCGCTGGGCTGTTGGCATTGTATTTGTTTGCAAGCGCCCGAATCGGGTGACGCCCCACATACCCCGGGAAGCCCACCGCCGCCACACGACAAGCCTCCTCCGTGGCACGTCAACCCGCAATCGAGAGTCCTCCCGCAATTGTTGCCAATGCGGCCGCAATATTGAACGCCCTGTCCGACGCACTCGTTAATGCAATTGAAGATGTCTATCGGTGTCGCGTCGAAAATCGGAGGAAGATCGCCGCCGACACCGCCTCCCCCCGACAGTCCTCCGGTGCCGGCGCCGGCGGTATTGGCGCCCCCTGTGCTGGCGCCACCCTGTCCTGCGCCGGCACCCGTCGTCGTCGATCCGCCTCGTCCCCCTGCGCCCGCGCCGCCGAGGGAAGCGTCGCGCCCCGCATCGCTCCCTTCGTCGGGTGTAGTTTGACCCGAGCAGTTGGCGAGCAAAATGCCCAGCGTGATCGCTAGAGCGAATTTACGCCAACGATCCGGCCGAATGAGGACGAGGTTCATGACGCGCTCTCCCGCTGAGGTCTACCCGCAACGTTAGGTGGATTGCCCTGGGCGGTCCAGCCGAGCATCCTCCTTTCGCATCACATTTGCGCAGACGAGCGTTCAAGGGGCGCCGGTCGCAGGCAGGGAATTCTGCGACAGCAAATGCAACTTCATGTCCGACTCGTCGCGCAGCTTGTCGGCGCTCATGACGCTCAGCATAGCCTGCTGTCGCCTTGTCACACTCGTCAGTTTCGATGATCCAGAGTGCCGCAACGAGCGCCCGAGTGAGTTAATGTTGACGCACCGGGAACGGTTACCCGGCCGTTAAGGCTAGAAGATTTACGAATACGTACTATTTAATGGAGGCGCCGGGAATCGAACTGCCTGCTACGTCTGTGCGCAGCGTTGTCAAACGTCGCGAAGACGACGCGGATCGCGCGACGCGAGACGACCCTAGGCTTCGGCTTCGATGCCGATGAGCGCCGACGAAGCCATGCGCGTCGCTGCGAAGCTGGCGATCGAAGCCGGCGATTTCACCTGCGCGCGCGCTGCTCGATCTGCGGGACGTCGAGCGGCGGACCGCGCCCGTCGCCATTCTCACGCCTCGGAAGTTGCCTCTATAGCGGCTGCTTACGTTTCAATCGCTGGTAGTTTGCTGGCAGCTCTCCGTAGTGATCGGTAGGGTGCCGTAATCCGGCAAGTGAGAAACTGCAGCTTAGTGCGCCGAAGCGACGTGCGCACGGGGCGGCGCGGTCGGTCCATGCGCCGATCGGCAAACGTGATCGTAGCGAACGATCTGCACGGTGTTGTCGTAAAGGGCGGTCCCCGATTTGCTAACGAGGAGACGATCCTCGGTCGTCGAGCTGACGAGACCGAGGATGCGCGGCATATCCATGATGGCCGTGAGCGATCCGTTTTCGTCCAGCAGCTCGAGCGCGTAGGTCACCCTGAATCCCGTCCAGTTGCGAACCGCCAGCGCGAGACGGTTGCTGCCGACAGAAGCACCGGCGATGAGCTCGGCGTCTTGCAGCGCAATCAGCGGTGTGAGGGGGCGACCGCGCTTGTCGAGGCGCGCCAGTGAAATCGTGCTCCCCCTCTCGACATTGCCGAACGACTGGTTCGGCACCAGGAGCCACGCCCCGTCGGTGCTCGGAAAGAGGTGCACCGACGTGGCAGGTACGGCGAAGATTTGCACCGGCTCGATGGTTCCCGCCGTGGTTCGTAGGAGTAAATGGATCTGCGATGTGCCCGTCACGGGCTGATTGTCGGCGGGACACGAGGAAGCGGAACCGGCGCTCTGCACTGCCAGGATTTGTCCCGCTTCCACCGGGAGAGCGTCGAAGTTGTACTGGCCGTGATAGTCGCTCCGGTTGGTGCACCCGATGACGACATTGGCGGGAGCCACGACGTGGCCGTCGTCGCCCACTTCGATGAGACGTCCAAAGAGCCCGTTGAGGAACGGCTGCTGAGGCGGCGCCGGCTGATAGTACGAGCTCCAAACACCCAAAAGAAAGCTTTGGGGGAGTCGAACCAGAAACCGCGGTTGCAACGCCGCATTCGGCACGCTGTCCGTCACCGATCGCACCGGCGTGCCGGCGGCACCGCCCACGGAAACCGTCTGCAAAAACGCGTTGTCCCAGAGATCCTCGAACGCGCTACCGAGGCCGGGGGCGACAGGACCGATGAAGGGGCGCCCCGTGCAGCAGCTGCACGACCCACCGGTGAAGCTCCGAGTTACGGAGCCGCTTCGGCAGCAGCGCCTCGAGCACGAAGCCCGGCAGCGCCAGTGGCGGCCGCCGGATCGCGAGGCGCTGAGGAGCGAGCGAGGCGGGC
>DATHEQ010000023.1:0-3218 GCA_035318505.1 Polyangiaceae bacterium | reverse complement strand
ACAGGATCGCCGGGCCGACCACAAACGCAAGCACGTGATGCCGCTGCTCATCCACGGCGACGCGTCATTCATCGGCCAAGGCGTGGTTGCGGAAACGCTGAATCTCGCCGGGCTCGAGGGATACGCGACGGGGGGGACACTCCACGTCGTCGTCAACAATCAAATCGGCTTTACCACCATGCCGAGCGACGCGCGCTCCACGCGCTACGCGACCGACATCGTGCGCATGCTGAAAGTGCCCGTCTTCCACGTCAACGGCGAAGATCCGGAAGCTGTCGGCCAGGTGACGAAGCTCGCCATCGAGTTTCGGCAACTCTTCGGCAAAGACGTCGTGGTCGACATGTATTGCTACCGCCGCTATGGCCACAACGAGGCCGATGAGCCGCGCTTCACGCAGCCGCTCATGTACTCGATCATCGACAAAAAACCGAGCGTGCGCGAAGTGTACGTGCGTCGCCTGGTCGAGATGGGACAGATCACGAATTCTCACGCCGAGGAAATCGTGGGGCGGCGTCGCGCCGTGCTCGATGCGGCGCTCGACGAGGCCCGCAAAGGGGATTTCTCCTGGGTCCCCACGGCGATGGGGGGTCTGTGGAGCCACTTCGCGGGAGGCGCCGACGCCAAGACGCCGGAAGTGGCGACCAACCTGCCACGCGAGGAACTGATCGCCCTCTGCGAACGCGCCGTGACGCTCCCTTCCGATTTTCATCCCAATCCCAAGATCGCGAAAATCTTCGAGCAGCGGCTCGACCGGGTCAAAAAGGGAATGCCGCTCGATTGGGCCGTCGGCGAAATGCTCGCTTACGCGTCGCTCGTCTCCGCGGGCGTCCCCATTCGTCTGAGCGGACAAGACTCGCGCCGCGGCACCTTCAGCCACCGGCATGCGACCGTCAATGATGCCAAGAGCGGCGCCCCGTACGTGCCTCTCGCGCAACTCGCGACAGGCAGAGGGCGTTTCGAAGTGTGGGACAGCCCGCTCTCCGAGGCCGGTGCGCTCGGTTTCGAATACGGCTTCAGCCTCGACTATCCGGACGGCCTCACCGTGTGGGAAGCGCAGTTCGGGGACTTCGTGAACAGCGCGCAGGTCATCATCGACCAGTTCATCATTTCGGGCGAAGACAAATGGCATCGCTTGAGCGGCCTCGTCTTGTATCTGCCCCACGGGTACGAGGGACAAGGCCCCGAGCACTCCAGCGCGCGCCTCGAGCGCTTCATGCAGCAGGCAGGGGAAGACAACGTGCAGGTCTGCAACCTCACCACCTCCGCGCAAATTTTCCACGTCCTACGTCGTCAAGTGCTGCGCCCTTGGCGCAAACCGCTCGTCATCATGACCCCCAAGGGGCACCTCCGACTCGCCACTTCGACCATCGACGATTTCGCCAACGGCTCGTTTCAGCGTGTCATCGGCGACACCTCGGGCGTCGATCCGGCCGACGTGAAGCGCATCCTGCTCTGCTCGGGAAAGGTCTACTACGACCTCGAAAAGAAGCGCACCGAGCTCGGCGCGAGCGACGTGGCCATCGTCCGTCTCGAGCAGCTCTATCCGCTGTCCGACTCCGTCGTCAAGGCGCTACTTCCCTACCGAGACGGGACACCGCTGGTGTGGGTGCAGGACGAACCTTGGAACATGGGTGCGTGGTACTCGCTCAACACGCGTTTGCCGCTGCTTCTCGACAAGCGCCTTCCCTTGTCGTGCGTGTCGCGCGCCGAAAGCGCGAGCCCCGCTACCGGATCCCACGCGAGCCACGACCTCGAGCAAAAGATGCTGCTCGAAGCGGCGTTCAAACGCTCCTAACGCTGGCTACTGCTTGACGCAGGCGTAGTCGCCGAAGAAAACCCGGGAGCGCGCGCATTTGACGGCGACGGTTCCCGCCGTCGATTGAAATTCGAAGCTCTGGGCGAAGGGGGTGCGTTCCATGCGCGTCAGGTTGCATACGGGGCCCGAGCAGCCGATCTCTTTGGCCCTCGCAGCGACGTCGGCGTTGTCGGAAAACACATTCACCAGACCTGCGATCGAGATGACGACGCAGGTCAGGACAACGAATGACTTGAGATAGGATCGCCAGGCGGGCATAGCGTGGCCGGCATCCTATCACCGGAAAGCCGATCAACGCAGCGCCGACGCTTCTTCCTCCGAAAACCCAATCAGTACGGGTTCCGCCGCGAGCGCGACACCAAAGCGCTCGATGACCGCATCGCGCACCCTCCGCGCAAAACCCAGGATGGCTGCGCTACTTGCGCCGCCGCGGTTGACGATGGCGAGCGCGTGCCGCGTTGAAATGCCGACCGCGCCGTCGATGGTTCCCTTGGCGAATCCCGACCGCTCGATGAGCCACGCCGCCGAGAGCTTGACGCGATCTCCGACCGGGTAGCGCGGCATCGGCTGCGCCTCGACAGAGGACGCGCGCCCGCGCTGCTCGATCTCGCCGGCTTGCTCGAGGGTCACCATGGGATTGACGAAAAAGGACCCCACGCTCCTGCGGTTGGGATCGGCGGCGTCGATGACCATCGATTTCGAGCGTCGTACCGCCAGCACCACCGCACGCACGTCGGCGAGCGACCGGGGATCGCCTCCGCGCAAGGAAAGCTCGCGCACGATCTCGGGATAGTGCACGCCCGGCGCGCCGCCCCGCGTCAGCGCCAGGGTGACGCCGAGAATCACATAGCGATCGCGTCGCTCTGCCTTGAAGACGCTGTTTCGATAGGTGAAGCGGCAAGAGGCATTGTCGAAGACTTCCATCGCACGGGTCGTTCGATCCATCACGCGCACGGCGATGACCGTGTCGGCAATCTCTTGCCCGTAGGCGCCCACGTTCTGGATCGGCGTGGCACCGATGTAGCCCGGAATACCCGAGAGGCATTCGAGCCCGCCGTAGTCCGACTCGATGGCATGCACGACGACGCGATCGAGCTCCTCCCCCGCCCCGACATCGCAGACCACTCGGGTCGGATCGCCGGGCAGATCGCGCTCTTCGATGCCGCGCACCCGGACCCGCACCACCAAACCGTCGACGCCGCGATCGCTCACGAGCACGTTGCTCCCGCCGCCCAGCAACGTCACGGAAATGCCGCGTTTGTCAGCCCAATCGAGCGCCGCGTCGACCTGCTCTTCGGTGGCGGCATCGAGAAAGAAACGCGCCTCGCCTCCTACGCCGAGGGTCGTCAAAGGTGCGAGCGGCACTTGCGGTCGGAGCGAGTCGGGCGAGTCGGGCAAGGGC
>DATHEQ010000022.1:0-20436 GCA_035318505.1 Polyangiaceae bacterium | reverse complement strand
ACCGAACTTCGTCGGCGGTTGGACGATCACCGTGGCGGCTTTCTGCCACACGTTCGGCGTCAGCCGTCGAGGTCGACCCGTCCGCGACCGGTCCTTCAGACCGTCGAATCCAGTCTCGAGGAATCGCTTGCACCATCGCCGAACGACTTGCCGGTCGACGGAAAGCGCGCCGCAAATGGCGGCGATCGTACGACGTTCGCTGGCCATCAACACGATGCGCGCCCGAACCACGAGCCAGTGGCTCGGCTTGCGACGCCTTACTACTTTGGTCAATCGCTGACGCTGCTTCGCCTTGAGCGCGACTCGGTACTTCGATACCGTGCCCCTCATCCGCTTCTCCCTTGTGTGAGTTGTTTCCAGTCGGCAAACCGGAAATCTCACACGAGGGGGGCGGAACCAAGCTCGTCTTCAGGACCATGGATCGTTATTTCCGGGACGGAGCACTAGTTGCTTTGTCGGTCGAGGCGTAGGTTGCGTTCGTCAATGCATACCGCGACGTCGCGGTGTCGGAAAGGGAACCCTAGAGCCATGAAGCACGTCTCCATCGGTAGACTCGATGTCTCACGCCTCGGCCTCGGCGCCATGACCATGTCTGGTTATTACAACGTGGGGCAAGGCAGCGAAGACGAGTCGATTCGCGCTATCCATAAGGCGCTGGATCTCGGCGTCACGCACATCGACACTGCCGAGATCTACGGTCCGTTCACCAATGAGGAACTGGTCGGCCGTGGGATCAAGGGCCGCCGCGATAAGGTCGTAGTTGCGACCAGTTCGGATTGGTTTCGCACGCTGGTGGCGGCCCCAGGCAAGATGGACAGCAGCGCCGCGAACATCCGCACTGCGGTCGAAGGCTCCTTGAAGCGGCTCGGTACCGATCATATCGACCTCTACTACCAGCACCGGGTCGATCCGAAGACTCCCATCTGAGGAGGTTGCCGGCGCCGTCAAAGATCTGATTCGGGAGGGCAAGGTGAAGCACTTCGGCCTCTCCGAGGCTGGGCCCGAAACGATCCGCCGGGCCCACGCCGCGCAGCCCGTAACCGCGCTGCAGACGGAGTACTCGCTGTGGACCCGTGATCCAGAAGCCGAGCTATTACCACTGCTGCGCAAGCTGGGAATTGGCTTCGTTCCGTACTCGCCGCTCGGTCATGGCTTTCTCACCGGCGATATCCGCTCGCCCGACCAGCTCTCCGACGACGACTGGCGCAAAACCAACCCGCGGTTCACGGGTGAAAACTTTCGGCGCAACCTACGCATTGTGGAAGAGGTCAAGGCAGTCGCCGAAGAAGCGGGGGCGACGCCGGCCCAGATTGCTCCGGCGTGGTTGCTCGCGCAGGGCAACGACATTGCTCCGATTCCCGGCACGAAGCGGATCGCCCGCGTTGAAGAGAACGTGCTCGCCGACCGTATCGAGCTGAACGCGAAGCAGATCGCCCGGCTGAACAACCTCACGCCGGCCGCTGGCGAGCGGCACGCGGAGACCGACGCATTCGCGAGGAAGGTCGCGGCGCACGGTGGTCGCCTCCTCCGTCACGTCTTCCTGCGCCGCGGCCGCATCTACTGGCAAAAGAGCCGCGCCGAGCGGCCTTGAGCTCTTTGAGCCCGTTTGAATTTCGTCGGGTCAGGCGCGCGCGCGAGGTTTTTTCGCCTTGCGCGGTCGGCCGCTCGTCAGCGCGCCCCACGCAGCCATCGCGCACGTGATGACAGCTTCGAGCTCGATGCGGCTGGCGCCGTCGCGGGCCTGAATGGACAGACCTTGTACAACGGTGGTGTAGTAACGGGCGAGGGCGTCGAGATTGGAGGGTGACGCTGCGATGTCGCCGTCGGCGACGCCGCGAGCGAGCCGCTCTCGGATCGTGCTGAACATCTCGCGGCGTATCCCGGCCAGAAATGCCTGCACCTTGCCGTTCTCTATCGCGCCGGTGGGTGCGGCGAGGACGAGCATGCAGCCACGCGGCGTATCCCGCCCGGTGATGGACTTGGCAAAAGCGTGGAGCATGGCTTTGATCGCGGCGCGGGCGGTCCGCTTCTCGCGCAGCGCGCGCCGGGGCGCCTCTCCCGCGATGCTGCCGTACAAGGCGACCGTCTCGCGGAACAGCGACTCCTTGTCGCCGAAGCAGGCATAAATGCTGGCCGACGCGATTTCCATGGAGCGGGCCAGGTCGCTGAGCGACGTCCCCTCGTAGCCCCGCTCCCAGAACAAGCCCATTGCCTTGCGAAGCACTGCTTCTCTATCGAATTCGCGCGGTCTGCCGCGAGCGCCCATCCGCGTGTCTCCTGCGATCATTCTTTGCTGATCGACCAATTTATACCTTGATCTCCCTCGGGCGCCATGGCAACAATTATTGGTCGATTGACAAATAAATAGACGCCACTCGTACCCGTGGCATCGAACACACTCGGAGGTGCACCCGTGAAGCTCTACATGAATTCGTTGTCACCGAACGTTCGCCGCGTGCGTCTCACCGCGGCTGTGCTTGGACTCCAGCTCGAGGAAAAGAAACTCGACTTCGCCAAAGGCGAGCACAAAAACCCCGAGTTTCTGGCACTCAATCCTAACGGGGCGGTCCCCACGCTCGTCGACGGTGACTTCGTGCTCACCGAGTCTCGGGCGATCATGCAGTACCTGGCGTCGAAGAAGCCCGAGTCCGGGCTCCTCCCCCGAGACGCGCAGGCGCAGGCTGATGTAACGCGCTGGCAGTTCTGGGACTCGTCGCATTTTTCGCCGCAGCTAGGGACGCTGGCGTTCCAGAAGATCTTGAAGCCGATGATGGGCATCGGCGAACCCGATGCAGCCAAAGTCGAGGAGGCGCTGGTCAACTTCCGCCGCTTCGCCGACGTGCTCGACAAGCGCCTCGATGGAAAGCGTTACGTCGTCGGCGACTCCATGACCGTCGCCGATCTCACACTCGCCTCTTCGCTGATGTACGCGAAGCAATGCGAGGTGCCGCTTGCCGAGTTCCCCAACATTCAGGCGTGGTTCTCGCGAATGAGCGACATGGAAGCCTGGAAGAAGACGAATCCATGAGCGATGACCGGGCGTGGCCAGTTTCGGTAGGTCGCGCCCTCCGTATGCACTAGCTTGACGGAATGAGCTCCGAACGTCCCGAGCAGGCCGACCTGCGCGCTCGACTGCATGCGACCACCGACGAGGCACGACCCGACGCGGTCGCGCGCCGAAGGAAGACCGGCCAGCGCACGGCGCGCGAGAATGTCGCCGACCTCGTCGATCCCGGCAGCTTCATCGAGTACGGCGCGCTCGCCCTTGCTGCACAGCGAGCGCGCTATTCCAACGAGGAGCTGATCGTGAAGAGCCCGGCGGACGGCCTCATTGCCGGAGTCGGCGCTATCGACGGCGGGCGCGCGATGGTGCTTGCGTACGACTACACCGTCTTTGCCGGAACGCAGGGCGGGATGAACCACAAAAAGCTCGATCGGATGCTCCATCTTGCAGCCGAATGGCGACTGCCCGTCGTGCTCTTCGCGGAAGGAGGCGGCGGGCGGCCGAGCGATACGGACATGCCGTGGGTCGCCGCGCTCGACGTCACGAGCTTCCTCCGCTTCGCTTCCCTCTCCGGGCTCGCACCGCGCGTCGGCATAGCGTCGGGTCGCTGCTTTGCCGGGAATGTGGCGCTGCTCGGGCTCTGCGACGTCGTCATCGCCACCGAGGACAGCACGCTCGGCATGGGCGGTCCCGCGATGATCGAAGGCGGCGGCCTCGGAGCGTTCAAGCCCGAAGAGGTAGGCCCGATCGACATGCAAACCAAGAGCGGTGTCGTCGACGTTCGCGTCCTCGACGAAGCCGCCGCCGTCGCGACTGCGAAGCAGTATCTCGGGTACTTCGCGGGTTCGCGTTCGGATTGGACCGCTGCCGATCAGGGGCTCCTCCGCGATGCAATGCCCGAGCGACGTCGCCGCGCTTACAAAATTCGTCCCATCCTCGAACGGCTCTTCGACGCGGGCTCGGTCCTCGAGCTTCGCCGCGAGTTCGGCAAGAACATGCTGACCGCGCTGGCGCGGATCGAAGGTCGACCGGTCGGCGTCATCGCCAACGACTGTTGCGAGCTCGCCGGCGCGATCGACTCCGACGCAGCGGACAAGGCAGCGCGCTTCATGCAGCTCTGCGATGCCTTCGGCTTGCCTCTCGTGTCGCTCTGCGACACCCCGGGCTTCATGGTCGGTCCGAAGGCGGAAGCGACGGGGCTCGTGCGCCATGTCTCGCGAATGTTCGTCGCCGCGGCAAGCCTCACCGTCCCCCTCTTCACGATCGTGCTCCGCAAGGCCTATGGCCTTGGCGCGCAAGCGATGGGGGGCGGCCATCTCCACGCGCCATTTTTCACAGCCGCGTGGCCCACCGCCGAGTTCGGAGCGATGGGCCTCGAAGGCGCGGTGAAGCTCGCCATGAGCAAACAGCTCGCTGCCATCGAGAACGAGACGGAGCGCGCCGAAGCCTTCCGGGCGATGGTCGATCTCGCCTACGACCGCGGACGAGCCATCAATACCGCCTCGTATCTCGAGATCGACGCCGTCATCGACCCCGCCGATACCCGCGCGTGGATCGTGCGCGGGCTTCGCTCCGTTCCGCCGCGCGACGCCTCGCACAAGCGTCGTTTCATCGACACCTGGTGAGCGTGTCGCCAGCGGACGGTCGCCCACGTCGCTCAGTATGGCTTGTCGCCCTTCTCGACCCCGAAAGACGACGGCGGCGCATACATCCCGTTCACCGTCGTGCCGCCGTTGTGGATGGCGGGGAACCACGGCTGCATGCTCTGCGGGAATCCGAGCGTCGGCTTGGTGAACGCGTCGAGTCGACCGATCTCGTCGGGCGAGAGATTGACGTCGAGGGACTTCACGTTGTCCTCGAGCTGCGTTAGCCGCCGCGCGCCGATGATTGTGGACGTCACGCCCGGCTTCGCTCGCAGCCATGCCAGTGCGACGCGCGCGACCGTGGTATCGCGCGCTTTGGCAATGACGCTCATTTCGTCGACGAGCGCATACGTCTTCTCGTTCAGGAACGGCTCGATGAAGGCGCTGCGGTCGCGCTTCGTCTGCCCCGCGTTCTCTCGCGTGTACTTGCCGCTCAGCGCGCCGCTCTTGAGCGGAGACCAGGGCGTGATGCCGAGTCCGAGCTCGCGAGCCATGGGCACGAGCTCCTGCTCGACGGTCCGCTCGAGGAGCGAATACTCGATCTGGAGTCCGATGAACGCCGACCAGCCCCGGAACCGCGCCGTCAGGTTGGCCTCGACGATCTTCCACGCCGGAGTGTCGGAGACGCCGATGTACCGGACTTTACCGGCCCGCACGAGATCGTCGAGCGCTGCCATGGTCTCTTCGATCGGCGTGTGAACGTCCCAGTTGTGCAGCCAGTAAAGGTCGATGAAGTCGGTCTGCAGACGCCGAAGCGAATTCTCACAAGCGGCGACGACTGATTTGCGCCCCGACCCTCCGCCGTTCGGGTCTCCAGGGTAAAGATTCCCGCTGAACTTCGTCGCGATCACCAGTCGATCGCGTTTCGCAGGATGCCGGCCGAGGTGATCGCCGATGATCTTCTCGGAATGGCTCTTCGTATAGAAGTTCGCAGTGTCGATGAAGTTGCCGCCGAGTTCGAGGTAACGGTCCATGATCTGCTGCGACTCTTCGACGCTGGATCCCCAGCCGAGATCTTCACCGAAGGTCATCGCGCCGAGACAGAGTGGACTCACCCGAAGGCCGGAACGGCCGAGCGTCACGTAATGGTCGAGGGGCATGGCACATCCTTCTTCTGCTATGGTGGTTTAACTGCCACTTAGTTCCAACACGATCTAGTTTAGTTATAAACTAAGTAGCCGGCAAGAGCTCATGGCGAAAATCGACGCGGTAAAGGTTTGGTCCCTCAGTTATCGATTGCTCACGGCCGTCATCGCGAGCGTCGCACCTGACCTCGCCGCGTTGGGACTCGAGGTCAAGGAGCTCTTCGTCCTAGCCGAGATCGACGAACACCCTCATCCGGCGGAACTCGCCGTCCGACTCTCGATGCCGAAGCCGTCCGTAACGGTCAACTTGAAGCGCCTCGAAGCCGCTGGGTTGGTACGCCGCGAGATCGACCCCACCGACCTCCGCCGCCATCGCCTCCTCGTGACGCCCGCCGGACGCAAGATCATGGCGCGCGGGCTGGCCCTTTTGTCAGACGCGTTTGGCGCGCGGCTCGATCGGCTCACCGCGACGGAGCAAGGGCACCTGAAGAGCGCGCTCGAAAAGATGATCTGACGGCGCGCGTCAAGACGACGCCCTATCCCACCGGCGTGGTGGGTGTGCACCCTCCCGTGAGCGTCGAACGGTCAATCACGCGCAAGGTGGTTTCGATTTCGACGCGTCCCTCGACGTCGCCGGTGAGGACGAGAACGGCCTCCGTCATGCCTTCCGGTACAGCCTGACCTGGCGCTAATCGGTGCACGACGAACGAGCTTTCGTGCATCGAACCCCCAAACGCGATGCGAACCGACCCGACGCGCATCCTGCGCTCGGAAACGGACTTGTCGACCGGCGCCGTCTGCGAAGCCGGTGGAGAGGCGGAAGGCGGGGCCAAGGACACGGGCCCGAGTTGGTTCGTCAAATCCGCGGCGGCGCGAGCCAGCACGAGAACGCGCGCGTCGTCGCCCTGTTTCTCGGCTGCGTCTGCGGCTTGTCGTAGGCACCGCGCGGCCTCGCGGATCTCTCCGCGCGCCTCTTGTTCCCGCGCTGTCTGCACGGCCCGCAGCACGTCCTCCGAATCGGAAGGGTCCGGGCGCGGCGAGATCAACGCGTCCGCGAACACCTCGTGATTGACCTGTGCCACCATGATGAAGTTCCTATTCTGATGCCTATGACCATGCCGACGCGCGCCGGCGATCTGGCCTCGCTTTGGAATTACTGAGCAAAAGGTCGGCCAGCGCACGGTAGCGCCGTGGATTCCGCGCAGGCAGTCAAACGTTCATCCACAGTGGAAGCGAGCGCTGGCGAGCTGGGAAATCGAGGGCCAAGCGGAGTGCTTACGGTGCGCTGCCTCGCAAAGGCGGCTGCTGGGAGGAGTAAGGTCTGACAGATCTGTCCGTGGCGCGTACGCAGCGCACGACGAAGTGCTTCCGCACGACTCACCTCATGGCGCCGAAACGGTCTCGCTGCGCTTGCCGCGCCGCCAATCCGCTGGCGCTACGCCGACCCATCGCTTGTACGCGCGACTGAGCGCCGTTTCCGATCCGTAGCCGACCCGCTCAGCGATTTCGGAGAGGCCCATCGACGTGCTGGACAATAGCGTCGCGGCGAGTTGCATGCGCCACTGCGCCACATACTGCATGGGAGGGATGCCGACGAAATGGGTGAAGCGTTCTGCGAGGACCGAGCGCGACACGCCCACTTCCTGCGCGAGCTCGTCGAGACTCCAGCCGTGGGCAGGACGGTCGTGAATTTTCCCGAGGACGCGACCGACGCTGTCGTCGCGAAGTCCGGCGAGCCAACCGACGTTCTCCGACGGCAGCGTGGAGAGGTAGCGCCGCACCACTTCGACGAAGAGGAGCTCGCTGAGGCGCGCGAGTACGGCATCGCCCCCCGCGCGGTGCGCGATCGATTCGGCGAGGGCAAGCTTGACGAACTGCTCGAGCAGCCCGTCATCCGATGCGCGGCGCGGGACGTGGATCACACGCGGCAGCGTAGCGAGAAGCGGGTTGAAAGGGCGAGCGTCGCAGCCGAGAAAGCCGCAGATGCCACGCGGACGATGCGTCATGATGCGTTGCTCGCGCCGACGAAGAGTCATGCGAAACCGACGATCAATCATTCTCGTTATCCATCGCTCTTCTTATAACGAGCTCGATGGCGACGCACGCCTCTTTCGTTGCCGATGAAGGAGTCACGAACATGACCAATATTCTCGATTGTCCCCCGAGCGAACGCAAAGCGGCCGCCCTCGTCGATCTCACGGCCGTGAAGACACGTCAGCAGGCGATGTGGGCCTCCGGCGATTTTGCACTGATCGGAACGACGCTCCAGATCACGGGAGAGTCCTTGTGCGAAGCCGTCGATCTCGAGGCAGGCGCACGCGTCCTCGACGTGGCATGCGGGAACGGTAACGCCTCACTTGCCGCGGCTCGTCGCTGGGCAAAGGTGACGGGGCTCGACTATGTACCAGAGCTACTGCGTGGCGCCGGAGAACGCGCTCGGGCGGAAAGGCTCGAAGTCGAGTTCGTTCTTGGTGACGCCGAACGCCTACCGTTCGAGGACGCCGCCTTCGACGTCGCACTCTCCACGTACGGAATCATGTTCGCTCCCGATCAGGAGCAGGCGGCGCGGGAAATCGCACGCGTCGTGAAACCCGGCGGCAAGATCGGGCTCGCCAATTGGACGCCGGAGGGGTTCATCGGACAGCTTCTCAAGACCGTGGGCAAGCACGTACCGCCGCCCGCCGGCGTCGCGTCTCCGATCTATTGGGGCACGGAATCGCGCCTCGCCGAACTGTTTCGTGGAATGCGATCGATCCAAGCGACCCGCAAAGAATTCGTATTCCGCTACGAGTCGGCAGCGCATTTCATCGACGTGTTCCGGCGGTTCTACGGCCCCACCTACAAGGCTTTCGGCACGCTGGACGCCGAGGGACAGGCTCGACTCACCGCCGACATCACTGAACTCTCGCGTGGGTTCAACCGGCGCGAGAGCTCGTTCGTAGTTCCCGGCGAATACCTCGAGGTCGTGATCGAGCGTTAGAGCGGGGGAGCGATGCCCTGAGCACGTCGACACTTCACGCGCGCGGCGCGAGCAGCGGTCGGTACGCGGCGCGGTTCGTCCACGCGAGGAAGAGCTGCAGCGCGACGAGCACGACGGCCAGACCGACTCCCGAGGGGGCAAGAAACGCGTGGAACAGGACGATGTTCACGATTACCGGCGCCAAGAGCACGAGCGCGAGGGGGACGAAGCGGTTCGCGAGCAACAGCGTACCGACCAGCACCTCGGTACCCTTGATCAGCGGAAACATGTAGCCGCTCGCCATGAGGGCGCCCGCTAATGCCACCGAGCCTGGCGGCATCGTGCTGGGGTCCGGTTGCGGCACGAAATGTAGGAACCCGTCGAGGCCGAACGTGAAGAAGACGAGTCCGAGCAGGACGCGCGCGCCGGTGGTCGCATAGCGCAAGACGCGCGGGCGGGGCGCTTCGAGGGGCGACGCAGCGAGAACGGTCGATGTAGCTTCCATGGTCATGTCTCCGTCGTTTTGGGCCGTGGCTTCGGCCTTCAAACTGGCGACGATCCACGGCAGCTCAGATCGACACGGCGAAGCACTTTTTTCAGCGAATGCATTCAATCATATGAAATGATTATTAATTTTCCTATGGTGGCCGTTCTTTTCGATGACCAGTCGGAGCGATCCGTCGTTGTCGAAGTGACCCGCCGATACGGGCGGCCGTCACGCATGGTGGTCTCCATCGCGCTCGCGAGGATCCGTTGTCGCGTGAGCGCGGTTCGTCGGTTCGAACCGTGGCAGGATGGCGACGATGAGGTACGTAGCGCTGCTGCGAGGCATCAACGTCGGTGGCAAGAATCTGATCAAGATGACCGAGCTGAAGACGTGCTTGGAAAAGCAGGGCTTTACCGACGTGAGCACGTACATCCAAAGCGGGAACGTGCTCTTCACGACGGCAGGATACCGCCGAGACGAGTTGACCCGTCGCATCGAGAAGTCACTCACCCAAACGTTCAACTATCCTGCGAGCGTGGTGTTGCGGACGCGAAAGCAGATAGAAGACATCGTCAAGCGTGCGCCGCCTGGCTATGGATCGAACTCCGCCAAATATCGATACAACGTCATCTTCTTGAAAGAACCTCTGACGGCATCGATGGCCATGAAGGGTGTGCTCACCAAGCAGGGGGTGGACGAGGCGCGAGCCGGAGTCGGCGTGCTCTATTTCTCCCTCCTTATCAGCAAAGCATCTCAGAGCCAGCTCAGCAGGATCGTCGGCACGCCCATCTACCAAAGCATGACCATCCGCAATTGGAATACGACCACGAAGTTGTTGCAGGTGATGTGAGACGGCTCACTTCGCTGCCCCTGCATCCAAGCTGGCTAGACGCGACGCGAGATCATCGATAGCGGCTTCGGCCTGGGCGACCGTTTTCTCGGCGTCCGCGAGCTCTTTGCGCATCCGATCGACTTGGTGGGTACGTGTTTTGAGCTCCGCCTTCGCGCTGCGTAGAGCCGCCTCGAGGCGCTCGCACTCGACGCGCTTCCTCGCCCGCTCCTCTTCCGCTTTCCGTCGTTCGTGCGCGAGTCGTTCGCGCGCTTGTCGTTCGCGTGAGGCGTCAGCCTCGTTCTTCCGGTGAGCGTCTGCTGCCTCCTTGCGATCGGGTTTCGGCCGGGGGTGGCGCTCGGCTGGCGCCTCAGCAGCTTCGAGGGCGGCCATGCCGATGACGTCGAACCCCGGCGGCTCGCGATCGCCGGCGAGGGCCCCAGGCGGATCGGGGTCGAAGCTGCCCGCGGCGCCTATCGCGGACAGGTCCGTCATGATGCGGCGTAACGTCGCTTCCGTGGCTGCGTGACCCGCGGCGCCGAGCAGCGTCTCGGCACGGGCGCGCAGCTCCGCCATGGCTTCGCGGTGTGCGCTCGTTCCGGCTAGGTTTCCCGCGCGAAGGCGCTCGCCGGCGGCGATCAGCTCGTCGAACGCATCGCGCGCCTCCCACCAGAGCTGGTTCACCGTCCACGCCGAGATCGGCGGGCGTCCGAGCGCGGCGAGACGCGTGGCACCGGCCTTGTCACCGCCGGACTTGAGCTCGGAAGCCAGCCGTTTGCGTTCGGCGACGAACTTGTCGAGCGGCGCACGGTAAAGCGCGATGACGGCGTCGTCATACTTCGTGGTCATCCCGGAATCTTACGGGTCGCGCCCTCGCGTGCCCAGGAAGCCGGGAATCAGAGCCGAGCGCCCCCTTGCTCGCGAAGTCAGGCGCGTGTCGATTGTTGAGCTACCGCGTCCGGCTTCGGACGCTTTCTTTGTCTCTCCCCGGAAACCCCTTCGCTCAAGAAAAGAGGCGTGCCGTCAAAACCAACGATTTTCGCAGCATCACGTTGCACCTCGGCTGCTTGTTCGTACTGGCGGCGAGTGAATGTACCGACACTCCCTCCAACGATGCGTCTCACCGAGATGGCGGCAATCGCGGCGGCGCGGTCGACGCGTCGACTCCGAGCGACGGCACCGGTGGGGGGGGCCGCACGGGTGGAATGGGCGGCATGAGCGGCAGCGCAGGAGCAGCAGGTTTGGCCGGTTCCGGAGCCGGCGCTACGGGAGGATCCGGCGGGAGCACGAGCGGCGGCGCGAGCGGCAATGGCGGTAGCGGCGCCGCTGGCGGTGGTGGCAGCGCGGGTACTGCGGGTGGGCTCGCTGACAGCGGCATCGCTGGCCGCGATGCCGGCGGTGCAGCGGATGCCATCTCCGATGTCTCCACCGAAACGGGGGGGCCGATCACCCCCATCGATCAGACGACGCCGGGGTCACGAGCCGCCTTACCCGTTGTCGATAGTTTCGACGGCCTGGGTGGAGCGCAAATATCCGACCACAGCCTTGCAGTCGGTCCGAACCACATCGTGCATACCGTCAACACGTCCATGGCCGTGTTCTCCAAGAAAGGGAGCATGTACGCGACGAGCGGCATGGTATTGCGCGGACCGGTAGCAACGAATTCCATTTTCGCCGGGTTTGGCGGCCGATGTCAGTCGCAAAATAGCGGGGACGCCGTTGTCCGCTTCGACCAATTGGCGCAGCGCTGGGTCTTCATCCTGCCCGTTTTCGCGGCGCCTTATGCGATGTGCTACGCGGTCAGCGTCAGCGCGGATCCTCTCGGAGCTTACAATCGATACGAATTTCCGCGTCAGCTCTTTCCCGATTATCCAAGGCCCGGGATTTGGCCCGACGGCTACTACGTCGGAACCAGCTCGGGGGACGACGTCGTTCAAAAACACATCTGCGTGGCTGATCGAGCCAAAATGCTGGCCGGGCAGCCGGCGACCGAGCAATGCTTCACCAAGGATGGCGTAAACTTCCTGAACCCGGCCGACATCGACGGCCAACAATTACCGACCCCAGGTGCGCCGAACATCGTCATGGCGCTCGGCGGCACGCAACTTCAGAGCGTGTTCGAAGATGATGGAGTGTACGTCTACAAATTCCATGTCGACTGGGCAACGCCTGCCAATACGTCGCTGACCGGACCGGTCAAGATCCCGGTCGCCCGCTACAAATACCTTTGCAACGGTCAGCTTTCGTCTTGCGTTCCGCAGCTCAATACGACGCAGCGACTGGATTCGCAGGGGGACAAGTTGATGCAGCGACTCGTCTACCGCAAATTCGCCGACCACGAGTCCATCGTCGCAACTCATTCGATTACGAACGGCGCCGCGGGGGGCGTACGGTGGTACGAATTTCGGATCGACGCTAGCGGCAACCCCTATCTTTATCAGCAGAGCACCTATGTGCCCGACGTCAACTACCGATGGCTCGCCAGCGCAGCGATGGACGCCAAAGGAAATATTGGCATTGGCTATTCCTTTGGCGGCAGTCCGAACTATCCCGGCCAGCGGTTTGCGGCACGGTTGGCGGATGACCCGCTCGGCATTTTGGGTTTCCGCGAGACGGTGATCGTGGAAGGCCAAGCTTCGCAAACGAGCATGTTACGGTGGGAGGATTTCACCACCACCGCCATCGATCCGACCGATGACATGACGTTTTGGTACGTTGGCGATTACTTCAAGGCGGGGGCAACGAGCCGCTCGAGTCGAATCGCCGCCGTCCGAGTACCCTAAGCCCCCGCCGCGCGTGCGGCGGCCGGCGGGCGGCATCGGTGATAAGGTGCCGTATGCGCTCGGTGCCGGAGTCAATCCGTCCCAGTCTCAGTCACGGGATCGATGTCGAGCGGTATCTCAAGGCCTGCCCATCGGACGAAAGCACGCAAGGAACCTTCCTCCAGTACATCCGGGACGAGGTCGTGCGGACCACCGGAAGCGCCCCGACGAAGCTCTTCGAAGGTTTGCCGCGCGACCGGTGGCTCCCGTTTTTGAAGTACCCGCTTCGAGAGCTCATGCACCTCGTCGTGAACGCCGCTCGGATTCTTCATCCGAAGCAGCCGCTCGCGGAGGGGCTGCGGCGCGTCGGATGGTTTGCTTACCCGAGTTTCGCGGCGACCATGGCTGGGCGCGTCGTGCTCTTCGCCTTCGGCGAAACCGTCGAAGACGTCATTCGCTCGTTGCCCAAGGCCTACTCCATCTGTATCCCCGAGGCCGAAGTCTCGGTGAAGGAGCACAAGGACCGCCACTTGCGGCTGGAGCTCCGGGGCGTGCACTGCTTCGTCGACACCTACCACCGAGGCGTCCTCGAAGGCGCTATCTGGTACCACGGCTTTCAGCCCACTGTGGACGTGACCCCAGGGCCGCGCCTTTGCGACGCTGACCTCGTCGCAGATTGGTAGCAGGCACGGCTCGTAGACCACCTCCTCGATTTCGTGCGCGTCGACCCGCCCGTAGCGCCGATCTTTCCTTTCGCCGGGGGACCGCTAGGCTGGATAAGAGAGGTGGCGAAGATGCGCATGATTGGGCTCAAGCGGATGCCGGATCGCATCCGAGTAACGTCGGATCAAGGAGAGTTCGATGTCGTGTTCAGCAGCGCCGCAGCTGGACAGCCCGGCGCCGATCCTTTCGTTGAGCTCTTGCCGAACAGCGGCATGGACAAGCAGGCGGCGGAAGAGCTGATGCTCGAACTATTGAGGGACGGCAAGCTCCGCCGACCCTAGGCGCCCGCGCAAAGAAGGCGAACGTACCCGCCAACGTGGCTCGGCCGACGCATTTTCGCTCGGCCGAGCCGTTTCGCGTTCATGGCGGCGGGATGAGGTCGTCGCCCAGTCGCTCTCGATCAGCTGCGACCGCGTTTTCTCAGGAACGATACGCTTTCTCGAGGGTTGCAAGGTCGAGCTTGACCATCTTCAGCATGGCGTCCGACACCCTTTTCGACCGAGCCTTGTCCTTATCGTCCATCAACTCGTCCATCTTGGCGGGAACGATTTGCCAGCGCAGGCCGAATCTATCGATGAGCCAACCGCATGCCTGCGCCTTGCCGCCACCTTCGATGAGCGCGTTCCAGTAACGGTCCAGCTCGGCTTGGTCGTCGCACGACACGACGATCGAAATCGCATCGTTGAACTCGTGGTGCGGTCCGGCGCTCGTGGCTTGGAAGCGCTGGCCGAGCAAGGTGAAATCCACGACTTTCACTGATCCTGGCGGCCCGCTCGGCGATTCGCTGAGCAGTGGCGTAACTCGATCGACCCGAGAATTTGGGAAAATAGAGGCGTAGAACTTGGCTGCCTCCTCCGCTTCTTTTGCGTACCAGAGATGCGTGTAGATTTTCGAGCGTGCCTTCGAATCCATGATTTCCTCCTTCCAGGGTGAGTTCTGTCTTGCGATCTACGGGGTCCGCTGCCGCTCCACCGCGGCGCGCAGACGCTCTTCCTGCGCGCGAAGCTCCGGAGTGAGCTCCTTGCCGAAGTCTTCGGCCTCGAACACAGGGCGGATTTCAACTTCCGCCTTCTCTCCGGGCATCGGATCGGGGCATCGCCTCACCCATTCGACCGCCTCCTCAATCGACTTCACTTGCCAGATCCAGTATCCGGCGACGAGCTCCGTCGTCTCCGAGAAAGGGCCGTCGTAGACGGTCTTCTTTCCGTCGGCGAAGCGCACCCGCTTGCCCTTGCTGCTCGGATGGAGACCGTCCCCCGCCAACATGACGCCAGCTTTGACGAGGTCTTCGTTGAACTTGCCCATCTCCGTGAGAAGCTTCTCACTCGGCATAACACCGGACTCGGAGTTCTTCGTCGCTTTGATGATCACCATGACGCGCATTGCTCTGCTCCTTTGGTTCGGGAGGCGGTCGGACCGAAAGTGGCCGGCGTGCCTCCCTCTGCAACCGCGACGAACGAGCGTGGGCCGGATCGACATGACCCGCATTTTTTTATGCGGGCGGAGCTCGCACGGGGAAAGTCAAACGACCTCGCGCTGTTAGCGCGCGCCGAATGAGGCTCGTGACGGTCGCGCCGCGCCCTCGCGGCCAACAGGACCGGAAACCCTTCCGCGACATGCGCGCGCCGTTGTGACGAGCTCGGCTATGGGAGCTCCCCGAACGAAGCGGGAGCGCCGAACGGGTCACCCGTTCGGTACGCTCCGGGTTGCCTATCAAAACGGTCCCGAATTCATCAGCATGCTGTAGTCGCTCTTCTTGTTGGTCGTGGCGAGACAGAGCTTGAAACACCCCGGAAAAACTTGCCGCGGTCCGCGACGCCCATGAATTGACTGAGCTCGTTGATGGTGACATCGACGATTGTCTCGGTCGTTTCGAAGCGGCAATCGCATCTCTGCAGCACCGTCCAGCGGCCATCGGCCGCGGTGGTACTGCCTCGAACGATGATCCCCCCGTTTGCTCCGTCGATGAAGAATGGCCCCGTGCAGGCCGTGCTTTTTCCTTCCAGGTGTCCAGTGCCTTGCATGACATCGGCGTAAACCGTGACCGCCATTCCCAACGTCAAAAATGCGCCCACCAACATTGCCCGCTGCACTTTCCGAATTCGCATGCGGCCTACCCCGTTGGGCGCGAATGCGGTAAACGAGCGCCCCGACGAACCTCGAGGTTACCCGCACTGCGTCACCCGAAATGACGACCGATCAAGCTCCACGCCCCTTCGACGCACTGCGCCTGCCCGGGTTTCGCGCATTTCTCGTGACGTTCATGCTCACGATGATGGCCGACAACGTCGAGCACGTCATCAGCTACTGGGTCGCATTTCAGAAGTTCCACTCCGCGGCCCTCGGCGGCTTCGCCGTCGTCTCGCACTGGCTTCCCTATCTGATTTTCTCGGTGCCCGTCGGCGCGCTAAATGACCGATTCGACTCGCGGCGCCTCATCCAGACGGGTGTCGCGATGTTCATGATGGTGTCGCTCGGTTGGGGCTACTTCTTCGTCACGGGCACGCTCGAGATGTGGCACGCGATGGTGCTGCTGGTGATGCACGGCTGCGCGGGCGTGCTCTGGCTGACCTCGAGCCAGGTGCTCCTCTACGATATCGTCGGCCCCGGCGCGATCGCGAGCGCCGTGCGACTGAACGCAACCGCGCGCTATCTCGGCATGCTCGCCGGTCCTGGCGTCGGTAGCGTCATCATGCGCACCCTCGGCCCCACGCACGGCATGTTCTTGAACGCCGCGTTCTACCTTCCGCTCATGCTCTGGCTCGTGCGTGCACCGTTCGGACCGAAGTTCCGTCGCGCTGAGGGGCCGCGCCGCGCGGTGCGGGGAATTGCCGATATCGTCGACACCATTCGCGACGTGCGCGGCGTTCCCGTGCTCGCCGGCATGATCATCCTCGCAGGGGGCGCCTCGTTCTTCATCGGCAACAGCTACCAGGCCCAGATGCCCGCCTTCGCCGGCGACCTCGGTCACGGCGATCCCGGGGCCGCCTACACGGCGCTCCTCGGTGCCGACGCGGCAGGTGCGCTCGTGGCCGGGCTCATGCTCGAGACGGCGCGGGGGTTCCTTCGTACAGAAACATCTTCGGCCTTGAAGCTGGCGACGCTCTGGGCTGGCTCACTGGGCGCGTTCGCCCTCACCCGATCCTATCCGCTTGCGATTGGATTTCTGTTCTTGGCCGGTTTTTTCGAGCTTTCCTTCAGCAGCATCACCCAGACACTGGTGCAGATCCATGCGCCGTCGACCATTCGTGGCCGCGTGCTCGGCCTTTTCAATATGTCGTCCGGCGGTCTTCGCGCCTTCAGCGGCGTGACGGTCGGACTCGTGGGAAGCGTCGCGACCGTACACACGTCGCTCGCGCTCGCGGCAGGGGCGTTCATGACGGTGGCGCTGACGTTATTGGCGTGGTTCCGCACTCGTCGAGGTGACCGACCTTCCCCATCCGGATAGCCACACCTCAAATGTAACGTGTCCAAGGGTGCTGCCCAGTCGCTTTGAAAGAACGGTACCAGCGACAGAAGGGGTAGAGGATGGCCACGACACCAGCCGCGCCGGCGTAGGCCGCGAGGAGACCGAGCTGGTGCTCCACACCGGCAACGTGACTTGCGATCATGAGAAGCGGGTAATGCAGCAGATAGAAGAACATGGGCGCCTGCCCAAGCGTGACGAGAAGACCGTGGGGCCGTGGTCCGAGCGTAAGGGATAGCTGAAAGAGAACGGCCAGGATGAGCGCCATGATGCCGAGCTCCAGCGTCGTATATGCAATGGCGGGCGGGTACTTGCTTACGTGCAGCCATTGAACCAGCGAATAGCCCTCGCGATAGAGCAGCATGTTGCCATAACCGTTGACACCTCGAATCAGCGCGAACGCGACGAGAGCCCCTGTGCCGTACATGACGAGCTGCCGGATGATCCGCTCTTTCGACGGCTTCTTGGTGATGAGCATGTTTCCCCACGCCCAGCCGAGCAAAAGCATCGGCAGCCAGTGGACGGGCGGATAACTGATGATGACCGGTGGCCGGTCGCCGCCTACCGCGAGAAGTGCGAGCCAAAGGGGGCTTTGGGCACGGTCACTTCCGATGATCAGCGTCACCGCGGGTTCTCCGGCGGCGATGAGAAAGAGCGCCAACGCGAGAGCGGCACCACTCGGCAACCGCCGTAGGGGAACCATGAAGAGAAGGCTTACGCCGATGGCATAGAGCACCTGCAGCATCCAGGAGTGGGGCGGTTGGGCGAACCACGAAATCCAAAGCTCGAAAGCTGCGATAACGAGTCCGCGCGTCGCGATGTAGCGGTCGATGGCCCAGGGGCTATCGCCTTTTGCTAGCTGTCGCTTCACGGTGAACGCAAGCCCAGTGCCGGCCAGAAAAAGGAACGTCGGCGCGCAGAGGTGGGTGATGAACCGGGTGAGAAACTGGGCAACGGGCAAGGCCGCGCCCCGCTGGTAAGAGAAGAAACTGTCGGCAACGATTCGGCCGGAGTTGAACGCCTTCGAGCTGTGGTCGACGGCCATCAGCATCATGACGATGCCGCGCATCCAATCGAGCGCGACGAGACGGGTCGAGCTGCTCGTCGATTGGGCCACCGCGGGCGCCACCGATCGTTCGAGCGCGCCCGCGCGTGTCAAATCGGGTACCGCGCGAAGCGTTTCCTCGGCCATACTTCGGAGTACGCGCGACGCGGTGTTTTGGTTACCCTGGTTCCCGCTCGATCAGGAACTTGGCTTCACGATCCGAACGCGATGGCCGCCGTGAAACGGAACCCGCGGGGGTCGGCGCACCGGGGCGCGAACCGTAGCCCTCACCAACGCGAGTCGACTTCACGCGGCGGCGAACGCGACGTGACCCGACGGATGGCGGCCATCAATAACCGACGCTATCGGTGTACATGAATAGCTTCGTTCCGTAGCCGCCGCCCCACTCGTAGCCGTAGCGGCGCTCAGCCTCGATCTCCATGATGTTGTACTTCTTACCTACACCCGGAGGATTGTCGGTCGGTAGACGGCCCGAGAAGAAACCTACGTCCTTGTCGAGGTCGTAGAACCGATACCAAATCGTTGTGCCCGGACTTGCCTGGATCGGATTGTAAGTGTCGTCGGTGTTGCCGGCGGGGCGCTTGACATATGCGGTGTCGGCAACTTTCACTGCGCCGCTCTTGAACCAGGCAATAGCGGCCAGCGCGGCGGCTTTGATTTCTGGTGTCTGCGGTTGCGTCATCAGCAAGGCCACGACATTCGCCGACTCCTTGCCGCTCTTCGAAGCGAGCTCGTAGGAGCGCGCTGGCTTCGGTGCGTAGGTAACCGGATCGTGCTGGGCGCACCACACGGTCTTTACGCCGTTCTGCTCCATCTGCGCCTTCACGATGTAGTCGATGCCCTTGGTAATCGAGCTTGGCAGCCTGTCACGCTGCTCGGTCGTGAAGAGATCGCTATCGAGCGGGGGCTTCAGCTTCGCCGCTTGGTCGAGCAGCACCATGACGCGCGCCATTGCGTCATCATTGAACGTGACATAGTTGGAATACGTGGTGAGGGCACGGGCGGGGTAAACCTGCGGAAAGCCGCCCATTGCGTGTTGCATGGTCAGCAGAAAATCGAGCGCCTTCCGCGCGCTGTCGCGGTATTTGATGTCACCGCTCCGTCGATAAACATCGGCCAAAAACATGAGCTCGATCACCGTTGCGTCATTGTCGATGGTACCCAGTTCGACGTTGTTCTCACCCAACCAGCCAGAGCGTGCAGCCGTCCCGTCCCACGGCGCCGCGTATACGGTCTTGGCGTTCTTATAGAAGCCGCCATGAGGCATTTGCCAAGTGATCATGTTGTCTGCCAAGGCTTTGTCCTCGGTCAGTTTTGCAGCGGCGTCAGCTGCGACGCTGAGCCAGCTCGTATAGCTCGTCAGCTGGGCGTAAATCGGGTTGCCTGTTTGATTGAGGATAACGGCGCCACCGGTCGTGCCGCCCGCTCCTGCTGCACCACCCGTCGAACCGCCCGCGCCTGCTGCGCCGCCCGTCGAACCAGCCGCGCCTGCTGCGCCGCCCGTCGAACCGCCCGCTCCTGCTCCGCCACCGCTCGCGCCGCCTGCCCCTGCTGCGCCACCACTCGCGCCACCCGCGCCGGCGGCGCCATCAACGTCGGGTGCTGTGCCGGCGTTGCCTGCTGCACCGCCTGCGCCTGATCCTGCACTGCCGCCTGCATCCGGCAGTTCGCCGGAACCGGGAACTGCAGGCCCGCTGCTACAAGCAGCGAGCAGCGCGAATGTGATGACGACCTTGAAACGAGATTTCTGCATCGACGGCTCCTAGTTGCCGGTTTTTTTGTCGGCTTCGGCCGCCGAGCGCCCGCTACCCCTGCAATGCGCGTCGGGCCCCGGATCGATCACTTTGGGCGAGGTGCTCCCGTGGATCCCACGGGAGAAGCTCTTTACGTTGGTACTGAAGTTGCGCCTGCGAGCCCATTTGCTCAAACACGCGCTGCGCTCGCGCGATGTTGGGGCCGCAGTGCTCGCGGCAACTTCACGGGTGGCTCGCGACAGGCCTTTTCGCGAATCGGTCGTCTTGGGTGATGACTCGCACCCTCGACGTCGCTTGCTTGGGCGGGCAATCGTTTGATGCGACGTCGTCGAGCTTCAATGCACGCCGACGCTCTTCATCTTGCGTTCGCGCGATCCCGTCCAGCGACGCTCGTGGGCCACGCTTCGCCCAAGCCTCAATTTCCTAGCCAAAGCGCCGGTGATTGGCCTATCACTCCGCGTGGGATTCCGGAGGCGCCCGCGAATCTGATGCGCATTGACTCCATCGCGATCATTACGTCCCTGAGGTTTTGTGTCATGGCGGCGGCGGTCGCGTGCTCCACGCCCGCCGACCCGGTCTGCGCCAACGGGCCTTCGTGGTGCGCGCCCGACGCGTCACCCGACGCATCCGATGCAGGCAATCCCGGAACCGTGCTTGC
>DATHEQ010000021.1:0-34419 GCA_035318505.1 Polyangiaceae bacterium | reverse complement strand
GGAAGATTGCTCGACTGCGGGTCGTGCCGGCAGCCCGGCTTCACTTGCGGCGGCAGCGGCGTGCCGCGCGTGTGCGGAGCGGCGCAAGACTCCGGCGCGTGCACACCTCCTGTTTGCGAAACACCGGGGGGTAAATATTGCGATCGCATCGGCGACACTTGCGGGTCTTCTATCGATTGCGGATCGTGCCGCGGCGATGCCACTTGTGGAGGATCCGGCATTCCCGGCCTCTGCGGAGCACCGCCGGCGCCCGACTGTCGGCCCTCGACGTGCAGCTCGGGAGCCACGAGTTATTGCGGCCGCATCAGCGACGGCTGCGGACACGTACTCGATTGTGGTAGCTGCCCAGCAGCCCAAATGTGCGGCGAACTCGCCGAAAACGTGTGCGGTCGGCCGTGTCCTCTGTGTCCCATTTGTGATGCTCGAGCGACGACAGCGGTCAGCGGCACCGTCTTCACTGGAGCAAGGACGAGCCCTGACCCAATCGCCGGCGCGCTCGTCTATGTCCCGCATTTGCCGACCGGAACGAACCTCCCTCCCCTCGCCGACCGATCGACCTGTCGCCAATGCGCGCCGTTCGCGGGCATCGACGTCATCGACGCGACGGTCAGCGGTCCCGACGGACGGTTCGTGCTGTCCAACGTGCCCGCGGGCAGCGCGATTCCTTTGGTCGTTCAACTGGGCGGGTGGCGGATGCAGTCCACGATCGACGTCGCGTCTTGCGTCGACAACGCGCTTCCCGCTGGCCAAGCGCGCCTTCCGCGCAATCACGGCGAAGGAGATATTCCGCTCACGGCCATCGTCACCGGCAGCCACGACCCGGTCGAATGCTTGCTTCGCAAGCTGGGCGTCGAAGACACGGAGTTCACCAATCCCGGGGGCGCCGGTCGCATCCACCTGTATCGCTCGACGGGCGCGATCATCGACCTTGCCACGCCCGACGCGTCGGAGTTGAAGGGCGCTGCTCCCTCGAGCGGCGACTGGACGCGATACAGCCAAATCCTACTTCCCTGCGAAGGCGCAGAAATCCTCCAAACACCCGAAGCGCTCGAGCATTTCAACGCGTACGTCAACGGCGGAGGGCGCGTTCTCGCCACGCACTTCAGCTACGCGTGGCTCTTTCACAACGGATCGTTGGCGAACATCGGAACTTGGGCGCCAGGCGAAAGCGATCCGATGGACCCCATCCCCACCGACGTCGTGACTTCTTTGCAGGCTGGTAGCGATTTTGCGACGTGGCTTCGGGTCGTGGGCGCGCTTTCGCGGCCTTCGCCACCGCAGATGCAAATCACTGCGCCGCACGCCGATCTCGGGGCGCTCGCGGGTGCCGCGAATCTATGGCTCTCGTCATTTTCGCCGCCGACCACCCAGCTTGCAACCATTGACGCGCCGGCCTTCGCAGCCGCCGACAAAGTCTGCGGGCGTATCGTCTTCAGCGATTTTCACGGCAAAGGCGCGAGCGCACCGGGAACCACGTTTCCTTCGGAATGCGAGCCCGACATGACGCTGACGCCGCAAGAGAAGGCGCTCGAATTCATGCTCTTCGATCTTGCCTCGTGTGCGGGGCAGAAGACGATTCCGCCGCCCGGCACTTCACCGCCGCGCGGTCCGCCTCCGCCGCTACCACCGCCGACCCCGCCCCCGCCCAACCAGCCCTGAGCATCCTCTCTTCGGTCATCACCGTTGGTGCTCGTCGTCGTTCGCCGTCAAAACCGCCCCTGCCCTCCCCAAATCGTCGGTGCTTCGACCGATCTGGTACGCGAAGACCGCCATGGCGCAGGTTGCTTGCGTGAGCTTCACGGGGTCAACGGCGTCGATGGTGTCGTTGCCGGCATGGTGGTAATCGAAGTACGTCGTCAGGTCCTGCAGTAGCTCCGCCACCGGAACGCCCGCTCTTCGCAAGGGACCGACGTCCGCCCCGCTGCTCCCGCCCGATGTCGCCGCCGTGATCCCGAGCGGCATCAAGGGCGCCAGGAGGTCGGGCAAAACGGCGGCTCCCGCCGAACCGGCTTGGAAGGTGACGCCGTAGACGACGTCGCCGCCGAGATCGGCTTCGTTGGCGATGACGTGGCGCGCCAGCTCGGCCTGGTGGGCACTCGCGTACGCGCTGGCTCCGCTGGTCCCAAATTCTTCGTTCGCCCAGAGCACGACCCTCGTCGTGCGGACCATGCCTTCCGGAACTTGGGTCGCAAGAAGGCGGGCCGACTCCAGCGCCATCGCGACGCCCGCCCCATCGTCGAGCGCGCCCGTAGCGAGGTCCCAAGAATCGAGATGTCCGCCGAGCAGCACGATGTCATCGGGCCGATCGCGTCCGACCACTTCACCGATCACGTTGGCGGACTGTGCGCTCTCGAACCTGGTGCTTTCGAGAGTGAGACGCACCCGCGTGGGGCCCGCTGCGATGGCGCGTTCGAGCGCGAGCGCGCCTTGCACCGAGATGGCCGCACCTGGAATCGTGGCCGAGCTCATTTGCCCGGTGTGCGGGAAATTGTCCATCGACGGCGTGATGGATCGCACGATCGAGGCGATCGCACCCTTGTTGGCAGCCGTCGAAGCGCCGCTTTGGCGTGCCCCCACCGCAGCGGAATAGCCGGCCACCGTCTTACTTCGCTCGGTGATCTGATTGATGAACACGATTTTTCCCAGCACCTGGGAGCCAGCGAGCGCATTGAGCGCCGATACGCTGGCGACTTGGATGACTTCCCCTTCCAAGCCGCCGGGCGGCGTTGCCACCGATCCGCCGAGGGCCGCGACGGCGAGCGGTGTCTCGGTGGCGCCGAGAAGCTCGGCGTGTTCGACGCCTCGCTCCCAGTGCGGCACCGTGACTGGCTCGGTGCGTACGTTTTGCAGCCCGATGGCCTTCATGTATTCGACCGCCCATGCGACCGCTTTGGCATCGCCCGCGCTCCCTGCCGAGCGCGGCCCCGCGGCGGTGGTCAACTCGCGCACGTGCGTGATGGGCGAGCCTTCGGTCATGCAGATGTGTCGAAATCGATCCACTCCGGTCAGGTTCACGTCGGACGCGGCGTCCGCGGTGGGGTCGCTCGCGTCGGGCATTGGGCTGCCGGGAGCGCCGCTGTCGGGCGCGAGACCGGCGTCGCTTCCACAGCTCGTTGCGACGCACGAGATCGCGAAGAGTCCGAAAAGCGTCGAGTAGCGAGTCAACGTAAGCATGGTCCCACCTCCGGGGCGCGGAGCATAGTTAGGTCATGCGTCGTTTTCTACGGATCGCATACCCGGCGACAAGGTTGACTCGCAATGATGGTGCGCCTGGCAAATTTCAGATGCTACGCGCGAGCGCAGGTCGGCCTCGATGAACGGCGAAAGCGCGGCACGCATTCGCGACGCGCCGTACCCGAACGTCGGCATTGGCATACTTCCGACTACTGCGGCACCTCACCACCACCACGCCTTTACCGCGCAGGCAGCGCATCGCTTGAGTCCGGCAGCGCCGAGCCGTTGATGCTTACAGCGTACGTCAACGGCCGAGCCAGGAGCCGAGAGCTTGCAAAGAGCCAACGAATCCGATGCCGCCGGCGCGGGCGCCGCCCGGGAAAGCCGGCCGACTGACGAACCGACCGTGCTCGTTCGCAAGCTCAATTCGGCCGGTGTTCCGGCGTATCTCGAGCGGGTGCTGACCCACGACGGTGAACAACGCTTCGTCGTCGTCGAACGCCAGCCGCGGGGCGCGATGACGTCGGAAGAAGCTTCTGAATGTGTGCGCCAAGCTCGGGTCGCTGCCCTGCTCGAGCATCCCAACGTTGTTTTTACACGTGCCATCACGGTGCGCGCCGACAATATCAGCGTCACGACCGACTACGTGGCCGGCGAGCGCCTCTCCGAGCTCTGGTCCCCCGCTCGCGGTTCGACGGCCACGCTCCCTCTCGCGATCGCGCTGCGAATTCTCATCGACGTGGCGACTGGGCTCGGGGCCTTGCACAAGCTGCGCAGCGCGGAAGGCACGGAACGCGTCAAGTTCGTGCACGGTGAGGTGACGGACGAAAACGTCCTCGTCGGTCTGGACGGCGTGTCATCGGTCCTGCGTGCCTCTCGCGTGCGTGGCCGGAATGCGCCGACCAAAACCGGCAGCCTCGCGCCGGAATTGCTATCCGGTAGTGCGGTCGATCAACGTGCCGACATCTACAGCCTGGGCGCGCTGCTTTGGCGGGCGCTCATCGGCAAACCGTTTGCGCCAGAAGACGATGTCGCTTCGACTTTGGTGAGCGCCATCGGAACGAAGCACGCACCCTGGGCTTTGCCGCTCGCCGATGTGGCGGCGCGCGCCCTCGCGGCGATTCCCGACCAACGCTTCCCGACAGCGTCCTCGATGGTCACCGAGCTGCGGAGAATCGCCGGCTCGAAGTTGGCGACGGAGGTGGACGTCGCCCAGTTCGTGGAAGCAGCGGCAGGAGAGAAGATCGCAGCGCGGCTTGCGGACGTCCAAGCCAGTGCAGTGATCCGAAAGGCGACGTCGATTCCAGCATTGCCGCCGGTACCTGCGAAGACCCTGCCGCCGCCTTTACCCACGCCTCCAATCGTCGAACGCCGTAGCAGCGCTTCCAAGTTCCCGCCTTTGCCGTCGAGCAGCGTCAAACCGCAGCCTTCTAGTGACTCGGTCGACCCACCGATGGTCACCGCGGCCGTCGGCGCGAGCGACCCAATTGTCCGCGCCACTTCCGTCGCGCCGACGATCGAAACTCCTCCGCCGCAAGCCGCCCCGCAGCGGCCGGAAAAACCACAGATCCCAACCTCCCACGCGCCAGCCGTGCCGATCGCCTCAGCACAACGCGCGCACACCGCCGACACGTCGAATCGAAGCCCGCTCACGTCGCCACAGCGTGTGACGGCTCCGAAGACGATGAAAAGGAACGAGACCACGGCGACGACGCTGGCGCCGACGACGCGGTGGGTGATCGGGACACTGGTGGCGCTCACGCTGCTGACGGCGTTGCTGGTGCTGCTAGCCATTCAAAAAAGGCAGGTCATCGTCACCCCCGCTGCCACGCGACCAGATGCGTCGACGCTTCTCGAACCGGCCTCGAGTGCCCTACCTGAAAAATCGGCCAACGACGCGAAGGGCGTCGGCGCTGTCTCGCACACCGGAGTCGATTCCGCGCTGCGGACGACGTCGTCGGCCAAGGAGCGCACGACGAGACCATCCGTGAATCGCGACGCACCCGCGCCGAAGACAAAGGGGAAATAGCCGCTATCGTAGCGTCCCGTGGTCACGCGACTGACCACCAGTGGTCAGTCGTTCGAAGCGGACGCGAGCCAGTCGCTTGGTCATCGCCGACCGATTCGCAATCGGTTCCACCGCAGACATCCGGCGTTGCGTCTTTCGCGGCGCGCGCTGCAGCACTGGTGACATTTTGCTGCTGTGCTGCGAAGCGATGACCTCTGAGCGGCACGGCCATGCCGTGGTGCGCAGGTTGCAGTCAGAGGCGGAAGGACGCCGGAGAGCCGGCTGCGGTCCGACCACGGAGGCAACGAATGAAGAGCCACGCCACGAGCTTTACGCTTTTCGCATGCACATTGATCATCGCTTGCGGGAGCACTCCCCTGCCCGGATTGGACGAAATCGACGGTTCTGCAGACGCTTCTAGCGATGGTTCCGCAGGCGCGAGTGGGTCGGCTGGAAGGGCCGGTTCGACCGCAAGTGGCGGCTCGGCCGGCGCGGGGTCGGGGAGCAAGGGTGGAGCAGCCGGCGCGGGTGGCGGCGCCGCAGGTCTCGGCGGTTCTGCCGGCAATGGAGGGATGCCGGAGGGCGGAGGCATGGCTGGTACCGGCGGCGGCCGCGATGGCGGCGGAGCTGCGGGCAGCGGGGGCGCGGGTCAAGACGGCGCAGCTGGTAACGGCGGCCGCGCGGGAGCGGATCTCACCGACGCCGCACGAGATGCCGAATCGGACAAGAAAGGCAAACTTGGCAAAGACGACGGCAGCGATGAAAAAGACAAAGAAGGTGGTGGCAAGGACGACAACAAGAAGGACCACTGAGGTCGACGCGTAGCGACGCTCACGGTATCGAGGTGGGGAGCCGCGCTGCCAATTCGTCGAGGTTCGCGACGAACCACACGTGCTCGCCTTCGTTCGCCTCGCGCACGAACGCGCGCAGCGACGAGCTCGCGGCGAGGTAGCGGGAGATATCGCCCACGAAGGCGAGGCGCCGTTTGTAGGCGACGAATTTCTGGATGAACTCACCGAGCGAGCGTGTATGCAAGTCGAAGAAGGCGGGGTCGAAGCGATCGACGGGGAGTGCGACGTAGGATGCGTCATGTTCCACCGAGGCGCTGA
Source organism: Polyangiaceae bacterium (assembly GCA_035318505.1). GTDB lineage: Bacteria > Myxococcota_A > Polyangia > Polyangiales > Polyangiaceae > DASWDH01. The sequence goes on along the minus strand of DATHEQ010000021.1, from coordinate 28,128 downwards.
TTAGATCGACCGCATCTTCTTCCGTGTGGAAGAGTTCATCCGACGGGGGGGGCGTGAAGATGCGGATGCCGTGCAGCTCGAAGGAAGGCGCCATCGGCAGGAAGGTAGCGCGCCACGACCCTCGACGCGCGTGAGTTCGCTCGAGCCAGGCGTGCGTCGCGCTATCTGACGGTAGCCGCCCGATCCGAAGGCCGATACGCGATGACGTGGTGAACCCCATCTAGTACGGAGGAAACCGCACGCGAGAGTAGCTTGAACGCCTTGCCCATGATCCGAGGGTACGTCCACCAAGATTTCCGGCCTGTGGCCGATCAGCTGGAGAAGCAGCTCGGCACGCCTCGCGCGGGGGGAGCCGCTGTTTGCATCTATCACCACGGTGAGTGCGTCGTGGATGCTTGGGGAGGCGCGCGGAACCAAGGCGGCGAGCCGTGGCAGTCGGATACGCTGGCCATGTCGTATTCGACGACCAAGGGCGTGGTGGCGACACTCGTGCTCGCACTCGTCGATCAAGGTCTCATCGACTACGACGATCCGGTCGCCAAGTACTGGCCGGAGTTCGCGCAAGAGGGCAAAGAGCGCGTCATGATTCGGCACCTTCTCAGTCACCAAGCAGGGCTCCACGGTACGCGAGACCTGGTCGACCACGCCGATCGCATGCTCGATTGGGACTTCATGACGCGACGGCTCGCTGCTGCGCGCCCCGCGTTTCCGCCCGGCACCCGTCCGGGTTATCACGGGCTCACCTTCGGCTGGCTCGTCGGTGAGCTCGTCAGGCGCGTAACGGCAGGTACGGTGAACGATGCCGTGCGCAAGTTGCTCGTGGGGCCGCTCGCACTCGACGGAGCGTTCATTGGCGCGCCTGTCGCGGTACGCCCTCGGCTGGCCGAGCTGCTCCGCGCCGAAACCAAGCCAGTCTCCGGCGCGCGTTCCCTGTCATCGACATTGGGACGTGCGGCTTGGAGCGTATTCGGGATGGATCGCTCGCACCTGAAAGACGCGCTGCTCCCGCACGGATCGGCCGATCTCTATGCTTCCACGAAGCTCCTCGACGCCGAGGTGCCCGCCTTGAACGGCTTTTTTACGGCGCGATCGCTGGCGCGCATGTATGCGACGTTGGCCGAGGGCGGGCAACTCGAAGGCACCCGCGTTTTCTCGGAGTCCACGATCCGGCGCGCCACCGAAATACAGTCGCGCAAGCTGGACGCCGTCGTCGGCTTCCCGATGCGGTGGCGTCTCGGCTATCACACAGTCGGCACGAACCGCGGCATCCTACCCAACGCATTTGGACACTTCGGGTACGGCGGCTCGGGGGCATGGGCCGATCCCGATCGGCGACTCGCGGTCGCCATGACGCTGAACCGCGTCGCGGGGACACCCTTCGGCGATATGCGCATGGCGCGCATCGGCGGCGTTGCCGCACGCTGTGCCGAGCGACGGAGGTCGACATGACGCAGAGCGAGTCGCGGTTGATGCGTTGGATGGAAAAGAAAACCGACTCTTCGGCTGGGCTCGAGCCAGGAGATTTCGACCGCGAGCACGTCGCCAAGGTGATCCGCGCGATGGGTCTCTTGTTCGGCGCGGAGCACCGGTGGTTTCGCGTCGAGGCTCGCGGCTGGGAAAATGTGCCGCCCTCGCCGGCGATGATCGTCTCCAACCATTCGGGTGGCACGCTGATTCTCGATTCTTGGGGGCTCGGTTACGCGTGGCACACGCATTTTCGGGTCTCGCGCCCGCTGCACGTGCTCGGACACGAGCTCTTTTTTTCCATTCCGTCGATCGGCCGCGCCTTCGCCAAATCCGGCGTCTTGCGAGCACAGCCCTCCACAGCGGAGAACGTGCTCGTGCATTGGAAGCATGATCTTCTCGTCATGCCGGGGGGAGACGTCGATGTTTGGCGCCCCTACCGCGAGCGCTACAAGGTCAAATTCGCGGGCCGACGAGGCTACGCGCGCACGGCGATGAAGGCGCGCGTGCCGATCGTCCCCGTCGCCAACGCGGGTGCTCACGAGACCTTGCGCGTGATCAGCGACGGTCAGTGGCTCGCGAAAATGCTCCGCTTTCCCAAGCTCTTTCGGGCGCGCGTTTTACCGGTCCACCTTTCCATCCCATGGGGACTCACCATCGGACCGTGGCCCCACATTGCACCCCCCACCCGTCTTCGCTATCGAATTGGTCCTTCCGTGCTGCCCGACGAAGGATGGCCCGCTCCCGGGGAAGAGCCCTCGGAAGCGCGAATCGCCGCCTATGACGCCAAAGTTCGGTCCGCGGTCCAATCGCTACTCGACGACCTCGCGAGCGATGCACCGTGATGCGCTGCTACTTGACGATGATGGGCGGCGCAGTGGGGGGCTTGTCGTCTTTCTGAACGCATGACGACAAGTCGAAGAGCATGAACTCGAGCGCCTTTTCTTGGGCCGAGAGCTCATTGCCGTTACACCCCGTAGGAAACGGAACTTTGGTCGTGTCCCCACTGCCAGTCGAGACATGCAGATCGCTGAACACCATGCGTCCACATTCCTTCTGACCCACCGGCGTAGTGAATGAGAAATATTGGATCATCGGCGTGTTCTTGGTGGTGTCGGTGCCGTAGATCCAACGCTGCGCCACGCCGGCGACGAGCGAATCGACCGTATGCTCCGCGCCCTTGAGGATGATCTCGCCGGGGACCGACGATGCGCCGACGTTGACGAGCCACTCTTTGAACGCCTTGCCCTTGGGAAAGGTGTCATCGACCTGGGTCGTGATGTCGGTCGTGAATCCGTGCGCCCCCGAGGCAAACTTCACCACCATCGGGTAGGGAGCATTCTCGGGATTGATCCAATTGTTGTGATAGTGCGAGCCAAAGATGCGGCCCCCCTGGTCGGCGTACGACCGCACCGCGGCGTATTGAGACGCGCTGCGGGAAACGTTGTCGCTTCCTTCGCACGCCATCAGCATCATGTCGTAACTCATCATCGTGGGGAGGCTGTTCCACAGGCTGTCGGCAGTGGGAAGCGGCACCGAGACGCCACCTTTCTGCATGGTGGTTGCAGCGCGATAGGCGGCGTAGAGATTGACCCGACCTGCCTCCGACGCGAGCGTGAACTCCGATTCGTCGATGCCGATCTTTCGCAGCAGACATTCGAGAGCATCGGAGCCGCCCACGGCGACGGCGATCTTCGGAAGATCACCTTCCATCTTGTTGCGCGGCAGCCGAGTCAGGTTCGCGTCGGTGATGGGCGTGTCGGTGCATGCGGTGACATGCGGCACCGTGAGCTGGCGCCGCCATTTGCCGACCTGAACGACAAGAGGAATGTCGTCGCCGACCGGCATGTCGTCGACCTTGAACCTCCCGAACGAGTCCGTCAGCGCGACGGCGATGGGTTTGCCCGAAAAGTTGGCGCTGCAGGTTTCGCACGCCGCCCCCTGGGGCAACGGAGCAAGGGGCTCATTGGGGACGTAGACGACGACGTTGTAGAGCGGCACTTTTCCGGCTGGGTCATTGACGACGCCGCTCACCGATGTGGTGCCCTTGTCCGGGCAAGTGGTCTGCTTGCATTGCAGGTTGACGCACGCCCCCCCCGGCCCCGATCCGCCGGTGCCCCCGGTCGGGTCCAATCCTCCCCCCGTTCCGCCCGTCAGTCCGCCGGTCAATCCTCCGGCGCTGCCGCCAGCCCCGCTCGGGTCTCGCTGGCGCACTTCCGAGTCGCCACACGCCACGACGGAGAGCAGGACCCAGCCGCAGAACCCAGCAAAACCTGCCCATTTTCGGCACCCAGCGCGTGATGTCATAGCGATCTCTCCGTGGCGGCCCACGAGGGTCCACCCCAAAAGCCCAGGTCGACAAAGTCAGCTCCGGTAATGCGAGCTACCTCGGAAATCGATCACAGCGCGCGCGTTGCATTTCCGCCCAGCCCCCGAAATGGGACTCGCAGCGTAATTGCCGGCGCGATGGAGGGCTTCGGGGACGACATAGCGAGGGACGCGATGAACGGGACACTTGCTACCCTCGGCCGTGTGACGGTCGGTCGAACGGGAACACAATGCCCCTGCCATTCCGGGCATCGTTATGCCGCCTGCTGCGCGCCTTATCATCGCTACGAACGAGAAGCGCCAACGCCCGAGACCCTCATGCGGTCGCGTTATTCCGCTTTCGCCCTTGGCCTCGGACCCTACTTGGTGCGCACGCTGGCGGCGACGCACCCCGACTTGGCCGCGCCGCGCCAGGAGCTCGAGCGAAACCTCGCGCGCACCAAGGAGCGGCAGCGCTTCACTGGACTGCGCATTTTGCATAGCGCCTCGTCGGACGAACAAGGAGAGGTCCTTTTCTTGGCCCGCATTTTCGAACGCGGTCAGGACCGATCTTTCGTCGAGCTCTCGGACTTCACGCGCCAAGACGGCGTATGGCGTTATGCGTCGGGCATCCTCGTTTCGAAAGCCGCGTTGCCCGTCGATATCGACGCCCTCACGCCGGCATCTTTCTTGACTTTAGCGGCGAACGCGAGCGCCCAGCCTTAGCAGGGCGAGGTCATGCCATCGGCAGTGTCGACGGGTTGCAGAATTCTCCTTGACCCTGACGCAGCGTGAGGCCCGAAACTGTCCATCAATGAAACAGGGCAGGTATCAAGTGAAGGAGGTGGCGCAGATTTCGGGCGTATCGGTGAGAACACTCCACCACTACGACCAGCTCGGACTGCTCGTTCCTTCCGGCCGCAACAGGGCCGGGTACCGGCTGTATAGCGACGGAGATCTGTTGCGCTTGCAGCAGATCCTCATTGGAAGGGAACTCGGACTACCACTCGAGGAAATTCGCCATTTCCTCGACGATCCGCGTTTCGATCGCCGCAAGGCGCTGCTTGCGCAGCGGACCGAGCTCGCCGAGCGTGTCCACCAAACCGAAGCGATGATTCGCGCCGTCGATGCCGCGCTCTCGGCACTCGGCGACATCGCGAAGAACGACGAAGAAGAAGAAGGAGAGATCATGGAGATGAAGAAGATTTTCGACGGATTCGATCCGGCGAAGTACGAAGACGAAGCCAAGCAGCAGTGGGGCCACACCGATTCGTACAAGGAATCGAAGAAGCGAACCGAACGCTACTCGGCCGAGGACTGGAAGCGCTTTGGCGACGAGCAATCGGCTCTCTATGTTGCCCTCGCCGCGGCGCTGAAAGCAGAGAAGGAGCCATCCGACGACGACGTCATGGAGTTGGCCCATCGCCACCGGCTCTTGATTGACCGTTGGTTTTATCCGTGCAGCGCTGAGAGGCATTGCGGATTGGCGGATCTCTACGAAGGCGACTCGCGGTTCGCAGCAACGATGGACAAATTCGGCGAAGGGCTCACCGCCTTCCTCGTCCAAGCCATTCGCGCGAACGCTGCCCGCTCCCCGGCGTGATCTCGTCCTTAACGTGCCCGACGCTTGCGTTTTCGAGCCAACGCTGCACACGCGAAAAGTGCCCAGCTGCCCGATGGCGGGCCGCTTTGCGCCATCGCGCAACCACCGCCACCTCGCGCGACGACGGGGCGGGACCGTTCGATGGCGGGACAGTCGTTTGGGCAGGACCCATTGTGCTCATCGACCGAGCACTGTGCGTCGCCACACGCGCTCGACCGATGACAGAGCCGTTCGCTGGCCCATCCCGACTCGCAGAGCGACGCGATCGCCGAGCTCACATAGCTGGCGTGCTCGCCGTTTTCGAGCTCCTGCCCTTCGACGATGCGACGCGAAACGTAGCAGTGCGCCTCCGGGCGGTATTCATAATCCTCGCCTCCGCGCACTACGATCGCGAGAAGCTCGTTTTGCCCATTGAACACGCCGGACCCGCTGCTGCCGATGAATGTGTCGCTCGCCAGGCGGAGGTAGTCGGCCTCGGCGTCTCGCGCGTCGAGGATGGTTGCGCCGCTGTCCACTTTGACGGGAAGCCCGCTCGGATAACCGATGACAGTGGCGCGTTCGCCGATGGGCATGGCCCCGGTCGCAAGGGTAGCGAGACGCTGTTCCAATGAAACCGGCCGGTCGAGCTGTACGACGGCAAAATCCCTGCGACGGCCGTCGCGGGTGGTGACGTAGTCGTGTGCGGGCACGGAGCGACATTCATAGAGGGTGCGTTCGTCGAGCTCGGGCCGCGCGCCCTCCGTGAGAATGGCGTACCCGAATACCCATCGCTGATCCTCGCACGGCAAGAACGTCACGCAGTGCGCCGCCGTCAGGATGAGGTCCTCGTCCACCAAGACACCGGAGCAATTCGCCAGCGACGGCTGCCACAGAAACGGCTCGGAATCGCAAAGATCGAACACGTCGGAGAGCGTCTCGGTATCGAAGACGAGCGAACCTGTCGCGGTCGACTTGAACGAGCGAGGAGGCATGAGCGCCGCGGTGCCGGATAGCGCAAGGTTTCGAACTTCGACGTCTTCGACCGCATAGAGGTCGCGTCTGTCGTCGGAACCATAGATCAACGGAGCGCGCGCTTCGGCGACGTCGAGCGCGGATGGCGCCGAGCACGCGGACAGCACCGCCCACGAAACAAGCAGGGCTCCTGCCCGAAAGAGATATCCGTTCTGGGACATCTTGCATCTCATCTCGTCGAGCGCGCCGCCCTGCGCACGCGGCTGCGGCGGATGGCCCTTCGACCATCCGCCGCACCGGGGCCCGTGCATCGACGAACTAACAAAAACACGCACGAGCCTGTTTCGACCCGCTCAAATGTCGCGATTAGAACAGGTACCAGGGCTGGACCGGCGCGCCGCAGACGGCGTACGTATCCTTGATACACTCATTGACCGTCGCGTCGTTGTAAGCGCATCCAGCGCGCAAGCGGCATATCGTGCCGGAAGCCCCCGGCTCGTTGCACCATTGCACATAGACACAATTGGCCGCCTTGTCGGACGCGCCATCAGCAGATTCTCCCGGCGTTCCGTCGGGGCTCTGGGTGGCTTCGTCCGGCGCTTTCGCCAACTGAAGGAGGTACTTGCCGTCCGCCTGCTGTTCAACGGTGACGTCGCTCTTCGCCTCGGGCATCGATTCGGCCGAACATCCAACGCCGAGCCACGCCGACAGAACGACCGCGCCACTTCCCAGAATCATTCCTTTGACTAGGTTTTTCATGCTCTCTCCTCTTTCGCGCGACGCCCAAGCCACGACCCAAACTCCCCTCCGCTGCGCCTTGGCGCGCTCAAACGAATGTGGGACTTGGCGGCGTCGCCTAGGCGTTGCTGGACCGCCCATCAGCAATGGACGTGCCGTGCGCTGGAGGCGCTGCCACGGCGAACGAGCGCGAGGCGGGGACCTAAGATGTCTCCTCGCAGGCGACAAGCTGTCTGCCGCGAGGAGACAAGGAGGGAGCAAACCCTAGGGTGCGCCTTCCTGGCGTTTTTGGCGTGGCGCTTTGCCGAACGCGCCGAGCACCTTTCCGAGCAGTGTCGTGGAGAAGGGGCGGTATCGCGTGTTGTGAAAGGCGACGAGGCACCAATGTCCATCGCGCCGTGCCGCGACGGTCGTGTTCACGGACATGCGTCGTTTCGACGGCGTTTGCTGGCCTCGTTTCAAAACGGCGCCGCGCGCATGAATGATGGCGACGTCAGGCGTGGGAAAGGTAATTTCCGTTCGCTCCGAGTACAGTTTCGAGCCGCGTAGATAGCGCGCGAACAGTTCGCGGTGCCCGTCTGCGATCTGCTCACGGCCGTACATGCGCGAGCCGTCGAAGGCGACATATTGCGCATCTTCGGCGAACACCGCTGCGTACGCATCAGCGTCGCCGTTCGCCCACGCATTCGCCAGCGCCGCCAGCTTGTCCCGCAGCTCGAGCTGGTCGCCAGCCCGGGCAGCCGTCGTCCTCTCGGTGTCAACCATAGCCCTCTCTCCCGATGATCTGTTACGATGGATCAGATAGTTCGATTCATAGGAATATTCGTCGGAAGGAAGCATATGTCAAGCGGCAAAGGCAAATCGCGGGAAGTGTTGACGTCGGAGCTCGTTCAAGCGGCTCGGCGGAGCGCGACGATGGCGGTGCTTTTTCACGGCGCTATCGCAGCGCAATTTGGCCTGAGCGCGACCGACACGCGGACAATGGAGCTACTTGACCGGTTGGGTCCGCAGAGTGCGGGAGAAATCGCCACCTACACTGGGCTCGCTCCCACGTCGGTGACGGCTCTTATCGATCGGCTCGAAGCGCGCCGCCTCGTTCGTCGTACCCACGATCCCAACGACCGTCGCAGAGTCGTGGTCGTACGCGAGCCGGAGGGAGCCGCCGGCATGAATGGTCATTACGCGGCGATCGCAAGGACAACGCTGACCCTCCTAGCCCGGTACTCGGAAAACGAGCTGCGCGCGATCACGGAGTTTTTGAACGAGAGCGCGACGTATGCCGAGTCTGCCGTGGCCAAGCTCGGCACGCGATCGGCGAGGACGTTGCCGGCCAAGGAGGAGCGCGAACGCAAGCAGCGTCCACGCGCCAGCTCGAGAAGGCGGAGAGGAGAATAGCCCGGTGGCGCGATACATGGTGAGCCCGATGAGTGGTAACACCGACTCGTAATCATCGCTGACCGGACGTGGCATAGTGACCGCTTTCAAGGCGACACGAGACTCACCGTGACCGATGCACTCGATATCTGCTTTAGCCCCGCCAAACTGAATGGGCTGACTTTGCGTAACCGGCTGCTCAAGGCAGCTACGTTCGAAGGCATGACACCCGGTGGCAAGCCGTCACCGGCGCTCGCAGCTCGGCCATTTGATTCGCCGGATTTTGATCATCCGTCGAGATGCGCGTGTAGATCACCGCCCGGCGCCTCACGGCGGAGACCGCGCGCTGCACGCCTTAGATTTGCCGTTGGCAGGCATTTCGAGACCGTCGCATGCGAACTTGCGCCCCGCAACATGGCTAGCGATGTCGGTGCTACTGGCCCAAAAGCATACTTCGTCGTGATCGCGAAGTGACCGGGAAATCGACTCGAAATCTGCCATAAGGAAGCGCTACGATCCTCGAGATGGGCTCGGAGCCGCCACGCCTATTCGTCGACGATCTCGACTGCTGCGACGCGTACCGCGCGTGCCGCGATCACAGCAACAAGGAGGAGAACCGGGCCAAGTTCGAACGCGCGTTTGCCATGCACGCGCATCTCTGTCCGGAAGGGCCCGATCGATTCGCGAGTGAGTTCCGCCGGGACTTCTACGCTCGAGCTTGGGAACTCTACCTGATGGCTGTCTTGCATGGCGCAGGCATGCACCTTGAGCCCGCGGGAACGCGCGGCCCCGACATTCTGATCCGCCTGCCGTCCGGTAATCGGTGCTGGGTCGAGGCGGTGGTACCTGGCCCCGGAACGGGCGATGACAGGGTCTTTCAGCGGCCTAGAGGGAATTGGGCAGGGTCATACGGGCCAGTGGACAAACTTCTCGTCCGGTATCGCTCGGTGCTCGAGGACAAATTGACCAAGATCTTGGATTGCCAGCGCTCCGACATTGTCGGTGAGGGCGAGCCCGTCGTGATTGCGGTTGGCTCGTGGGGGATTCCAGACGCGTGGGCCTGGGATAGGGAACTGCCAGCGCTCGTCAAGGCGATTTACCCAGTGGGCGAGCCGGTTCTTGTCGTTCCGATCGACTCTCCGGAGCCTGAACGCGTCGAGGTCCCACCCCGTTGGGTCGTTAAGAAGACCAGCGGAGCACCGGTCGGCACCGACTTCTTCTTAGAAGCTCGCACCGTGGGAATCTCCGCAGTCATGTACGCATGGACCGACGTCTTTAACGTGAGTTGGGAAGCAACTCGCGCTCTCGGGATCATCCATAACGTCGGCGCGACTGTGCCGCTGGAGCGAAGGGTCATTCCATCGCGGGTGGAGTGGTGGGTGGAAAACCAGCAACTGCAGCGAAGCGATCGGCAGGCCGGAAGCAACAACGGGTGACACCAACAGCGCATCAGGTGATAAGGGAAAGCGAATGAAATCGAAGCTGGTACGAGTTATCGCTACCCTGGCCAGTCTGTTGATGTTCCTTGGCTGCGCGAGCGGATACCAGACTTTCTACACACCCGCCGCGGGCGCCACGCCAGCAGCCATTGCGGCGAATCGGGCATCAGCGCCGCCGGCAACTCCGACCCTGGAACGTTCTGCGCCCGGCGACGCAGAAAGCATGCTCGCGAACTACAAGAAGCGCGGGTACGTGATGGTCGGGCATTCCATGTTCAACAGCGGGACGAACGAATCCGAGGCATCCGCACTCAAGCAAGGACAAGCCATCGGTGCCGACCTGGTGCTCGTGATCAACCCGCAGTACAGGGGTTCCGTCACTTCAAACATACCGATCACGACGCCAACGTCGACGACGTCCTATACCGCCGGCTCGGCAACGGCGTACGGGCCTGCGGGACCGGTCACGGCCTACGGAAGCGCGTCCACGACGACCTATGGCAACAAGACAACCTACATGCCGATGACGGTGCATCGGTCGGACTACGGCGCCATCTACTTCGTCAAGCAGCGCTTTACTCTGGGTGCCTTCGTGCGCGACCTCAATGACGGCGAGCGCCAGGAGTTGCAGACCAACCAAGGCGTCGTCGTATTGACGATTGTTGACGACACTCCAGCATTTCGCGCCGACATCCTCCCTGGCGACGTGATCGCCGCTATCGACGGCGTTACGGTTCCGAATCAGGCAGGGTTCGGCAAGATGACCAGCGAGCGCAAAGGAAAGCTCGTCACGATCACGCTTGTTCGACGCGGCGACCGGGTCGAGAAAACTGTGCAGTTCAACTGAGCCGAGGCGTCGTCATGGTGCCATGGCGGCTCTCCCATAGGTGTCGACGAGCACGACGAGGCGCGGGATTCCGGGATTCCCGTGAAGTTCACCGGTAGAACCCGCCGAGGCTAGTCGCTGATTTGGTTCGCCGGGTCTTGCTCGTCCGTCGAGACGCGCGTGTAGATCTGTTAGATCGCGGCGCGGCGCTTCACGTCGGAGGGGGCCCGCCGCTCGCCATAGATTCCTAGATTTGCCATCCGCCGGCATTTCGAGACCGGTGTACGCAAGCTTGCGCACCGCAACACAGCGGGCGACGTCCCTGCGCTGCGACCTGCATGAAGTCACCGTTTTGATGCGACTCGAACAATCAGCTGTCATTGAGCTCTTTGACCGCTCCCTACACGACCTGAGACCACTCGTGCAGCCGCCCGTCTGCATCCATCTTTCGGTAGAGGCACTCGCGATCGTGCTCTTCCGTCGAGACGCTGATCGATCGCCAATTGATTCCTTTTGCGCGAACAGTGACGCGGAGTTCATCGCGTGTAGTGTCCGCCGGAGGCCACTCGTAGACGAGGTGCAACCAGTTCCCGAGTTCATTGTTTTTCGTGAAGTGGCATTGCATGTTGCCGTGCACATGCGCGAGACCCGACGCAATCTCCTTCTCGAACGTGATGTACATGTCTTCGAACGCTCGCGCGTTCTGGTCCCAGCGCTTCACCGTAAAGCGGCAGCCGGACGATTTGTAGGAGTCGTTGACCATTCCTTGGAACCACTTCTGCCGCTTCCGCACGAAGTCACCGGCGGGAATCACAACTTTCATTTCGTCCCCACGAGCAGCCCGCTCACGACCTCCTTCGCCTAGTAGGGAGAGGACCTCCGCGACAAGTGAGGAACGCATCGACTGGGCCTCGAGCCAGCGGAGAAGAAAGGACAGCGGATCGGCATCCATTGTGTAGAGAATGACATTCTGGTGCGTGCGTAAACAGTAGTAGAGCGCAAGCGCGAGGTTCTTGGCATCGCGGATCACTGCAGGATGCCCGTCGCGAATCGTCGCGACAATCTTCTTGCGGGTCGCTGAAGCGTGTCGTTCGAGGCGACGCAATCCGTCGGACTTTAGAGTGCCATCCGGCAAAGTTGCGCGACCAGTTGCTGAGCGACGACGTATCTGCTCGTATAAACGCTCATCCTCGGGCTCGGCAGCGTTTTTGATCCGACGGGCCAGGAGGAGCTCTTCATAAAACTCGTCACTCCCAACAACCGCGGGGCTGAAAATAGCTTGGACGTATGCGTAGAACGTCGGGCACACGTTCGGATCGTCGGCGTACAGCTCGTCGAAGCGAAGAACCCGATAGCCTTTGAGTGCGGATGCAGCGGCCGCTTCTCCGAGCTTATCTTCGATCTCCGCCCTCACAGTGGCAGTGACCCACCTACGCGATACCGGAACGTTCGTCAACGTCGGCAAGCGGGAACGATCTACCACGAACATGTTCGTGTCGAAGAAGTGCTGAACGTCGGGCTTGAGGCGCTTGATCGCTTTAGTCATGGAAGAGCTGGTGTCTGCTAACGAGCGACATGAAGTCCTGCGAGTAGAGGCGATGCACCGAAAGCTGGAAAGTGGGTTTGGTGCTCATATGATTCGGAAAGCCAGCACTTGCTCGCCCCGCCATCGAATACCGCAACATCTGCTCGAGCCGTGCGACGTCGTCGTTCATTTGAGGGCCCAAGACGACGTGCAGCGTGAGCTTCGGCCTCTTGTTCGATGCGAGAGCTTGGAGAAGCGCACTGCGAGCATCCGAATCGCTCGGCGGAAAACGGTATCCCACGAAGACGACGGCGCGACGGGATTTTCGGGAAGTCCGCTCTCCGGTTTTCTCATCCACCTTCGGAGGCGTATCGAAGCGCCACCTCGTTGTGCAGCCCAATGGAAAGGAGTTGCTTCAGCATCGGTCCGCCAAGTGGGGCGCTAAATCCAGAACCGAGTACCCATGCTACTTTCTCGGTGCCTTTCACCATTCAAGCAGGCTACGTCCGAACGGAATCGAGGCACAAGTGCGGCAATTCCGCCAAAGAACGGGAGTCGCCGTTGCGACGACCCCCACGGGCCGAGGAGCACCGTAGCCCCTCGCAGGTGCCACCGTGCCAGCCGTGACCAGCCGCGCGGTTCGTTTCCTCGACCAGAAAGTCGAAGATCTAGCGCGGGAAGTCGACGGGACCCCCGAATCGACGTAATTTGCGTGTGCGTGCAATCGGTGTACGGAACCGGGGTGACGATCGCGCGGGCGTCGCGCGCTAGCGAGCGCGTGCGACAGGTTTTAGCATTGCCGAATCCCTATGGATGACGGCAACGAAGACACGATCTTCGATCGCGAAACCGATCGGATCGCACGCGCGACGCTCATCAAGGGTGCAGAGGTGAGCGCGCCTCGCAATTCGGTTGAGCAAGCCCTGGATTTTCCGAATCGAGTTAGCGCCATGCTCATGCGGCACGAGGCGATCTGTTTTTCCCTCTATGGCGAGAACATGATCGTCCCTCTTCTCATCCACGCATTCGGCACGGGTGGTCTGCTTGAATTGATCGAGCAGGGAGCGATCAAGTTCTCACTCCAGCGCCACCTGATCACGTACATGGTTGAGCCCCAGAAGGGCGTGGCGCCGTTGATGAGTGGAAAGCTCAATTCTGCGACCCATACCGATCCAGAAGCGTCTGTCGCAGAACCCTTTCGACGCTCAGTCCGGCGATACGAAGCGAAAGCGCTAAGGCGCTTGAAGCGCGCCTTGGCAGACGCGTACGTCGACCCCGGCCCCTCCTATGCCCCGCATGCTGTAAGATTTGGCCTTGAGGGATACAAGGCTGGGCGATTCCGATTCGCTGGCCTCGATCCGGCGATCCCCGCCGATGAGTTGGATCTAAAAGGGCGTGAGAAACTTGCGGCCCTCGCGGGCCAGATGCACTCGTTTTCACTCATTGCAAACCTTCGAATGAACACGCTCGACGAATTCACCATTGCTCGAGTCTGCCATGACTCGATTGATCGGCTTCATCGAGGCGGACGTCTGGAGCAGGCGTATCAACGTGTCTTCCAGATCGAGCGTGTTCCGGATCTGGCGGAGCTGTTTCGTACGGGCAAGATCTCGACCAAATCTCTTCCAGGTCTTCGCATGAAACGGGACGCCGAAAAATTCAGACGCTGGATGCGCGTGGTCACGAGAGACCCTCACGCGGACGACGCCGGAACCGAGTACCTCGCGGCAATTGCGGGAGATCGGAATTTCTGGGCCACCCCCAAGGGCCGGACCCTCAAGACGATCACAGTGTCGGCGCTATCGAGCGGGATAGGCGCTTTGCTCGCTGGCCCAACAGGTGCCGTCATTGGCGGGGCGGCCGGCTCCACTATCGCCGGCCCGGCCGTGGACATGGGCCTCGACCTTCTCGACGAGTTCGTGCTGGATGGCGTTCTCGCCGGATGGAAGCCGCGACACTATTTTGAAAATGTCATCTTTCCGGCAGAGACGCGCGCCCCAGACGAATGAGCTAGCGACCTTCATCTTTTGGTATCCGAGCGTACTCTCGCGAGCAGCATTGCCAGCAGGTCTGGTGGTGCTTTTCGACAAAGTGCAGGTGTCTCGCGCTCGCTTCGCGACGGGCGAGGTTTTTCGTTCATGATCGGGGCATGCGATGGCGACGCGCGCTTCAGATGCAAGACGGCAGCGGCCTGGTCGTCCGCAACCGCTTGTCGACTCTCGACGTACGCTCGCTCAGCTCGACGGCGTGATTGTTCCTCGTTGCTCGGCGGTGCCTTCCGGTACCGCGCGCAAAACGCCGCGTTCGGCGATCCAGGCAACTGGAGAGCGGCGATAGTTTTTTCGATCGCTGTACGAAGCGCGAAAAGCCCAAAGAATGGGCCCCTCTTGCCCGCAAAGTCGTCGGCAAACTCCCGAAGGCGAGCGGGGTGAACGCCGGCATCGACAAGGTGCCGGAGCTGTTGCCCCGTGAACGCCCGCATTTGCGGAGGACACCGATCGAGCTTGTGGATCACGTCAACGGCTACCTCGACATCCCCATCGGGCTCGAGAGCGGCGTCGACAGCGCACTTTGCTGGATTCGGCAGCGAGCGGCGATCCGACGTGTTCTCAGGAACATCGACAAGCCGCGGACCTGAGAAACCAACTTCATTCGCCTTCGAAACCGCCCCGCCCGAGCTCCGCACAGCGCGCTCCCTGCTGAAAGCAAAAGCAGGAGGGGAGGTAACAGAGATCTCTTTACCGACAAAAGAAGAACCTCGAGAGTGCCGCTTGGTGCGGATCAGCGGATCCGCAGTTTGCGGATCGGTGGACGCCCACGAAGCCTTCAAATCACCGTCGATTTGGTCCGTTGTAAGCGGGACCACTTTGTCATTTTCCCAATAGGCGGTGGGCAACCTGCCCGCGCCATGATCCACGAATCGGACGAGCAATCGATACTTCGAACGTCGATGATGGCCGGTTCTTCGATCGCGCTGATTCGTGACTTCGAGCAGTCGTCGATCTATCGCCTCACGCTGTCCCCGAGCGACGGTGTCGACCGAGCATCGGATCCGACGCGCGATGGTCTCCTGAGCGAGCTCGCAGATCAGATCGCCATCAGCACCAAGGGCGAGCTTGTGTAGCAAATCGCAGGTTCGGCGATTCAGGCCGGGCGTAGCGTCGATCAGCGTGTGAATCGCTTTCTCGTACGTGAGTTGAAGCTTCGGTCTTCTGCCTGCAAGTGTGGATTTGACTGCCGCTGGGAGAGCGGCGAAAGTAGATGAAGCCACGGCGTGACCTCCCAAGAGCTGGGGGCGAACTTCGTTGGGAAAAGGTCCGCGCGAGCGGGGGCAAACCTCAGGCCGTCAAAACCCAGTTGCCCCTGCCCTTGGCGAGCGGACATCGAAAGAGGAGAGCTCGCCCGGGGGGAGGCGCCCAAACCGTTCCAGCGGTCAGGTGCCTCTCCCCGGGAATGAGCCCCAGATGGCCGGCATTCGCGACGACGACAGCGCGCCGAAAAGGCGCAGCCATGCGTCGCTCGACGACGTTGGTGGGCCGCGTGCGCGGAGCAGGCGCACGCTCACCGCGCTTCCCCTTTCGCGTCAGCGACGGCGAGATCGCGCGTCGCGCAAAGCACGAGATCACAAAGCTCGACGAGACGCGCCGTCGTAAAGGCGCCGCCCTCGAGCACACGCAGCGCGAGCTCACCGCCCGCAGCGGCAAGCCACTTACGCGCGAAGATCTGCGCCCGTTCGGGCGCAACAACCCCCCGCTCACTCGCCTCGGCGAGCAGCGCGAGCGCCGCACACCGACTGTCACGCGCGCTGTCACGCCACTCCGACGCGCTCTGCGGAATCCCGAAAGATTCCGCCGGCGCGCCCGGCAGGACTCGAACCTGCGACCCGCGGCTTAGAAGGCCGCCGCTCTATCCAACTGAGCTACGGGCGCGAACGCTGCGCAACATACGCTATCGGGGCGGATTTCGCGAGGGTAGTGCGCTCGGACGCCGATTAGCGGTCTTGCCCGCGTTGCGGCCACGTTTACTTGCAGACCGCCGCGTCACGAATCTTGCACATGCCGTCGACGCAGCGTGCCGGCGTCATGCAGTCGACCTGTCCGGAGAGGCAGGGTTCACCTTCGCGCGGATTGGGTTTGCATTTCCCGTCGGACGCGCAAAAAGCCGCGAACGAGCAGAATCCGAATTCGATGCAGCTCTCCCCGACGGCGGGCGCATCTGGCCCGCGCTTGCAGGTCTTCGCAAACTGATCGCAAGAATATCCCTGCCAGACGTCGCATTCGTCGCCGCCGGCGGCCAGAGGATCACACGAGGCTCCCGCCTGTAAGGGAGGGGAGCAAACGCCGACCCCCGCGGCGTCGAGGTTTTTACAAACGGTGCCCGCGCCGCACGTGCGCTGGAGCGTGTCGCAAGGTTCGTTGATTTGGGGATGGACGGAGCAGACCCCATTCACGCACGGTAGGAAATTGAAGCACTCCACATCGTCGCTACAAGCGCCGCCCGTACGCGGGACGGTCTTGCACACGCCGCATGAGGCACTATTCCTGATGTTGCACGCGCTGCCCTGGCACTGTCCGGGCACGATGCACGCCGCGCCGTCTGCAAGTTGGCCGGGAGGCGGGGTACAGGCTTCGGGCCAGTGGTCTTCGTCGTTGTACTCGTCGCACGAAAGGGCGGCGAGTTGGTTGGCGCACGCGATCACGTCGTTGGAAGTGTGATTCACGCCGGGCGCGGTGAACCGAATGGTGCAGCTGAGCTTCACCCTTTCGAGGCACGTGGGACCGTCGTTCCAGAATGCTTTGAAAGCGGACCAACAGCGCTCGTCCATGGCGCAGTAGGTTTCGGCGTAATAAGCGCAGACCCCTGACGGTGATTGGTCGCTCGGCCCGCTTTGGTGGGAGCCACCGCACGACACAATCGCAAGCAGAACCGCGCGCCACCCTCGTCTCATGACATTGCCGGGCCTTTCATGCGGACAAGTGATTGCCTGCAATTGCAACAGCCACTTCAACAAGCGTCAAACGAATTGACTTAACTGCACGAGATGCACCCTCGCGTTCATCGCAGCACGCCACCCCACGAGTCGTATGGGGCGCTATCGTCCCGAGAGCGGGCGACGCGTCCAAGAACTACCGCCCGCGACACCGGGGCGACGGGGGCGAGCGGCCTTCGACTCTTCCGCGAGACGTACGGCCAACGGGGAACTACACTGGCGGCGCCGCCGCCCATGAAGCCGTGTCCCTCCTGTTCCACGCCCAATGCTGACGAAACGCGTTTCTGCACCGAGTGCGGAACGTCGCTGGCGGCGTCGCAACCGGCGGCCCCCACGCCCGCTGCGGGGCGCGTCTCCAGCAATCCGACGCCCGGAATGCTCATCGACGGCAAATATGCCGTCGAGCGCGTGCTCGGCGAGGGAGCGATGGGCATCGTCTATTTAGCGCACGATGCCTTTACCGAGACGAAGGTCGTCGTCAAATCGATCCGGCTCGAATATGCCGACAATCCCGAGTTTCGAGCGCGCGCCATGGAGGAAGGGCGCGTGCTTGCGCGCATCGACCACCCCAACGTGGTGCGGCTCAACGCGGTAGTGGTCGAAGCGGGGCAGCTCTATCTCGTCATGCAGTACATCGAGGGCAACTCACTCGATCGCTTCATCGAGGGCTATCGCGCGCAGGGCAAGATGGTCCCGCTCGAGGAGGCGGTGCGCATCTTTCGCATGATGGTGCAGGGGATGGCCGCCGCCCATCACGAAGGCGTCATTCACCGCGATCTGAAACCAGCCAACATTCTGGTGCGCGCCAAGGACGGCGTCATCAAGGTGAGCGACTTCGGCATCGCCAAAACCGGAGACGCGATCCGCACGGGGCGACAGCGCACCATCGGTGTCGTGGGCTCGCCGGCGTACATGGCGCCCGAACAGCGCACGGGCGTGCACGATCTCGATCGCCGAGCTGATATTTATTCGCTCGGCATCGTTTTTTTCGAGCTGCTCGTGGGTGAGCTCCCGTTCCTCGCGGGCACGGAAGAGGAGCTCTTTCGGTTGCACAGCGAGGCCATCCTGCCGAGCGTGCGCACGAGACGTCCCGAGCTGCCGGCGTCGATCGACGCCATCCTTGCCCGCGCTTGCGCCAAAGATCGACGCGATCGCTTTTCGACGTGCGAAGAGCTCGATGCGGCGCTTGGCCAAGCGGGCTTGCCGACGATGAGGTCCGTTCCTCCCACCGTCATGGCCACGCTAGGATTGCCCACCGTTCCGCCTCCGTCGCGTGATCTACCGCGCGCCGGGTCGACGTCCCGGGTGGCGCGGACCTTGAGCGATGCGCCGTTTCCGGGCGGGCCTCCGATTCCTCCCTTCGCGGCGGCTCCATCGCTCCCGCCCACGGTCGAGCCTGGACGAAGCGGGTGGAAATACGCGGCCATTTTCGGCGGTCTCGCCGTCGTGTTGACAGGAGCCGGGTTGGGATGGGCGTTTGCGAGCGGCGCCTTCGATGAGCCAGTGGCGCCTCGCGTCGCACCTCCGGCCGCGCGCGATGGGGGCGCGGCCGCGGCGCCGAGTCGCACGCCGCCGCGCGCCGACGCCAAATCTGGACGCTAAAGATAAGCCGCTATTTTCGGATGCATCATTCGCAAGACGGAAGAACGGCGACGATCCTTCTCGTCTCTCGCGCCCTGCGCGGATGGGCGGACGGCGCGGTGAGCGTTCTCCTCGTCGGATATCTCACGCGCCTCGGACTGTCGCCGTTCGAGGTGGGAGCCATCGTGACCGGAACCTTGTTCGGCTCGGCGCTCCTCACGATCGCGGTCGGTCTCGCCGCGGCGCGGCTCCGCGTGCACCGCGTCTTGTTCGGCGCCTGCGCGCTCATGGTCTGCACGGGAATAGGTTTCGCCTCCCTCACGAGCTTTTGGCCTCTCTTCATCGTCGCGGTCGCGGGCACGCTCAATCCGTCGAGCGGCGACGTGAGCGTCTTCTTGCCGATGGAGCAGACGTTGGTCGCGGGCGCCACCTCGGCGAGCTCGCGAACCGTCCTTTTCGCTCGTTACAACCTGGTGGCCACGCTCGCGGGAGGGATCGGTGCCCTCGGGGGCGGCTTCTTGGCGCGACACGCCGACCCCACCTCGGTGTTGGGCGAACGACTGGCCCTCCTCGGCTATGCCGCCATCGGGCTCGTCCTGGCGAATCTCTATCGAGGGCTCCCTCGGCCCGAAGCGCGCGCCGGCGCGGCCGCGCTCGCGCCGCTACGTCGACCCCGACGCGTGGTGCTGCAACTGGCGGCTCTCTTCAGCCTCGACGCCTTTGGCGGCGGGTTCGTGGTGCAGTCGATGCTCGTTCTCTGGCTGTCGCAGCGCTTCGCGATGCGCAGCGATGTCGTCGGCGTGATCCTCTTCGTCGCGAGCCTGCTCGGCGCCGCGTCGCAGCTCTTGTCGCCACGCGTGGCCGAGCGCATCGGCTTGGTGCGCACCATGGTGTACACCCACCTGCCGGCCAACCTCTTTCTCGTTTTGGCGGGTGTGGTCTCCGACGCAAGACTCGCTATCTTGTTTCTTCTCCTTCGCTCCGCGCTCTCGCAAATGGACGTCCCCGCGCGGCAATCTTACGTCATGTCAGTCGTCCCGCCCGAGGAGCGCCCAGCCGCATCGAGCCTCACCAACGTGCCGCGCAGTCTTGCCGCCTGCGCGGCGCCGCTCCTCACCGGAATGATGCTCGCGGCTTCGAGCTTTGGCTGGCCACTCGTATGTGGGGGCCTCACCAAGGCGCTCTATGATCTCTTGCTCTTGCGCCAGTTTGGCCGCTCATCGCCGGCCGAAGGCGCCTAAGTTCGCGTCGGCGCGCGACCCGGGGTCGGCCACCCGCTGGGCTTTTGCGGAAAATTCCGCAGATGCGGTGAGCCGATTTCAGGCTCCGGCGCAACTGCAGCCATAGACCCAATCAACCCGTCCGTGGGTCAAAGGACAAAGGCGTTCATTTTGGCGCGCAGATTGGGCTTACCCGTTCAGCTCGTATCGCCGGGGGCGGAGCCCGTCGCCGATGACGCCGAGTTGGTGCGCGCTTTTTCCGATGGGGAGAGCTGGGCCGCGCGCGCGATCTGGAACCGCCACGCGCCGATGGTCTATCGGCTGCTCGAACGCGCACTCGGGCCGAGTGGAGAAGCGGAGGATCTCACCCAAGACGTGTTTCTGCGCACTTTCTCCCGCCTGTCGACCCTGCGTGACAGCGACGCTCTGCGCAGCTTCATTTACTCGGTAGCACTGCGAACGCTGAAGTGGGAGCTGCGCCGCCGGCGCGTGCGACACATTTTGCGCCTTTCCGACACCGGGCAGCTTCCCGAATTGCCCGTAAGAGGTGTCGACAGCGAATCGCGCCAGATCCTGGCCCGCTTCTACGCGCTTCTCGAGCAGCTGCGCGTCAATGATCGCACCGCCTTCGTGCTGAGGCACATGGAAGGCCTCAAGCTCGAAGAAATCGGCGAACGCATGGGCGTGTCGTTAGCGACCGTGAAACGATGGGTCAGCCGCGCGTCGCAGGAGGTAACCTCGCTGGTCGCCACCGATCACGAGCTATCGGCTCATTTTCGCGAGCAAGGAGGGTTCGATGCGCGCGGATGAGACGAGCGAAGAAGAGCTGAGCGCCCCCGCTGCCAAGCTGGTCGATTTGGCCCGCGAAGAGCTCGGCGATATGTCGACGCGCCGTCGCGCGGAGGGTTACGCCAAACTGCAAGCGCGACGCTCGCCCCGGAGGCGACGTGCACGGCTCGCGCTGAGTCTGGCAGCGCTCCTCACGATCGGCGTCGTTTTAGTCACGAATCGTCGCTGGCTCGGCCTTCGTCCGGCGGAGACCTTGTCGTACGCCGTCGAAGGCGGCCGCATCGAGGCGGGGGGAGCCATCGAAGCGAATGGTCCTGCGGAGCCCACCTTGCGGTTTTCCGACGGAACCGAAGTGGTGTTCCTCGCCGGGGCGCGAGGTCGCGTGCGATCGGTCGATGAACACGGCGCGCGCATCGCCTTGATGGGCAAAGCCAAGGTCGAAGTGGTTCATTGGCGTGGGGCGCATTGGCTCTTCGATGCCGGCCCTTTCATGATCACGGTCAAAGGAACGGCGTTTACAGCCGAATGGCGGGATGCCGAAGAACGGCTGGAGGTGGTCCTCAAAACCGGGAGCGTAGCGGTCAGTGGACCTCTCTCCGATGAAGCCATCACCTTGCGGGCGGGACAGCGGCTCATCATCTCGACGCGCGAGAAGGAGGTCGTCATTCGGGACATCGACGCCGCAGCAGCGACCAATGCTGCGGCCTCGGTTTCGCCTGGGCCATGGGTGATGGACGGCGCGGAAACAGTTCCCCCTTCGCGCCCAGAAGCGCCCAGCTCCGATAAACCCGCCCACCGCTCGTCGCCCGCCGCGGCCTCCCCGAGTACGGCCCCGCCCGCGGCGTCGAACTGGACGGCGGAGCTCGCCGCCGGCCAGTTTGCGGCGATTTTGCTGCAAGCCGAACAGCGCGGATTCGAGACATCGCTCGCCGAGGTCTCGAGCGATGATCTCGCGGCCCTCGCCGACGCGGCCCGTTACAGCCGCCGCGAAGACGTGGCACGGCGGGCCCTCTCCGCTCAAAGACGGCGCTTTCCGCAATCTGCGCGGGCGAACGACGCCGCGTTCCTGCTCGGGCGCCTCGAGGAAACCGCGCAGCATCCTGAGCTCGCGCTCGCGTGGTATGAGCGCTGCCTGACGGAGTCGCCGCGCGGGACGTACACCTCCGAAGCCTTGGGCCGCAAAATGACCGTGGTGCAGCGCCTCTACGGAGCGGCGCGCGCGCGTCCGCTTGCGGACGAATATCTCCGTCGTTTCGAGAAGGGCACTTACGCGGCGGCTGCGCGCGCGCTCACGCGAGCGCCGTGATACGCCTCGGCATGCGGCGCGACGTCATTTTCGTGCTGGTCATGTTGACGACAGCGCTCGCGAGCCGTGCATTGCGGGCCGAGTCCGCACTCGTCGTCCTCGTGCGCCCGACCGCCCAGAGCACGATCGTCACCGAAGCGATCACGCGGATACGCGGTGAGCTCATTGCCGATGGATTCGCCGTCTCGGCCGTCGACGCGCCGTCGGGCTCCGACCCTGCCTCGGTGCTGGCGCGCGCCGATCAGCAAACGGGCGCCGCGGCCACGCTCGGGCTGTTCCTTCAGGCGGATGCGAGTGCCGCAGAACTCTGGGTCATCGACCGGCTGACGAGCAAGACCGTCGTGCGTCGCGTGGAAATGACGCGATCGCCGGGCATCTCTTTACCCGAGGTGCTGGCGCGGCGCTCGGTCGAGCTTTTGCGCGCGAGCTTGCTCGAGATCTTGGTCGACGCACAAAAGCGGCCACTTGCTGCGCTCGCTCCTCGCGCGCAAGCCTCGCAGTGGGTGGCCCAGGCGCTACCGACGCGGCGATCGAGCTGGGGCGTCGAGGCGGGGGCCCAGGTGCTCGCGGGATTCGGCGGTATCGGCGGCGCCGTGATGCCGGTCGGCCGCGTACGCGCGGCGCTCGGCGAGCGGTTCCTCGCACGACTCACGGTTTCCGGGCTTGGCACGCGCCCTCGCGTGAACGCCGCCGAAGGCACGGCGACGATCCGACAAGAGCTCGGTCTGCTCGAGCTCATCGCCGAAATCGCCCCTCAAAGCTTGGTACGACCCGCGGTTTCGCTCGGCGTGGGCGCGTACCACATCGGTGTCGACGGAAGCGCAAACTGGCCTTATGCGGGACTCGACGGCAGTCGCTACGCGTTCACGGCCGACGTGGGAGCCGGACTCGCGTTGTCATTCACCTCGTCTTTCGCGCTCTCGCTCGAAGGCCACGCGCTCCTCGTCACGCCTTACTCCGTCATTCGATTTCTCGACGTGGACACCGCCGAGACAGGGCGCCCTCTTTTATCCGGTGCGCTCACCCTGGTGGGGTGGCTATGAAGGCGAGTTGGCTCGTCGTTTTTCTAGCCGGTTGCGGACCGAGCCCGATCGACGCCGTGGGGCTCGCTCCCACGACGCTCGGGAGCGGGCTGGTCGCCCATTGGACCTTCGACGAAGGGGACGGCACCGTTCTCGTCGACGATTCGGGCAACCGACGCGACGGCACCATCGCGGGCGCCACGTGGACGAATGACGGCCGCTTCGACGGCGCTCTGCACTTTCAAAGTGGTAACACGGTCACGGTCGAGAGTTTTCCCGATCCTGGCCCGAGCTGGACTTTTTCCGCGTGGATCCGCATCGCCGGAGAAGATGCGGTCATCGACGATCTCGGGGTGGCGGTCACCACCGAGGACTATCAAAAGGGCGGCTGGGAGTTTCAAACCTACGGCCGCTCTTCAGGCATCTACTGGCACTTCGGTTATCTGAGCGTTCCCCCGTCCAAGTACGCCCACTTCGAATACCCCGGCTTCCCAGTCGGAACCTGGTCCCACGCGACCATCGTCATCGACGAGGGGGCGAGCTTGCTCTCCTTCTACGTCGATGGGCAGCGGAAGGATTCGGTCGCCTCCCCGCCTCGTATCCTTCCCGGTACGCGCACACTCTACATGGGAAAGTGGATGGGAACGGGCCGCCTTTTCTCCGGCTCCCTCGATGACATCGCCATCTACGCGCGTGCCCTTTCCGCGGCGGAGATCGCGGAGCTCGACGCCCGCCCGCCACCTCGCCCACAGTAATTCGGCGCAACTCGGGATTGCTCGGTCCGATGAGGGGCATGCGCTGGCTTGTCACGGCATGCTTTCTCCTCGCGGCGACGTCGTGCCTCGCGTGCACGGGTACCGCGCCGCTCGCCCCCAAGGCCGTCGCGCTGAACCAGGCAGGGACAGAAGCCCTCGCCCACGGCAACCTCGAGACGGCCGAGGCCCGGTTCGCGCTGGCGCTCGAGTTTCATCCGCGGTTCGTGGAAGCGCTCACCAACTTGGGCCTGGTCGAGATGCAACGCGGCAACCTCGCACGCGCCAAGCTTCTGTTCGAGCGAGCGCGCCGCATCAACGCCGATCTCGCGCAACCTCACCACGCGCTCGGCGTCGTAGCCGAACGAGAGCGGCGACCGGACATCGCTTCCGATCATTATCGCGAAGCGCTGCGCGTCAATCCCGGCTTCGGTCCATCGCGCGCCAACCTGGCGCGGATGCTGTTCGCGGCCGCTCGCTACGACGAGGCGCGCGAGCAATTCACGCGTTTGGTGGAAGTCGAGCCGGCGTTGCTCGCGGGTCGCACCGGGCTCGCCGAGACGCTCCTTCAGCTCGGCCGGGAAAGCGAAAGTGACGGCGTGCTCGAGCGCGCCCACGCCGACTTCGGCGACGCTCCCGACATCGTCGTGCTCGAGGCGCGCCGCCATCTTCGACGCGGTCGCGCCGTCGAAGCAGAAGCCTTGCTTCTCCCCTTGGCGCAAGGCCACGACGACACGGCGCGCGCAGCCTGGTCGTGGATCGCCGCGGGCCGGCTGGCGAGTGGGGACCGATGGGGGGCGCTCGACGCGGCAGAAAAGGCATTCGTGCTCGATCGGAACGACGCCGTCGCCACGTTCGTCGTTGCCATGACGCTCGTCCAGACCAAAGACCGGCGCAGCGCCGTGTGGCTCGAGCGCGCCCATGCGCTCGCGCCGCGCAATCCCGTGCTCGCCCTCGAGCTCGAAAGGCAGCGTCCTCGGGCAAACGACCGGTGACGCCGAGAGCGGCCAGCGACGCCGGGCCCATGCAGCCTCGCGGCGAAACAGAAACAAAGGCTGGCCGGGCCGACCGCGCAGTGCTGAAATGCGAGGTCGAATGACAAGCACCGCCCACCGCGGCGCCCAAGGGCAGAGCTTCCGCAGCCTCGTGACCTTGCTGCGCCGTACGCTCGGGCGTAGCTGGGGCATTCGCGCAGCGCGATTTTACGCCGCCCTCTTGTCGCTCGGCGTGGTGACCGCCATCGCGATTTCTGCCGGTGGCCTCGGTGCCAACGACACGTCACTTTCCCTCGTTGCGCGTTCGGCGGCGATGCTGGTGTGGGTCCCCGGCGCGATGTGTGCGCTCGCATTGGCCAAGCCACCCCACGACGCCAGTCTGGCGCAAGGTATCGCCGTGCTGGCCGGAGCGCACGGCTTCGACGGGGCGCGCTTTGCACGCGCTGAAGCCCTTGCCACGGTTCGCCTCCTTGGCGAGGTGATCTTGGTCCCGCTCCTTTTCATGGGTGTCTTCGTGTTCGCGATCCTCGCTCGGGGCGGGCTCGCGTCGATGGCGCGTCCTCTCGCCGGCTCGATTGTGTTCGGCTCGGTCGCGGCAATGGTCCTCGGTTCGATGGCCTCGGTATGCCGGCGATGGGGCGGCGCGCGAGGGCGCACCTGGCTCGCCGGCGCGGTGTTCGGCCCCTGGCTCTTCGCGGAGATGGCGCTCTCGGGCCGGGTAGCTACGTATGTCTCGATTCCCGGCCTCCTCGGCCGACTTTGGGAGGCGCTCGCCGCTGTGCCCACATGACCACTGCCGTCCCTCCGGTCGTCATGTTGCATCGCGCCGTGCCGCAGCGGGCACGCTCGTTCAACTTGCCGCCGCTCGATTTTTGGCTCGGGCCGGGGCTGCACGCGCTGGTCGGTGCACCGAGCGACGGCACGGTGGCCATCGCCCGACTCGTCGGGGGAATCGAGTCCCCCGCTCGCGGCGAAGTCGTCGTCGCGGGGCGAGCGCCCAGTCATCATCCGGATCTGCGCGCACGCATTGGGGTCTCGCTCGAGACACCTTGCCTGCCGCAAGCGCGACGGGTTGGCGATCTTCTGCGTCGCGTCGACGCGCTCCGCGGCGGCTCGGCCGCCGCCGAAGCGCTTTCGCAGTTCGGGCTCAGTCACTGGGCCGACCGCAAGCTCGAGAATTTGCCGCGCCGGGACCTACGTGCGCTCGAGCTG
Organism: Polyangiaceae bacterium; assembly: GCA_035318505.1. GTDB lineage: Bacteria > Myxococcota_A > Polyangia > Polyangiales > Polyangiaceae > DASWDH01. Next base: position 2,034 of record DATHEQ010000021.1, on the reverse strand, counting down.
CTCATCGCCGTGAGCACGCCCGACCCCATCGCCCTCGCGCTGACCGAGCCGGGCGCCGACACATCGTCGCTCGATCGGCACGTCCTCCGTTCCGCGCTCTCGCGCGCGGCGGACGACGGCGCGTGCGTCATCGTGGCCACTGCGTCGATGGGTGACGCCGTCGAGCTTTGCCGCACGATCCACGTGCTCGAACGCGGCAACATCGCGCGCTGGGTTCCCGCGGACGAAGCAGGCGCGCTTTCTCCCGGCCGTAGCGTCGCGTTGCGCATCGAAGTCGACCTACCGCGCTTGCTCGTCGCGACCTTGGCCGACGATCCAGCGGTGGTCGGAATCGATTGGGATCAGCAGGACCATCGATCTTCGCTCCTGGTGCGTGGAAACGATCTCGACCGGCTGGCCCTGGCGGTGGCGCGCGCGGCTAGCACCTCGGGGGCGAGCGTGCGATCCATTGCGCCCGTTGCGCCAGGTCTCGACGAGGTGCGCGCGGCCGCATCGGGTCTCGCCCTGGCGGCGTACCACGCGGCTTACCGCACCTACGGCGCGCCTTCGACCGCTGCATCGTTACCACCACCCCCGCTGGACCCCGCGCTGACGCCGCCGCCGTACGACGGAGGGCCGGCGCGATGACGTCCGGCGTTTACCTCGGCTGCAGCAGCGGGCTCGCGCGCATCACCCACATTCGCTCCCTCGGTGCAGGCGCCTCGGGCCTTCTACTGGTCGCCTTGGTCGCGCTCTCCGAAAAACGCGCGGCGCTCTTCGGCGCTGCGAGCCGAGCCTTGGAAGGCGAAGTGTTCGGCTTGATCCTGCCCATCGCGCTCGTGCTCGCGTCGCGCCGCGCGCTCGAGCCGACGCGTCTTGCCACCGCGGCGACACCGCTGGCCCGTTTCGGACCGTCACGTCGTGCCGTCGCGCTCGGGCTCGTCATCGCATCCATGGTCGGCGCGGCGCTCCTGGCAGCGAGCGCGGGAGCGACCGCCGCGTTCTTGGCGCACGACGCTACTGCCCCCGCCGCTCGATTCGATGCGCTGGCTTGCGCTTGGATCGGCGCCCTCGGGGGAACGGCGTACGCGGCTCTCTTTGCGCTCGGTGCGTCGTTCGGATCGCGCGGCTCGGGCAGATGGTGGGCGGTCGCCGGCGACTTTCTGCTCGGAAGCACGAGCGGCGTCGGCGCATTGTTCGTCCCGCGCGCCCATATTCAGAATCTTCTCGGCGGCGAGCCCCCCATGCTGCTCGGTCAATCCGCGAGCGCCGCCAGCCTCGCAGCCATGAGCATCGTCTTCACCGTCCTGGCACTCCTGCGCTGTCCACGTTGATCGGCGCGAAGCCGAGGGATTATTTCCGCCCCGTTTCCGATTCCCGACCACTCAACTGCCGGTCCCGGGCACAACCGACGACCGTTTCTTGGTTCGGAAAACGAAAAACATCAGGGGCGACGGCCAAACTGGTTCGAAACCTCTGTCGAAATGGCGCCGACGAGTCGGCAGCCTGAGGACGTTCGCAAAATGAAACAGCCGGTCGCGTGGTTCTTCATCGGTTCCGTATCGCTTGCACTGGGCAGCACCTTCGTCGGATGCGGAGGGGACGATTCCACGACGGGGACCGGTGCTAGCGGAGGAAGCGGGGGTAGTGGAGGTAGCGGCGGAAGCAGCTCGGGAACGGCCGGCAAAGGTGGCACGGCAGGCAAGGGGGGAGGCGCGGGCGCCGGGGGCAACTCGGGAGCGGCGGGCAGCAGCGGCACCAGCGGTACAGGCGGCGCCGCGGGCGGCGCACCGGACAGCGGCGCTGATTCTGGGCTCGTGACGATCCCCTGCGGCACGAAGATGTGCACCGAGGTGGATCCCGGCATCGGCATGTCCCTGCCTCCCTGCTGTCCCCCGGGAGAAATGAACGCCTGCGGTCTCGCCCTTCAGTCATTCTGCTTCACGACGACGCCGGGCACACCCGACCCCAACTGCCCTGAGGTCACGGTTCCGGGCGCTCCGCCGGCTCCAGGTTGCTGCACGGCCACGGGCTTTTGTGGCGGGGAAATCGGCG
>DATHEQ010000020.1:0-3658 GCA_035318505.1 Polyangiaceae bacterium | reverse complement strand
ACGTCACGACTGTTGGCGCCGACGAGCATCATGGTGATGCCGGTCACCGCTTCTCCCTCGCCGTCTCGGGTGATGACTCCGAACCGCATCGCGGCGCCGATGCGCACGTTGCCGACGTTCTTCACCAGCACGGCCGTGCCGTCGTCGTTGGTGCGGAGCACGACGTTGGCAATTTCTTCTTCGCTGCGGAGAAGCCCCACGCCGCGCAGCGTGAGAGACTCGCCCTTGCGCTCGATGTAGCCGCCACCCACGTTCACGTTGGCGTGCGAGAGCGCATCGACGAGGTGCCCGAGGTTCATCTTGTGCGAGTGCAGGCGCGCGGGGTCGACGACGAGCTGGTACTCCTTGAGATCGCCGCCCATCGTGTTCACTTCGACGATGCCGGGCACCTGACGGAGCTTGGGGGCCACTTCCCAGTCGAGCAGCGTGCGTAGCTGCGTCGGGGAGTGGCTGTCCGAGCGAACGACGAACTGGTAAATCTCGCCGAGCCCACCCGACACCGGCGAGAGCTGCGGTTTGCCCGCTACGACGGGGAGATCCGCTTCCGCCGAGCGCACGCGCTCGAGCACCATCTGGCGCGCGAGCCAGATGTCGACGCCGTCTTTGAAAATGGCCGTCACGGCGGAGAGGCCGGAGCGCGAGACCGAGCGCAGCTCGACCAGATTGGGCATTCCGTTGAGGCCCATTTCGACGGGGAATGTGACCGTTCGTTCCACCTCGACGGGCGAGAGTCCCGGGGCGTCGGTGAGCACCGACACTTGAATCGTGGAAACGTCGGGCACCGCGTCGATGGGGAGCTCGCGCGCGGCGAAAAAGCCGGCCACGAGCAGCGCCAACAAAAGCACGATGACGAGATTTTTTCCGCGGATCGACAGCTCGACCAGGCGCTGTAGCATCAGCGAAAGATCTCGGATTTCAGGGCGAAAACGCCGGACGTCACGACCCGATCCGTTTCCTCGAGGCCCGACAAGATTTCGACCCGGTCACCGTCCTGGCCCCCCAGCTGCACGGCGCGGGGCTCGACCGAGAGCGCGTCGTGCGCGACGAAGACCGTGGGTTTACCGTCGACGCTGGTCACGGCTCCGCGCGGCACGACGATCGACGACGCGATCGGCGCCGACGTGTGAATCTTGGCGAGCACCGATTGACCCGGCCGCAGCGGGATCTCGGGGTGCTCGACCTCGACGCGTACGGGCGCGGTGCGCGTTTCGAGATCGATGACGTCTCCGACGTAGGAGACGCTGCCCGTGACTTTGTGATCGCCGTCGCCTTGCGGATAGATGTCGACGGGGTCGCCCTGATGCATCGCCGTGAGTTGTCGTTCGAATACCGCCAGCTGCACCCACAGCGAGCTGAGATCGGCGACGCGGAATGCGGTATGCGTCGCCTCCACCGATTGCCCGCGTGAGACGTGGCGTTCGATCACTTTGCCGGAAATCGGTGTGGAAAGACGGAGAATGCCGGGCGTTCCGCCGGCGACGCCGCCGAGCGCTCGCACGCGCTGCTCGGCTGCGACGAAGTCGGCTCTCGCCGAGACCGCGTTGGCGGCGGCGAGCTCGGCTTCGCGGTTGGAAGAGATGCGCGCCTCCGCCAGCTCCTTCTCGCGTTTTTCGTTGGTCGTCGCGGCGGCGGCATGTGCTTTGGCGGAGACGAGAGCGGCCTGCGCTTGCCCGAGCTCGGCGCTTTCGATCTCTGCGAGCACGTCGCCCACTTTGACCGGGTCACCTTCCAGCTTGAAGATCTGACGCACGCGGCCGGAGATGCGGGCGCCCACGGCCGCCACTTTCTCGGGATCGAAAGTCACCGTGCCGGTGACGCTCACCACGGGGGCGAGATTGCTGCGCTCGACGGGCATCATCTCGATCTGCGCGCGCTTGGCATACTCGGCGGAATAACGAATCCATTTCCCGTCGAGATAGGGCACGTCGCGGCCCGCTAGCTTGGTCTCGGCGCTCACCCCCTTCTTGGAGCGCGTCCAATAGAGGATGCTCGCCACGACGAGCACGAGCCCGAAGAGGGCGATACCGCTGCGGCGCAACCAGCGCCCGCTCACGACGTCACCTCTTCACCCACGGCGCGTTCCAGCTCGATGCGCGCGATCCAGGCCGCTTCGAGTACGTCGATGCGGTTGGCGCGCAGCCTCAAGGCGTCGCGCGCCGCGGTGAGAAGTCGAAAGAGATCGAACCGTCCGGCTTGCCATCCGGCTTCCGCGAAAGACAACGTGCGGGCCGCCGCCGGCATGGCGCTCTGGGTGATGCGCTCGAGCTCGAGGCGCCGTGCTTCGTAAGCGTTCCAAGCCGCGACCACCTGGCGGGAGAGCCGGCGCGCTTCGAGCTCGAGGCGCGTGCGCACCCCTTCGCGCGCGCGCGCCGTGACCGCACGGGGACCTTGGTTACGCTGAGCGACCGGCAGCTCGACGGAAACGCCAAGCAAGCCATAAATGGGCGAGAGCGGAGCGGCATCGACGCCCGCATAAACACCGACACGCGGGAATATTTCCCGTTCCAATCGTTCTTCGGTGGAGTCGAGTTGCTGCACGCGAGCGTGGAGCGCCGCGAGCACGGGATGGTGCTGCAAGGCGCGATCGACGTAGATCTTGGCGTCGGAGAGCGGCGGGGGTTCTTCGATGGGTGAGGTGAGGTCCACCGCGACGGTCGCGCCGAGGTCGAGGACGTCGCGCAAATCCATCAGGTGAGCGTCGCGCTGGCGGATGAACGATGCCTCCGAAGCCTGGAGGAGCGCCACATCGAGCTCGGCCGACGCTGCTTCGAGGTCGGACGCCGCTCCCGCTTGCACGCGGCGTTGCGCCGCCGCCAGCACGCGACGTGAAATCTCGAGCGCCGACCGCGCTTCGGCGATGCGAAGCTCGGCGATCTGCGTCTGCACGTAAGCCGTGAACGCGCGCAGGCGTGCCTGCACGCGATCGAATACGAAATCGGCGCGCGCAACGTCTGCCTCCCGTTCTGCTTCCCTCACGCGAGCGGAAGGTGCGCCGCCGGCGTCGAACAGCATGTCGAGCATCGCGCCGTAACCCGTTTCGCTGTACCCACCGCCGTTGTGCAGGGGGGGCCGCGCGTCGACGGAGAGGCGCGGATTCACCGGCATGATCACGCCGGCTCCGATGCGTCGCGCTTCGGCCTGACGAATGTTGTTGTGTGCCGTCACGACCTCGGGCGCCTGTTCCATCGCCCGTGAAACCGCGTCGCGCAGCGAGAGCGCGACCCGTTCTGTCCCCGGGCCGATCGGCTGGGACGTTCGATGTACATTGCCGCCTCGTGGCGCGGCGCCGTTCGCCGCGGGAGGCTCCTGGGCCTCCGCGTCGCTTGCCGTGCACCAAAGTCCCGCGACCGCCGCGGCGAATCCCACCGCAAAAATAGAAACGCGAATGCTCACAAAAGACCTCCACCCGATGACCATCGACATCTAAGGGGCTCCTTTCTACCGAAAGGGCCGGCAGCCAAAACTACGGCTTAGACGCGAGGAGGTTCGTCGTCGCCACGGGGGTGACCGCTCGACGGCTGAAGACCCCAGAGGTTCGGCTCGACGTAGCGCGTCCGAAGCCGCGGCATCCAAAGCCCGGAAAACGCGGGAGCGACGAAGCCCTGCGGAACGTCGTCGTCCGCCAGATCAGGCCCACTCCCCACCTCGAATTCATTGT
>DATHEQ010000019.1:0-15614 GCA_035318505.1 Polyangiaceae bacterium | reverse complement strand
TCGTCTGCCGTTTGAAAACCGATCCCGAAGATATCGAGCGCCAACCGATAGGGATTCTCGCGAACGGCGGCGATGGCCTTCTCACCGTATCGTTTGTAGATCTTCGTGGCGTGCGACATGGCCACGCCGTGCGAATGCAAGAAGACCATGACGTCTTTGATGGCACGCTGCTCGATCCAAGCGCGCCGTATCTGTTCGCTACGAACGCGGCCGATCCCCTCCACCTCCGTGAGGCGCTGGGGGTGCTCGTCGATGACTTCCAGGGTTTTCAAGCCGAAACGCGCCACCAGCCGCTCGGCCATCACCTTGCCTATCCCGTGCACCAGCCCCGAGCCGAGGTAGCGCTCGATGCCGGCCAGCGTCGCCGGGATCACGGTATGGAACGACTCGACCTGGAACTGCTCGCCGAAACGTTTGTCCTGAATCCAGCGCCCGGAAAGATGCAGGTTTTCGCCCGGCTTCACGCCGAGCAGATTGCCGACGGCCGTGACCGGCTCACGCCGGCCCGGCACGGCAATCTTGACGACGCTCCACGCGTTTTCTTCGTTGATGAAGGCGATGCGCTCGAGCGTGCCTTCGAGGGTCGACCCGCCGCCCGCCGATCGATCGCGCTGCGTGGGCAGCCGCTGTTGCGTGGGCACGGCGCGAGGGTAGCACGGGCCACGCGCACGGGTGCGCGCGCTAGTTCGTGGTCGCCACGATCCCGAGCGTGGTCGTGAAGAGCGTCTTGGAAACGCCCGGCGGCGACGCGTCGGGCGCCTTCGGAAAGCCTCCTTCCCAGCCGCTCTGGTCGCTCGTCACCGAGTCGATGCGCGGCTCGAGCTTGATGATGAGGTTCGGCGTCGGTGTGAGCGCCAAGGTCAGCGTGCCATCGACGACTGATGCAGCTTGGGCCGGCGGCGCACCCCAAACGGGCGCCATGTATCCATCAGGGTCCGACAAATAGCCGCCCCGCACTGCGAACGCGAAGAGATCGGTGACCGCGTAACCGAAGGTGAGATTCCCCCCGAACCAGCTCACGCTCCTTTCGGGATCGGCCATGGCCAAGGTGCCGGCGGCGAGTTTCTCCGTCCCGTAGTCGGCGTTGACGAGGACGTGTCCGTGCCCGAACTTGAAATCCGCCACGAGGTCCGCCAAATGGCGCCAGCGGCCGTTGGCTCCGGGGACCAGCGCCGGCGCGCCCATGGGGGAAGGAGCGAGATCGCTCTGCTCGGGACCTCCCACGTAGTTGACATAGACGGCGACTTCCTTGACGGGGGTGATGCCCACGGTGGCCCCGAATGTTTTCATCGCATTGTTGTCGATGCTGTTGTTGTAGCCGTTCACCGCGTAGAGCCTGAGGTCGAGTTTGTCGGAGACAGGGACGTCGACGCGCAAGCCCGTATGAAAAAGCGGCTGCGTCGTGAAGAGCGCGCTGCGCGTGTAGGTCATGTTGTATTGAGAATCGGCGACTTCGGCGCCGATCCAAGTATCGAACTTCCCGAAGTCGATCTGGAGCGGCACGCCGTCCACCGGCTTCCACGAGACGAACGCCTGTTTGACGAACGCGAGCCCTGCCGCTGCGTCGGGGCCAGCGTTGTAGAGGAGCGCGCCCGGACCAAAGCGCAGGCCCACCGTGGCGCCCACCGGCTCGGGCGCATAGCTGGCGGTCAGGCCTGCCCAATGCATCGCGAATCCATTGGTGACATCGAACGCGCGCCCCAGGTTCGTTCCGGTCTGGGGCTTCGGCGAGTTGGCATTCACACCCGCGTAGGCGTCGACGAAACCTTCGACCTTCAAGGCGTCGTACCACTTACGAACGACGACGACACCGACCGGCGCAATGATCACGGGAGCCGCGGGCTGAGGCGCGACGGCCGGCACCTCGGGCGCGCTCGGAGCCACAGGCACCGGCCCCGGATTGGGAGATTCCTGTCCCTGCGATGTCCGAGGCCAAACGGCGGCGGCGAGGAGTGCAGGCGCGAGTAAAAGACGACAGCCGGGCGGTGATTTCATACAGGTCTCCACGAAGGGCAGTGAGCAGCGCCGTCCGACGCCGGCGCGATTGCGCGCAGGGGTCGGACGAGGACCTCGCCCGGGCGACTCGTGCGAAGAGATCGTTGAGGCGTCGAGAGGTCCTCCGTTCGCACTAGCCCGAAACATGTTTCGCGCAGTTTTCGCGACGGCTTCGGATTGTCTCCGCGCGACAAATGCCGTGCGGGCGGCGGCAGGTTGCACCTCGTCGAGGAAACGTCGCCGTTACCTCACCGACCTAAATTCCGCTCTGTTTCGGGTCACGAAGTCGCGCGCCGAACGACGGCGAGAAACCCATCGCCGTAGCGCGCGATCTTGGCCGGGCCCATTCCGGGTACTTCTTCGAGCTCGAGCCGACTTGCCGGTCGGCGTGCGGCGATGGCGGCGAGCGTGCGATCGTGAGCGACGATAAAGGGCGCGACCCCCGACTCACTGGCGATGGTGGCGCGGTGCACGCGCAGCGCTTCGAAGAGCGTCGAATCGAGCCCGGAAATGGCCGCCGCCCTCTGCTCGGCGTCGCCCGACGTGAGAGGGCGGGGCTTGCCGCCGCGTCTTCTCACGACCACGCCCACCCCTGCTTCACTCGCGCCGCGCGAAAGTGGCAGTCGGATACGTACGGGCTCCTCGGCGCGCATGACCTTGGCGCCCGTGACCGTGAGCACGGGCGTCGGAAACTCGCCGCCGCTGAGATCGATCCATCCCGCCGCCAGCGCCGCGCGCAGCAAACGCATCACCTCGTCTTGGCTGCGCTGCGGCATGAGACCGTAGGTGGAGAGCCCATCGAAGCCGAAGCGAACGACGCGGTCGGTGCTCTTCCCCCGCAACATCTCGGCGATCGCTTGGATGCCCCCTCGGCCGCGGGCGCGCGCTACGGCCGCCAGAGTTTGCCGCAGGAGTTTGCTCTCCTCGGCCAGGGTCGCCGGATCGCCCTCGAGCGAGCGCTTGAAGTCGCGGCAAACGTCGCAGCGGCCGCATCCCCCGAGCGATTCGGCCTCGTCACCGAAGTAGCGCAGGATGAAGTCGTGGCGGCAGGTGGCGGCATCGACGTAACGGAGCAGCCCGCGGAACTGCGCCCACGCGCGATCGACTTGCTCGGACGCGGCCGGGCCGCCGTCGGAGCCGAGCTCGCAAAGACGACGCCGGAGCGTCACGTCGCCGGGTGCGAGCATGAGCAGACCGATAGCCGCAGCGCCGTCGCGCCCCGCCCGGCCGACCTCCTGGTAATACCCTTCGATCGATGCGGGTGGTTGAGCGTGGACGACTGCGCGAACGTCGGGGCGATCGATTCCCATGCCGAAGGCGTTGGTCGCGACGACGACGGAGAGCGTGCGCTCGGCGAAGGCTTTCTGCACGTCGGTGCGCACGTCGGCGCCGAGCCCGGCGTGGTAAGCGCGCGCCTTCCACCCCAGATCGACGAGACCCCGCGCCAAGTTTTCGGACCCGCGGCGCGTAGCCGCATAGACGATGGCCGCTCCGTTGGCGGCGCGATCTTTGGGCTTCGCCTTGCGCAGCGCGGGATCGGAAGGTGCGGCAAGGGCGCGCGTCAAGGCGAGATGCGTGCCCTGCAACGCGTCGCGCGGGCCCCCCACTTCACGCACGGAGAGCTCGAGATTCGGCCGCGCGAACCCGCGCAGGATGACCTTGGTGCCCGGTCCATCGAGCCGGAGCCGGACGCGTATCTCGCGTTGCGTATCGGGGGTGGCGGTGGCCGTGCACGCCAGGATGCGGCGCGGACGAAGGCGATCGATGAGCGTTCCGATCCGCAAATAATCGGGCCGAAAATCGTGACCCCATTGCGAAATGCAATGGGCCTCGTCGACGGCCAAGAGCGACAGGTCGAGGCCGTCGAGAAGATCGGAAAAGCCCTCGAACGCGAGCCGCTCGGGAGCGACGTAGACGATTTTGAACTCGCCGCGTCGCAGCCCGGCCAGCCGTTTTCTGCGCTCGTCCGCGTCCAACGTCGACGCCAGGAACGTCGCCGCGATTCCCCGTGCCGTGAGACTCCGCACTTGGTCCTGCATCAGCGCGATGAGCGGCGAGATGACGACGGTGGTGCCGGGCAGGACCACGGCGGGCAACTGGTAGCAGAGCGATTTACCGCCGCCCGTCGGCGCGATGAGAAGGACCTGGCCGCTATCGGCGAGGATGGCGTCGATGGCCTCCCGCTGCCAGGCGTGAAATGCCTGCAGCTGAAACCGCTCGGCCAGCACGCGCGTCAGGTCCGATGGCGGGGTGGAAGGCGCGGAAGACACGGGGGCGAGGCAAGATACCATCGAGATGCGTCCCGGTCTTGCGATGTTCGCGCCAAAAAATTCCTCCGACTTTTCGCGATGAGCGCGCGGCGCGAGCGGCGCCGTGAGCGGCGGGCGCCGACGTTCATGCGCGCCGGCGATCGCACGGACGGCGGACCCGCTGGCTCCGCGGTGCTCGTCGGCGCCGGATTCGGCATGCAACGCGGCGCGTCGCTTTTTGCAGCCAGCCCAGCGTTTTTTTTGCAGCGGAGCGCGCTGCGCGGTGGGTGCGAGTTGTGGCAGAGTGCGCCCATGTCGCCGTCCAGCTCGCGCACTGCCGATCGCTTTCCGCCGCAGGTCAAATACATCCTCGGCAACGAAGCGTGCGAGCGGTTCAGCCTCTATGGCATGCGCGCCATTCTGGTGACGTACATGACGGGCGTCCTGCATCTCAGCGACTCCGAGGCCGAGTGGGTGCATCATCTCTTCGTGGCGTCGGTTTACTTCATGCCTCTCGTCGGAGGATGGCTCGCCGATCGCTATTTCGGACGCTACGCGGTCATCTTGTGGATGTCGCTCGGCTACGTCGCGGGACACGCCTGCATTGCCTTTTTCGAAGGCGAGGCCGGTCTCTACGCCGGACTCGCCCTGATTGCGATGGGCTCGGGTGCCATCAAGCCGAACGTGTCCACCTTCGTGGGCGATCAGTTCGGCCCTGGCCGGGAGTCGCTCATGGAAAAGGCCTACTTCGCCTTTTATTGGGCCATCAACATCGGTTCTATCAACGGCCAGTTCTTCATCCCCAAGATCCGCACGTGGTACGGCTGGCAGATTGCATTCGCAGTCCCCGGCGTAGCGATGGCGCTCTCGCTCGTCATCTTCCTCGTCGGCAAGCGTCACTACATCAGGCCGCCCCCTTCCGGACCGCAGCCAGAATCGTTCGGTAAGGTCTTCTTTCACGGGCTGGCACGCGTCGGCGCGCGCCGACCAGGCAAAGGCCTTCTCGACGGCGCGCGCGACAAGTTTTCTCCTCCGGCCATCGCCGCGGCAGAAGCGGTCCTCGGGATCATCGCCGTGTTCTTCCCCTGCATCGCCTTTTGGATGTGCTTCGATCAGTACAGCTCGAGCTGGGTGTTGCAGGCGCAGAAGATGGATCTCGACCTGTTCGGCGTCCCTATCGAAGCCGAGCAGTTTGGAACCCTCGACGCTTTGCTCATCCTCGTCATGGTGCCCGCTGCCGCAGCTGCATTCGGCGCGCTCGAAAAGCGCGGCCGCGGCATCAGTCGTCTTGCCCGCATGACCGGGGGCATGTTCATCACCGTCCTGTCCTTCGCGAGCGCCGCCCTGGTGCAGCACGCACTCGACGCAGGCGTGCACGTCAATATCGTCTGGCAGAGTTGGCAGTATTTCTTTCTCGCCGCTGGCGAAACGCTGGTCAGCGTGACGGCGCTCGAGTTCGCGTATTCGCAGGCGCCGAAATCGATGAAGAGCACCATCATGAGCGTGTGGTTTTTAACCTTCTCGATCGGCAACCTCTTCACCGGTCTCATCGCCAAGGCCAATCCTTTTCAAGGAGCGGCGTTCTTCTGGTTCTTCTCCGGCATCACGCTGGTCGCGGCCGTCCTCTTCGCCATGATCGCCAAACGTTACCGGTCGCCAATCCACGCCGAAGGCGAGCTCCCGCCGAACGCCGCACCTGCTGCTTGACCTCGCTGCAGTTCGACACAGGTCGGGAGACCACGGACAGGTGCCCACTTGTGCCGACTTTCCCACCGATCCAGAGCACGGGTCGTCGGCGCTCCTGCCCCAACGGATCCCCATTAAGGACCCAGCTTTTCCACAATGGAAACGGAGTAATTCCAGTTACTTGAATCGAGCTTTCCACCGTCGTCCCGAGGAAACGTGACGGCGTGACGCACGCGCTTCAAAGGAGCGAAAGCGAGCTCAGGTTTCCACCTAAAGCGTCGTACGGTCTGTGACAATGGGGAAACCAGCCATGCCCGCGGAGCCAGTCGCGCCGCCGGGCGATCGGAGTTCTGTGGCGATACCGCTGCGTAAGGGCCTTCCCCACGGTCGCATTCTCATTGCCGACGACGAACCCATGCTCCTGCGCGGGTTCGATCGGGTGCTCTCGCGCGCGGGCTACGAAGTCATCACCGCGAACGACGGCGAGCAGGCCGCCGAGCTGCTCAATCAGATGGAGTTCGATGCCATCGTGAGCGACATCTCCATGCCCGGCATGAACGGCATCCAGCTCTTGCGCCGCGCGCGCGAGCGCGATCTCGATGTGCCCGTCTTGCTGGTGACTGGTGCGCCTGCCATCGAGACCGCCGTCGAAGCGCTCGAGTACGGCGCGTTTCAGTACCTGACCAAGCCGGTCGACTCGAAGCAATTCGAACAGGCGGTCGAAAAGGCCGTGCAACTGCACCGCATGGCGGTCATGAAGCGCGAGGCGCTGGCGCTACTCGGCACCAACCAATCTTTGGCCGGTGACCGCGCCGGACTCGAAGCAAGCTTCGAGCGCGCCATCGACACCCTGTGGATGGCGTACCAACCCATCGTGCGGGCACGCGATCATGCTCTCTTCGGACACGAGGCCCTCCTGCGCAGCAAGGAGCCGACGCTGCCCCATCCCGGCGCGATCCTCGACGCCGCCGAGCGGCTCGATCGACTTCCCGAGCTCGGCCGCACCATTCGCGCTGCCGCGGCCATGCCGGTGCAGGACAACCCCGATTCGGGCCTCCTTTTCGTCAACCTGCACACGCGCGATTTGCTCGATCCCACGTTGACGTCGCCGGAATCTCCGCTTTCCAAGATCGCCAGTCGCGTCGTGCTCGAGATCACCGAGCGCGCGTCGCTCAACGAGATCAAGGATATCCCTTCCCGCGTAGCCCAGCTTCGCGCGATCGGGTTTCAGATCGCGATCGACGATCTCGGCGCAGGATACGCGGGCCTCACCAGCTTCGCGCTTCTCGAGCCCGAGATCGTCAAGCTCGACATGACGCTCGTGCGCAACGTGCACAAGCAATCGACCAAGCAAAAGCTCATCAAGTCGATGGCCGCGCTCTGTAAGGACATGGGAATGATGGTAGTGGGGGAGGGCGTCGAGAACATCGAAGAACGCGACGCGCTCGTCGACCTCGGTTGCGACCTTCTGCAGGGTTATCTGTTCGCTAAACCCGCCCCCGCGTTCCCGCCGTTCTCGTGGGGAACCTGAAGGGCAAACCCGGCAAGCGCGCGACCGGCAACGGTGCGCTTCAACCTCCCCGCGTGGTGGAGCTCGCGCGCCATTCCGCGAGCGAGGCGGCAAAAAACGAGGCGCCGTATTTTCTGCCCGACGCGCCGGAAGCCACTTCCGTCGAGGTGCGCCGCCCCAAACCGCAGGCGCCCGAAAGCAAGGGAAACGCGGCAGCTTTGCCGGAGAAGCCAATCTTCGTGCCGAAAGGCGGTCCCAAGAAGGAGCTGCCCGAAAAAGAGCCGACGCGAAAAAAGCCGTCGAGCCGCCCCCCTTCCGAGGCGCACAATCTCCATCCCCGGTTTCGCGCGCTCATGGCCGTTCCGCTCCTTTCCGCGGTGCTCCTCGCCATCGCGTTGGCTACGACGGGGCCCGAGCGTGCTGGCCTTTACCGCGTCGAGCTCGCCATCGTGGAGGGGCTCGGCTTCTGGGGTTGCCTGGCAGCGGCACTGATTTTCGAAAACGGCGACTACCTGCGCCGCGCGTGGTTTCTCGAGATGAGTTGCTTCGGCCTCATCTTCGTGGGGGACCTCACCCTCACCACCGGAATCTTCTCGCACAGGCCGTGGACGGCACTCGCCAACGGCGTGCTCACCCTCATGGCCAATGCCGCCGCGATGGGAGGCACTTTCAAGCTCGCCCGCGCGGCACGCGTGGCCGGCATCGAAATGCCGGGCTCCGATGCCACGCGTCGCGGCGTGCAGGCGTTGGCGCTCGCGTTCGCGCTGCTTGCTGCAGGTCCAGCCGCAGTCGTCAGCGCGCGTCAGGTGATGGCCGGCGATCAGACCGGGCTCATGTATTTCGCGTCGTGCCTCGGCGACATCTTCTGCTTTGCGATGATCGCGCCACTTCTACTGACGACGGTCGCGATGCGCGGCGGCCTCTTGGCGTGGCCCTGGGGGTTCAGGACCGCGTCGGGTCTCGCCTGGCTCATCTTCGATGCTGTGCAGACGCTCGCACCCATCGCTTTCGGCATCGCGCCCGAACATGCGCGCCCCTACCAAGAGGTCGCCCGCTGCTTGGCGTGCACTTGCGCCTTCTCGGCGGGACTCGCGCAGCGCTGGATCATCATCGACGCCTCCGGCTGAGTCCGCGAAACGTCTTCGAGCAAGCTCGTCGTCGAAGACGAGTGTTGAAAAACTGTGTAGGATCGTGCACCGACCGCACGTCTAACGAGCATCGCGTCATTCGGACGTGGTATCCGACTGATGACCTCCGCATGGTCGACGTGACGATCGATCCAGCTTCGAGAACCTGACAGAATCGCGCGAAATGAAAGCCGCCAGAGCCTGGATCATCGGCGCGGTCGCGTTGGCAGCCGCTGGAGTTGGTGGATTCGCGTGGACGCGAAACGCCAAACCACCCGAACCCAAATACGAGACGGTCAAGGTCGACCAGGGGCGCATCGTCGCGCGGGTCACCGCCACCGGGACGGTGTCCGCCCTCGTCACGGTGCTAGTCGGCAGCCAGGTCTCGGGTCGCATCGCGCAGCTCTTCGCCGATTTCAACTCGACGGTCAAAAAGGGGCAAGTCATCGCCAAGATCGACCCCGAGCTCCTCAAAGCGGCCGTCGAGCAAGCTGGCGCCAACTATACCGCGGCGAAAGGCAATCTCGCCAAATCGGAGGCGCAAGCCATCGACGCGGAACGGCAGTTCGAGCGCGCCAAGGCCTTGGCCGAAAAGCAGCTCATTGCCACCGCCGATCGCGACACCGCCGAATCGACCGCGGCCGCGGCGCGGGCCCAGGTGGCGGCGTCACAGGGATCTGTCGCTCAGGCCAATGCGTCACTGCACCAAGCCGAAGTGAATCTCGCCTATTCGACCATCAAGTCACCCATCGACGGCGTGGTCATCTCGCGCAGCGTCGACGTCGGCCAAACAGTGGCGGCGTCGCTCCAGGCGCCCACGCTCTTCACCATCGCCGAAGACCTCAGCAAGATGCAGGTCGACACCAGCGTCGCCGAGGCCGACGTCGGCAAACTACGGCCGGAGATGTCGGCCACTTTCTTGGTCGACGCTTATCCCCAAGAGCGATTTCGGGGTCGCGTGCGGCAAATTCGAAATGCGCCCCAGAACGTGCAGAACGTCGTCACCTACGACGCCGTCATCGACGTCGACAATCCCGAGCTGAAGCTGAAACCCGGCATGACGGCCAACGTCACGTTCATCTTCGCCGAGAAGAACGATGCGCTGCGCGTGCCGAATTCCGCGCTCCGGTTTCGCGCGCCCGCCGAGCTGACGCGCAAGGCGGAGCCGGCCGCATCGAGCTCGAACGCGGCCCGCACCGAACCCGGCGCAGCACCTTCGGGCGAAAGGGCCGCACCGGAAAAGCCGCGCCAAGGGCGCGGCGGCGAAGGCCGCAGCGGCGAGGGTCGCGGAGGCTCTTCGCGCGGAGGGCCGCGCGAAGAGCCTGATCAGCGGACCGTGTGGGTGCTGCCGATGCTGGGCGAACCCAAGCCGGTGCGCATCCGCACGGGCATCTCCGACGGGACGCTCACCGAGGTGGTGGAAGGCGATCTGCACGCCGGCGACGTGCTCGTCACCGAAATGTCCGGTGGTGCCGAGGACAAACCGGCGACAGGTCCGGCGGGTGGAGGCCCCCCCGGAGGAGGGCTCCGGCGCGTGTTTTGAGGTTGGCATGAGCCAAACCCCCGCCCTGCTCGATCTCGACGCCGTCACCAAGACCTACCATCTCGGGGACGTGCCGGTGCAGGTGCTGCACGGAGTCTCGCTGCGCGTCGAACCCGGGGAATCGCTGGCCATCATGGGGTCATCGGGCTCGGGCAAATCGACGCTCATGAACATCCTCGGCTGCCTCGATCGACCGAGCTCGGGGCGCTACTTGCTCAACGGCAATGACGTCTCGCGGCTGAGCCGCGGCGAGCTCGCCGAGGTCCGTAACCGCACCATCGGTTTCGTCTTTCAAAACTTCAACCTGCTCTCTCGCACGAGCGCGGTCGAAAATGTCGAGCTCCCTCTCATTTACGCGGGGGTTGGAACGCGCGACCGAACGAAGCGCGCGAAAGCGGCGCTCGATCGGGTCGGGCTCGCGTCGCGGCTCGACCATCACCCGAGCCAGCTCTCGGGAGGTCAGCAGCAGCGCGTCGCGATCGCACGCGCGCTGGTCACCAGTCCCAAGCTCATCCTCGCCGACGAACCGACGGGCAACCTCGACTCGCGCACCAGCGTCGAGATCATGGCCCTCTTCCAGGAACTGGGCGAATCGGGCATCACGGTCGTCCTTGTTACCCATGAGATCGACATCGCGGCCTATGCGCGCCGGGTGATCGTGCTGAAAGACGGTCTCATCAAAGACGACCACCGGCAGGAGCCGGAGCGCGCCGCCCCGGCGACGCCGCCCACGCCGGAGGTGAAGACGGCATGAACCCGCTTCTCACCTTCCGCCTCGCGCTGCGCGCTCTCTTGCGCAACAAGATGCGCTCCTTTTTGACCATGCTCGGCATCATCATCGGCGTCTCTGCCGTCATCGCCATGGTCGCCATCGGCGAAGGTGCGAAGGCGCAGGTCGAGAAATCTTTTGCCGCCATGGGGACGAGCCTGCTCATCGTCATGCCCGGGTCTTCCACCTCGGGGGGCGCGCGCGGCGGATTCGGATCGCAGCCCACGCTGACGTGGGACGACCTCAAGGCAATCCAGACGGAGGTGACGTCCGTGAAAAGCGCGGCCCCGGTGCTCCGGTCGTCGGCGCAGCTCGTCAGCGAAGATCAGAACTGGACGACGACGGTGCAAGGGACGACGCCCGACTATTTCGACATCCGCAATTGGAGCATCGCCAACGGAACGAGCCTCACCCAGTCCGATGTCGAGGGGGGCACCAAGGTCATCGTTCTCGGGCAAACGGTCGCTTCGCGGCTCTTCGGCTCCGGGGACTGCGTTGGCCAAGTGGTGCGCATCAAGAACACGCCGTTTCAGGTCGTCGGCGTGCTGCAAGCCAAAGGACAGTCGCCCACGGGGCAAGACTACGACGACGGCGCCTTCGTCCCGGTGACGACGTTTCAATCGAAAATCCAGGGCGGGCTACAGAAATATTTGAGCGGAACCGTTTTCGTGAGCGCCACGAGCGCGGCCGACACGGCACGGGCGCAGACCGCGGTGACCAATCTGCTTCGCGATCGACACCGCATCCCGACGGGCGTCGACGACGACTTTTCCATTCGCAATCTCACCGAAATCGCCGGTGCGCAGCAAGAGGGCACCAAGACGATGACGACCCTCTTGGCCAGCATCGCGTTCGTATCCCTCGTGGTGGGAGGAATTGGCATCATGAACATCATGCTCGTCAGCGTCACCGAACGAACGCGCGAGATCGGCGTGCGCATGGCGGTGGGGGCCAAGCCGCACCACATCCTCGCGCAGTTTCTCGTCGAGGCGCTCACCCTCTCGCTGCTCGGCGGGCTTCTCGGCGTCGCCATCGGAATTGGCGGCGGCGCGTGGCTCGCTGCGAAATTCGCGTGGCCAATTTTGGTTCGACCCGACATCGTCGGGATCTCGGTCGTGTTCAGCGCCATGGTCGGCGTATGCTTCGGCCTCTATCCTGCGCGAAAGGCGTCCCTTCTCGACCCCATTGAGGCGCTCCGGTACGAGTGATGGATCCCACTTCCTTCCTGTTCGTGACCTGTGCCTTGGCCGGAGCTGCGCAAGCCGTGCCCGCCCCGCCCACACTGCCGCCCGCGTCCGCTGCGCCCACGGTACCTTCCACCACGCCGACGACGACGCCGTCCGCTTCCGCTTCCGCGCCGGCTGCCTCTTCGGCGCCGGTACCTCCCTCCCCGCCCACGAATCGTGTGCTCACCCTTGCCCAGGCGACCGATACCGCTCTGACGAGCCAACCCCTTTTGCGTCAAGCGCAGGCTCAGAGCAGCGCGGCTGACGCGCGCGCCGATCAAGCACGCTCCCCGCTCTTGCCACAGGTCAACGCGAGCGCGACGTACCAGCGCGCGACGGCCAATTTCTCGGCGCGCCCCGGGGCGCTCCCTTCGCAGCTATCGACCTCCGCTCAGGGCGCCAGCTTCGCAACCTACGACTACTGGAGCTTCGGCGTCAGCGCCAACCAGACCATCTACGATTTCGGCCAGGCGCGCGGCCGGTGGCACGCTGCCGAGGCGACGGCGGAAGGTCAGCACGAAACCGCCCGGGCCACGCGCTTGGCGACCGTGCTCAACGTGCGAACGGCCTATTTTCAGGCGCGCGCGCAAAAGTCGCTCGTATCCGTGTCGCGCGAGACCCTCACCAACCAAGAACGCCACCTCGAGCAAATCAAAGGCTTCGTCGAGCTCGGAGCGCGCCCCGCGATTGACCTCGCCCAGGCCCGTACCGACGTCGCCAATGCCAAGGTGCAGGTCATTGGCTCCGAAAACGCGTACGCAACCGCCAAGGCACAGCTGAACCAAGCGATGGGAGCGCCGCAACGTACGGACTACGACGTCGCCGACGAGACGCTGGCGGCCCTCACCGAAGAAGATCAGCCCCTCGACGCCCTCGTACAAGTGGCGTTCGCCGCTCGGCCCGAGCTCGTGGCCTTGAGCAAGCAGGTCCAAGCGCAAGAACTCCAGCTTCGCGCCGTCAAGGGCGCCTACGGACCGACGCTGGGTGCGTCAACGGGGCTCACCGACAACGGCCGGCAGCTCGACAACCTGGCCTGGAATTGGAACGTCCAGGTTTCTCTCAACTGGTCCGTATTTCAGGGCATGCTCGTGCCCGCGCAGGTCCGCGAGGCGGAGGCGAACCTGGTCGGAATCAAAGCACAACGCGACGGCACCGAGAACCAGCTCCGCCTCGAGGTCGAGCAAGCACGCTTGGCCGTGCGCTCCAACAAGGCCAGCATTGCGGCCGTCGAGGAGGCGCTCGTCAACGCGCGCGAACGCCTTCGCCTTGCGGAGGGCCGCTACCAAATCGGCGCCGGGAGCATCATCGAGCTCGCCGATGCGCAGATCGCGGCGGCCAACGCTGCGGCGCAGCGCGTGGCCGGCGACTACAATCTCGCGGCCGCCCGCGCCCAGCTCATGAAAGCGCTGGGGCGCGAGTAAGCCTTTACCGGTTTCTTACCCCTTACGGCCGGGGCGCGGCGGGTCGACCATGGGGAGCGGCGGGGGCACCGTCTTGCCGCGCTTGCCGGACAAACCCGGGAGCGCCGCTTTTCGTGACGGTGTGCTCGCCACCACGGGGTCGGACGCCTGCTCCGCGCCGTTGGGTCCGAAGAGATCGTCTTCACGTTGGAAGATCTGCGTAATGTCCGTGGGATCGGGCTGATCCGAGGGCTCGGACTGCGTCAGCACGACGTCGAGATCGTCGACGGCTTCTCCGGCGGGAACATTGACCGGGTCTTCCAGCCAGTCTCCCTCGTCGGGTCGCGACGGTGTCTCGAGCGCGCGCAAGAGGTCCTCGGGGGGAGGCGAAAGCTCGACGTCTTCCCGTGGAGGGGCATCGGGCGGCGGCATGTCTTTCGAGCCGCCTTCTTTGGTGCTCTTGGTCCCCGCCTCTTTCCCGGACGCGAAGACATCGCGTGAGGAGGGCGACTCTTTGGGGGCGAGCGATTTACCCTCCGACCAATCGGACCGCGACGGCGGTGTGGACCCGCGATGACCGTCCGGTTCCCCTTCGTCCGCCTTGAACTTGTCCTTCACCAGACCGTTCTTTTGCGCAAAAGCATCCATGGCCGAAAGAAGAACGGCGTTGGACGTCTTAGCGACCAGGGTCGGCCATCCGAGCGCATTGAGCAGCCCACGGGGTGAGCCGTCGCCGGATTCGTGAATCTTTTTGATCCAGTCGGCGAGCTCGGTCTTGCTCATGCCTTCGACGAGCACGTCGGTGCCGTGCAGCTTGCCCCCGCCGCTCTCGAGCGTGTCGAGAAACCAGCGTGCATCGAGCAGCTCGAGATCGTAAGCCGTCTCGAGAGCGCGTTGAATCGAGTACTTGGTGTGTTTTCCACCGCGCCAGAACCGCCACCAATCCGCCAGCTCGACCCAGCCGATGATGAGCTCGGGGGCGAGACCGTCTTCGAAGGTCTGGTCATCGATGTCGCCGGCCACGAACGCGTCGTGAACGACGGCGCGGACCTTGGGATCGTCGTCGCGCATCGCCGCCTTGCGGCCACGGATGCCCCACGAAGCGATGATCGGACCGCGGACGTCTTGCGGCAGGAATTTGAGGATGCGATCCCGAGCGATTCCGTCGTCATAGGGAAAGAAGTGCTCGCGGAACTCCCGCTCGGAGCGGCTGCGCCCTTCCGGCGTCCTTCTATCGCGTTCAAGCGAGAGGCAGAATTTCGTTACTGACGAATCGAGATCGTTCGTTGCTGTGTGTTGGTCGTCCACGCTGTCACCTCAAGTCGGCAGCGGTAGTCTCGCAGACCTCGCAAAGCAGAGCAATGGTGCAATGCGGTCACCGTGCAAGGTGGCTCAGATTGTCTGACGCTACGCGTAGGGTCGCAGCCGGGCGTACGGAAGGGAGCCCGCGAGCACCCGGGCCTGCTCCCTCCCCTCCAGGAGCTCGCTAATGGGGTCCCATCGCCCCGCGACGAGCGCTTGACGCGCCCCTTCAGGAATCGACAGCATAGAACGGAACCCATCGTCCGTACGGACGACCTTTTCGATGAGGTCGACCGTGACGAGCGTTTCTGGCCGGCCGCCCGTCCGCGCCGCCAGCTCATCGAGGCGCGATCGTTCGAGGGTGACGCATGGCATTCCCAGCGTCGTCGCGTTACCGAAGAAAATTGCCGCAAAGCTTTCCGCCACGAGGGCCTGAAAGCCGCGCTTCGCGATCGCCTGCGGCGCGTGCTCGCGCGAGGAGCCACACCCGAAGTTGCGATCGGCAATGAGCACCGTGGCCTGCGCGAAGCGCGGATCATCGAGCGGATGCCCCGTCGAGGACCCGTCCGGGGCGAACCGTACATCGTAGAAGAGCTGTTCCCCGAGCCCGTCGAAGGTGACGCTCTTGAGGAACCGAGCGGGGATGATGCGATCGGTGTCGACGTCTTCCCCCGGTACATGGACCGCGGGCCCTTCCACGCGTTCGATCTTGCGCAGCGCCATGTTCAACTCCTCCCGATGGCGAAAACGTCGCGGGCATCGGCGACAGCGCCCCGCACCGCCGCCGCGGCGACCATGACGGGGCTC
>DATHEQ010000018.1:0-6521 GCA_035318505.1 Polyangiaceae bacterium | reverse complement strand
GGATCGACGAGATGAAAGGCCCACGATTCGGAACCCTGATAAAAATCGGGCACCCCTGGGGCCGCTATTTTCAGCGTTGTCTGGGCAAGGGAGTTCCACAGGCCCGGCAGCTCGATCCGGCGTCGCAGCGCACCGAGCGCGTCGAGAAAAGCCGGAGAACGCCCGCGATCGAGTGTGGCCGCGACGAAGGCGGCCACGGCGTCATCATAAGGAGGGCTCGGATTGATCCAGCTCGAATGCCGTTTGGCCTCGTGGATGGCTTTCATCATGTACGACGATACGCGGCCGGCGAGATCCTGGGGAGCGTCATCCGAGCCGGGCGGCCAGATGCTGAGGACGCTCTGGTAAAAAAGGTATTCGTCGTTGTCGTCGGGCGCGAAAAGCCCGGCCAATTCGGCGCGAAGCGGGCGGTTCAGCTCGCGAAAATGGTCGACGGCCTTTGCCCACTCTTCGGAAATTTCGGAGAGGACGCAGAGCCGCGCGCGGGCGTCCTCGCTACGCTTGGCGTCGTGGGTGTCCGTGGCCGACAGCGTGCCCGCGGAATGCGCCGCGCGTTCGACCATGTTGCGATGAAACTGAGCGAGCGAGGTCCCCATCGATTCGGGATGGCCGCCCACTTCGTCGAGGGCCGCCAAGGGAAAATAACGGTAAAACGCCGTGTCTTCGACGCCCTTGGCCATGACCGGTCCCGTGACCTGCTGGAACTTCATCACGAAGTCACGTCGCTCGCGCCGCTGGTCGTCGTCGATCCCCTCGGGATCTTCGAGCAAGAGCACCTGACCGATGAAGTCGAACACGCTAGCGTGGGTCACGGGATTGCGTCGCCGCGCGTCGCGAAGCGCGCGCTCGATCACCTCGCGGTCCGATCCTTCGACGCGTGCCTGGTCGAGACGAACATAGGTGCGGTAGACCGGAAAGCAGGCGATGACCGCCGCGAGAGCGTCTTGCAAATTGAGGCGCGTAAAATCGCGCGTGAACATGTGTTGCTCGGAAATGCGATCGAGCTGCCGCCCGAGCACGCCCAGCTCCGCCACCAGCGTGGTCTCGAGAATGAGCTTTTTGCACTCGTAGATCACATCGGAGAAGGTGCGTTCTTCGCCCCCCAGCCGTTCCGTCAGGCGATGCAAGCGCCAAACGCGCGGCGCGTCGACGAGAACGCCGGTCACGAGGTTCATGAATTCGTAACCCGTCGTCCCCGCCACCGGCCAATCGGCGTTCAGTCGTTCGTTGCGCCCCAAGATCTTCTCGACGACGACGTAGGCTCCGTCCGACTCCTTCGTCTCCGCCTGCCAGTGGTTCTGCAAATCGCGCAGATAGCCGAGCGGGTCGTAAAGGCCATCCACGTGATCGATGCGCAATCCGGTGACGAGGTCCTCTTTGGCCAAACGAAGCGGAAGGGCGTGAACGGCGGCGAAGACTTCGGGGTTTTCCACGCGAATCGCGGCAAGATCGTTGACGTCGAAGAATCGCCGATAGTTGATCTCGTGGAGGGCGACGCGCCAGAAGCTCAGCCGGTAGGCTTGATCGGAGAGCAGGCCCACCAGCTCCTCGAGGCTCGCCGGATCCCCCTTCTTGCCTCGTACGCGGTCCAAGACCTGCTGTAGGATCGCGCGAAACTCGGCGTTGCGCTGGTGCAGCGCGTAGAGCCGGTTTTTGATGATGGGAATCTCGTGCTGCCGCTCTTGCAGTCGGTCGGGCCTCGTCTCGGTGCGCGCGGGGAGACGTTCGATCGAGCGCACGATGCTCTCGAGCTCGAGTGCATCCACGTGCACGTCGCCGAGCTTTGGGCGAAGGAGCTCGAGCGCGGGGGCGAGAAGACGGAGCCACGACTTCGGGGCGAGCGGGAGACAGCGATTGGCGTAATGCAGGGCAAAACCGCTCGCTCCATAGATAGGTGCGAATTGTCCATCGACCACGACGCTTCCGAATTGGTCGGGGAGGATGGGCAAAAGAACGCGCCCCGCGAGCTCGGCTTTCGGCGGCCGCCAGTCGATGTCGAAGAAACGCGATGAAAGCGCAGAGGGACCATTTTCGAGCACGTCCATCCAGCGCCAGTTACCGTCGTCGGCGACGCACATGTGGTTCGGTACGACGTCGAGCAGGATGCCCATCTTTCGATGGCGTAGCTCGAGAGCCATGGCGCGAAACGCGTCCTCGCCGCCGAGCTCAGGACTCACGCTTTCGTGAGCCACGACGTCGTAGCCGTGCATGCTTCCGGCCCGTGCCGTCGAGATGGGAGAGCTATAGAGGTCGCTGACGCCGAGCGCGGCAAGGTAGGGCACGGCGCGCCGCCCGGCCTCGAAGCCGAAACCTGCGCTGAATTGAAGACGGTAAGTGGCGGTCGGGATGCGCATGCAACGTAGAGTCTGGGACGAGCGTCCGGTCTACACACCGCCGTCGCTCTACCCTGAGTAGCATCGGAAGATGCGCGAGCGGGGCAAGGAAGGCCGGCCCTTTGTCCGAGCAAATTGGGCGAAGAGGCGAAGAGGAACGAGGTGCACGGTGCGGAGGGGAACCGTTCTTGCACCTCCGCGGCTCGTGGACGCCGTCGAATCGACCGAGTCGCTCTGGAAAACAAATCCTCCGCCAACGCGCACCCTCCTCACGGGGGACGCTGTCTGCGACGTGTGCGTGATCGGCGCGGGCATCGCCGGCCTCAGCGTCGCGTACACCTTGGCACGCGAAGGCCGCCAAGTGATTGTTCTCGACGCGCGCGATCTCGTCGCCGGTGAGACCGCCCAGACCACCGCGCATCTGGCGAGCGCGCTCGATGACCGTTTCTCCGAGCTCGAGCGCATTTTCGGCGAAGAGGGCGCGCGCCTCGCGTACGAGAGCCACGCGCGCGCCATCGACGAGATCGAAGCCAACGTGCGAAGAGAATCGATCGAATGCGATTTCGCGCGCCTCAACGGGTACCTTTTTCTCGGACCTGGACAAAAGGACGCCCTTCTCGAAGAGGAGCTCGCCGCCGCCAAGAGGGTGGGATTTGCTGGCGTCGAACGGATCGCGCGCGCTCCCATCGACGCCTTCGACACAGGCTCGTGCCTCGTTTTCCCTAACCAAGGCAGGTTCCATCCGCTTCGCTATCTGGCGGGCATCGCCGCGGCGACGGAGCGCGCCGGCGGGGCGATCTATACGCAGACCCGCGTCACGGAAGTGAAGGGCGGAAGGCCGGCCACGGTTCGTACCCGCGAAGGGGCGGTGATCCGGGCAGAAGCGGTGGTCGTCGCCACCAACACGCCCTTTCACTTACGTGTTGCACTGCACTCGAAGCAAGCGCCTTACCGGACTTACGCTGTCGCGTTCCGCATTCCGATGGGCGCGGTGGCCGACGCGCTCTATTGGGACACGTGCGACCCGTACCACTATGTGAGGCTCCAGCCGGACGCGAGCGGCGCGGCGTACCTCATCGTCGGTGGCGAGGATCAGCGCACGGGAACGGCCGATGACGCGCAGGAGCGCTATGAGCGATTGCAAGAGTGGACGCACCAGCGGTTTCCTTTGGTAGGAGAAGTTGTCTTCCGGTGGTCGGGTCAAGTGTACGAGCCGTTCGATCTCCTGGCGTTCATCGGCCGCGATCCGACCGGCGAACGCAACGTCTACTTGTGCACCGGCGATTCTGGGCATGGAATGACGCACGGTGCCCTGGCCGGGATCTTGATCGCCGATCTCATCGCCGGGCGCCAAAACCCGTGGGAAAAGATCTACGACCCCTCTCGCAAACGTATCCGCGCCGCGGGCGAGTATGTGCGCGACAACTTGGAAGTGGCCGAGGAATACGCGAAATGGTTGGCGCCCGAGCGTGGTCGGCCCGAATACGCGCTCGCCGCCGGCGAAGGCACGGTCATCCAGCGGGGCCCGCGCAAGATCGCGCTCTACCGTGATCCGGCGGGCACGCTCCACCAGCGCTCCGCCGTCTGCACCCATCTCGGATGCGTCGTCCACTGGAACAGCGACGCCAAAAGCTGGGACTGCCGCTGTCACGGGTCTCGATTTGCGCCCACGGGCGAAGTTCTCAACGGACCCGCTCAGAGCGCGCTTCATCGTGTCGACGAGACGACGACGCGCGGCGGAGGGCGGCTCCGTTCGACGGCGGTGGGGGCCTTGGGCGGAGCGGTCGCCACGTTCGCGATGAGCGCGACGATGGCCGTCGAAAAAAAGCTCGGTCTCATGGGTGAACATCCGCCCAAGAAGATCGTGCGCACGCTGCGGCGGCGCAGCGGGATCTTCGGCACGTCGCGCGGCGCGGAGAATGTCGCGACCGTACTCGCGCATTGGGGGTTCGGAATCGCCGCCGGAGCGCTCTTCGGCTGGCTGCACCGACGTCCTCGCGGCACGGTGCGCACTTCGCTGCTCGGCGCGGGTTACGGCGCAGCCGTGTGGGCCGCCAGCTACTACGGCTGGATTCCGGCGTTTGGAATCATGCGAGCGCCGCACAACGATCGACCGGCCCGCCCGACATCGATGGTGGCAGCGCACCTCATTTTTGGCAGCGTGCTCGGCGCCTTCGTCGAACGTCTGGATCCGGGTAGCGCCGCGGCAGCGAACGACTGAACGAGGCGCGCCCATTCCCGGGCGATGGGCGGCGAGCTAATCCGGAGCGCGGCTCGTGTGATCTTTTGCCGCTTGGTCGATGATATCGACCGCACTCGCCGGGCCTTCCCAACCGTCGATCGTGACTTCTTTGTCCGTCAACTCGGTCATCGTCACGAAAAATTGTTCCAGCTCTTTTCGCACGTTTTTCGCGAGATCTTTGACGTCAGCGAAGCGGTGGTCATTTGTCGGAACGAGGATGACGCGGTCGTTGCGCTCTCTCTTTTCGCCCTCCTTTTTCTGGGTCAAGCGGATGACGCCTATGGGCTTCGAGGGAATGACGACCCCCGGCCACGACGGCGCATCGAAGAGCGACATTGCATCGAGTGGATCCCCGTCGGGCGCGCGCGTGCTCGGAATGAAACCCCAATCGTAGGGATAACAAACGCCCAGCAGCAGCGCGCGCTTGAAGACGAAAACGCCCAGCTTGGGATCGAATACCAACTTGACGGTCGAGCCTTTCGGCGCTTCCACCACGAAGTTGAGATTTCCGTCCTCATCTCGGACGGGAAGGTTGAGGTAGTCCACCATTGCTGTCAGCGGGCGGTGTGCGATCGAACCGTGTTCCCTGTCGCGCTTCGCTCACCTTTAGCGCGTCGATACCAACCGCAGCATCTGGCGGAGGACGGACGCTCTTTCTCCCCGTCCCACTACGCAGGTTCTCCATCGAGTTACTGAAGGCTGGCGTAGCGCTGGGCGAGCTTGTCTTTCAGCTTGCGATAGTTCGGCGGAAGGCGCAGTCGATTGGCAAAATCCACCGCTTCGCCGATCGCACGCCGCGCTCCCTCGCGATCTTTCTGTGCTTCCAGAATATCGGCCTTGAGCATGAAGATGCGGAGCTTGCGCGGCCCGCTGGCGCGTTCGAGCGCGCGCCTCACTTCGATGAGCGCCGGCTCGTACCGCTGCAGCTCGAAATAGGCGCGCCCCAGGCGGAAGGGCGGGTTGTAGTCGTCGGGGAATTCGCGCTCGCTCTGCTCCAGCATGGGTACCGCGCTCTCGACTTCGCCGAGAGCGATGTACGCCTCCAGCCGGTGCGGGTCCCACACGGCGCGCTGCTCGGCGCTCGTTGCTTTGGCGGCGGCACCTTCCAGCAGCTTGGCCCAGGAGCGGGCCAGCCTTTTCACTTCGGCCGGACGGTCGGCGAGCGCGGCGACGAGCGACCTGAATACGCCAGACCGGTCGTCGACCAACATGCCTTCCGACTTGTCCTCGACGATTCGCGTGCCTTCGCGAACGAGCAATGGAACATGTTTCAGTGCCGGCGCGCCGCCCGGAAGCTCCGCCGCCGCACTGAGACCGTTCATGGCCAAGTTGGCGAGCGGCGTCCCGAAGGGCAGGCGAGGAAGCTCCGTCGCCGCGAGCTCGACGCACTCGGCGTACCGCTCCGCGTCGAGCAATCGGGCGGACAAGGCTTCGACGACGCGCGGACGCCGCTCCCAAACGAGCGGCGCGTGGGTGAGTGCTTCGCGGTATGCGCTCACCGCTTCTTCCGGCTTACCCAGAGCGGACGCTTGGTCCCCGCGCAGCGTCGCGGCAGCGGCTTCACCGGACGTCGTGCCCGTTCGCGCGCGGGACGCGTCGTCGAGCAACGTCGCGAGCTCCGGCGCCGTCGCGGCGCCCACCCACTTGAGGAGGGCCCGCTCGCTCACCGGGTCGATCACCCACAAGGTGGGAATCGACGTGCTCGGAAAACGCTCCAAAAAATCGGCATTTTCGGCCTTCTCCGAGTCGACGGAGAGCCAGACGAACGTAGGGGCCAGGGCCTGCATCTCCGGCGCGGGCAAGACGTACTGCTTCATGCTCATGCAGCTGTGACACCACACGGCCCAAGTGTCGGCGAAGATCAGTTTGCCGGCAGCCTTCGCGGCCTTCAGCGCACGCGGGTAGTCGTCTTCGACAACGCCCTCTTTCGACGAGGTCGCCGATGG
>DATHEQ010000017.1:0-25580 GCA_035318505.1 Polyangiaceae bacterium | reverse complement strand
AGACCACGTTGCCTCTGCCCATGGACATGCCTTGAGCTTTTCGGCCGCCAGCCGTCTTGTTGTGATGACGCTGATCCTCGATGTCCTCCGCTGAACGAAAACCTACTCATTCTCGCCGCCCCGATGACACTCGACCTGGCGTCGCGCGACCCGACGTTGCTCCTCCATCGGGGCTGCGTTCGGCGCCCGATCTCGCCGGCGCCGCCGCGTTGTTGAGCGAGATTACCGTTCGTGCCAGCGAGCCAGGCCGTTTCGCCATTGCGTCCTGGAATAGCGTGGTGATGGTCCGCTGGGAGAGCGCTGCCGACATTTCGGCAGTGGAGCGCCTCGCCAAAGTGAGCACTGACCTCGCCGCCGAACAGTTGCAAATACGACGCTCTACCGTTCATATCATCGCCGACGGCGCGGGCCTTCCCACGCCAGCTGCTCGGGCCGGGTTCATCGATCTGATGAAACAGCACGCGGGTCGCCTGGCCTGTGTGGCCATCGTCGTGGGCGGTACGGGGTTTTTGGCCAGCGCCATGCGCAGCCTCATGACCGGCATGCGTTTGCTGTCTCCGCGGTCGTTCAACTATCGACTGCACGGCAGCATCGACGAAGTCGTGAAGTGGCTTCCTGCCGAGCACCTCGCAAGGACGGGTGAGCAGATCGATCCGCGCCGCCTCGCCCGGGTGCTCGCGGCGTTTGAAAAAGGCGAGCTCGGAGCTTCGCCGCGCGCAGCGTCGCCGTAGTCGCGACGCTCAAACTTGCGCATTGGACGCGAAGCGTCCGGCTTTCTTCCCTAGGCCGCAAGATTCGCTGAGGCGTCACCTTTGCCGGTGACGCCGCCGAGTTCACCGGTCCGATGCGTGAACGCTGCATGAACGCAACGAAATGGTGGCGCGATCGCCACCGTCGTTTGCGATGACGGTCCGTACACGGGTCGACGACCTCCAAGGTCGACGCGTTGTGGAGACGCATGAACGCAAGGATCGGTTTTCGCGGGGCCGTACTGGTGGTGGGCATCGCGGGCCTCATCGCCTGCGGGCAGACCGATGAACGCCTGAGGCGAGGCGGTGACCGCTCTTCCCCCGCGGCTGGCGGGGCGGAGGACGGCAATGGCGGCGCGACTGCCACGGGTTCCGGGGGCGCGGGATCGGGAGGTGAACCAACAACGGGATCGGGGAGCGCCCCCAACGGGACGGGTGGAAGTGGAAGCGATAGCGGAGCGGGAGGAAACGCCGCGTCAGGAAACGGTGGCACCGCTGGAGCAAGCGGCGGAATGTCGGGCGCCGGTGGCGACGGGGCTGGCGGCAGAGCCGGAACCGGTGGCGGTAGCGGTAGCGGGGCTGCGGGAAGCGCCGGTGATACGAGCGACGGAGGGGGCGGCGCAGGCACCCTTCATTTCGCAGTCTATGGCGATACACGTACCGGCTTTGCGACACATCAGAGTGTGATCGATCAGATCGCCAAGCGGGATCCCGAGCTCGTGATCCATTCGGGAGACTTGTGGGACGGATACACGCAGGCGACGTTCACTTCGATCCTCACGAAGAATGCGAACATCGGCAGTCTTCTCAACAATGGCTCGTACGTCGTATCGCGAGGCAACCACGAAACCCTCAGCGACTTCCTCGCCTTTCGACCTTCTCTGACGCGCGGCAACACGAGCGAGCTCTTTTCGTACACGGTCGGCAACAGCTTCTTCGTGGTGCTCGGTATGGATCCCGCCAAAGCGGTCACCTTCCTCGAGGGAGAGCTCAAAAAGCCGGAAGCTTTGGCCGCGCGCTGGCGTTTCGTGCAAAGCCACTACGCTATCTACAGCGGTGGCACGACCCACGGCGCCAGCGGAATTCCGAGCATCGAGAAACTCTGCGACGCATACCACGTCGCCGTCTATTGGTCGGGGCACGACCACATTTACGAAAGATCCCATCAGGTGTCCGGTGGACAAGTCGTGGACCGGGGAGACGACCTCTCCCTGAACAACGGCACCGTTTACGTCGTTTCCGGGGGCGGCGGAGCGCCGCTCTATGGCGTTGCGCCCATCACGACGACGCATGTCCAATCGAGCGTCAACAACTACGTCGACGTGGTCGCCGCGCCGACCACACTGACGGTCAAGGCGTATAAGCTGGATGGTAGCGTCATCGATTCGTATGGCATTTCACAATAGGGGGATGACGCCGCGCGTCGCCATCTTAGGCGCCGCTGTGTTGGTCGTCCCGGCCGCAATGGGCGTCGGCTGCGCCGCGGACCAGAGGGCCATCGACGGTACGCCTCCCAACGGTGCATCGTCAAAGACGGCAAACGCAGAGGAGATCATGAAAGGAGTTCGGTACGTGTCCGGACGCCAATTCGTGCAGAAGTACTGCGCGGGGTGTCATTCGCGCGACGGCCAAGACCCGAAACGCGGGGTCGCCTATCCCGCTTTTCGCGTGGACACCTACGACGATTGGCTTTCGAGCCGCACCATTCTCAGCGCGGTATTGGACAAGTGGAATCCCGACGGCGATGTGATGCCTCCGCCCGACGCAATGGAGCCGTCGGACGAGGAGCGACGGACCATCCTCGCCTGGATTGGTCGCAATTCGCCGAATAGGGTCGATGGCAACTAGCGGCGCTAGCGAGCGATGATGCAGTTTCAAGCTCGTCGCCGCCGCCTTCAGCGACGCGCATCGGCTCACCGGATGGCGGGCGGGCAATTGAAGCCGCTCGCCGCAATGACGGCGCGATAACGATCGGGAAAGTTGGTGAACATTCCGTCGACGCAAAGCCGCGCCAGTCGCTCGAGGTCGGCGTTCTCGTTGACAGTATAGGGGTGTACCGCCAAACCGAGCCCGTGCGCCGTGTCGACCAGCATTGCGTTGACGCTGCCCGACGCGGGGCCAATGCCGAAGGCGTAGGGCGTCGCCGCCTGAATCTGCGCGCCAGTCGCGGCGCCGAGCAGCACGAGGGGAATGTCCGCATCGAGCATGCGGACGCGTTGCAAGGATTCGGTATCGAACGACTGCACGAGAACCGAATGCTTCGTCACCGCGCCGTCGCGAAGTCCATATTGATTCAGGAGGCGCACGAGCTCTGCCTCCATCTGGGCCGTCGTTCCGATGGTCTTCGTTTCGATGTAGTAGTTGGCGGTGGTGCCGTAGCGCTGGAACACTTCTTCCAGCGTGGGGATCTGCAATCCGACGTATTCGGCGCGCGCACGATCCGGGTACGCGTCGTTGAACCATGAACCCATGTCGCAGTTTTTGAGCTGGGCCAAGGTTTTCGTCGCGACCGCGCCTTCGCAATCGGCCTCGCCGCGCGCCGTTCGATCGAGGGTTGTGTCATGGAGACAAACGAGCACGCCGTCGGCCGTCAGGGCGACGTCTTGCTCGATGTAGTCGGCTCCCAGCGTGAGCGCGAGATCGTAGGAGGCAAACGTATGCTCCGGCGCGTACCCCGAAGCTCCGCGATGTCCGATCACGGCTTGGCTCCCCGGAGGCGCGCCGCTTTCCGGCGCTCCGTCGAGATCGCCTTCGGCCCATCCTGTGTCGAGTGGGCTCCCTTTTGATCCAGAATTGCCGTCGACGACTTTCCCGCCGTCTACTTCGCCGGTCGGGTTCGGCGCGCCAGAGCTGGATCCGCCGCAAGCGACGACCAGTACGCACATCAGAGTAGATAAGGTTCGAAAGGTCGGGTCCATCGATCGTTCCGAGGCCGAGCGAGGCATCGACTCGCATCGGTAAGCCCTTTTCTGTCGTGGTCGTGTGAAGACGCGCCACCACGCTGCGCGTGAGGCGTGGCGCGAGGTCAGGTTCCGATAACGCCGCCGTCGTCTTTCGTGATCACGATCGTCGCAGAGCGCGGGCGCGCATTGCCGCCGTCGGGCCAGTGGCTTCCGAACGACGACGGCGTGTCGAAAACAGGAACCGTCTCTTCGCCGGGGTGCTGGATGTTGATGAAGAGCGCTTTGCCATCGGGCGATTCGGCGACGCCGGTGATTTCACACTCCTTGGGACCGACGAGGAACCGGCGCAAAGCGCCGTCGCCGAGCGTCTTGCCCACGTACGTATCGACGGACTTGGCCGTCGTCACCGTCGTCGTACCAGCGTCGACCGGCATGGGGCCGGCGTCCGTTTCGACCGTGCCGCCGTCGACGGGAACCGTAACCGTATCGCTGTTCGCAATCGATCGCTTTCCCCCGTCGCCAACTGTACCGGGGATCGCACCGAGCAGCATGCAATTGGTGGCGTCGGTATAGGCACCGTCGTCCGTCTCGAGCCAGAGCAAACCCGGCGTTGCATGACTGAACCAGCAGCCGTCGGGGCTCGAAAAATCGTTGTTGTCCGTGAGCGCGGACACGTTCACGTTGGTCGCGTCGGCCGTCGAGCGAGCGCCGAAGAGGAAGACGTCCCAGCGGAACGCGGCGCCTGCATGGTCTCCGCCGTCTTCGCCTAAGCGGATGATATGCCCATTGGGATTGCCTTTTTGCGCCGTGGCCGCGGCCCCCTTGGGGTCGTTGTAGAATCTTGGATTGGCGGCATCGACGGCGGTGATGGCACGCGAGGCGGCATTGGTGTTGGTGAGGGTGAAGTAGATCTCGCCGTTGTTCGGGTGCACTGCGCCCCATTCCGGTCGATCCATCTTCGTGCCGCCCGCGGCATCCGCGGCAAACCGCGTATTGACGAGCACGTCAGCGTGGTCGGTGAAAGGGTAGGCTGCATAGTCAGTCGTGACGTTGCCTACGCCGAATCGGAGCTCGATCCAGCGCCCCGTGCCGTCAGGTTCGAACTTGGCGACGTAGAGCGTGCCTTGGTCCAGGTATTGGTCGCCCGTGCCGAGCCCCCCACTCGCGTCGGCCACGCTCCAGTTTTTCGCAGACACGAACTTGTAGATGTATTCGTTGCGCCCGTCGCACCCCATGTAAAAGACGAGCGGTTTTCCCGGCGTGATGGGGCCAAGCCAGCAGCCCTCGTGGGCGAGCCTTCCGAGGGCCGTGCGTTTCTTGGGTTTCGATGATGGATCGAAAGGGTCTATCTCGACGACCCACCCGAACGTGTTGGCGACGTTGCGGTAGTCGTCGCTGCCGTCCTCGGAAGCGCCGCGTTTGTCGGCGTTCCAACGGCCGAAGAGGTCCTCGGGCGTATCGGGTGTCGCTGTCGCCCAGAGCTCTCGACCGGTTCCTGCGACCGCGTACCGTTTGAACGAAGCGAGCTCCTTGGCGCTGCGCGCTGTATCCGGCTCAGTACGGCGAAAGTAGCCGGCCCAGTTTTCTTCGCAGGTCAGGTACGTGCCCCACGGCGTGTAACCGTTCGCGCAGTTGTTGACCGTGCCGCGCGTCTCCGAGCCATCGGGCGCGTACTTCGTGATCATCTGGGCCGTTCGTGCGGCGGGGCCGGACAGCGCGATCGGCGTCGAGGTCGTGATGCGGCGGTTCAAGGAAGAGTTCTGCTTGTAAGCCCATTGGCCGGACGTCTTGGCGATCTCGAGGACGCTCACCCCTTGAACGTTCATTTCTTTGACGACTTCGTCGGCAATCGTACGGACCGCCTCGACGCCCGTCCCGTAGATGCTCTGCCCCGCCGCGTGCAGGTACGACGGCGTCAGCGCCTCGTGATTCAAAACAAGCAGCGCGCGTTCGGTGACCGACCAGTCGATCTTGTCGTTCGCAGCGATCCCGAAATAGTGCATTCCATCGTGATGATCGCCGGCTCGTAGGGCATGCGATTCGGCGGAATCGGTGCCGTCGTTCTTGAACGCGGGTACGCCTTCGGCAATCGGATCACCGAGCCTGTAGAGCACCGTCGCCGTATAGCCAGCGGGCAAAACGAGCGCGTCGGCGAGACTCTTGGACACGGGACTAAACCCGAGCGCGGCCGGTTGGGGCACCGTATCGGCCGACGCGTCCGGAGCGGCGTCGGGGACCGGCATTCCGCCCGCATCGGGCGTGGGCGTGGGCGGCGAGGAAACGCCGCTGTCTTTCTCTCCGCAAGCCGCAAGCAAAAAGGTCCCTACGCCGCCCAGCAGCGCTCGACGCCGCGAGAGTCGCAGCGACAGAACCTGATTGAAGGTCGTCAGCGAGGATTCGTCTTCAGCACCTGGACCCGTCGTCGTCATCGTTTCACGCATCGTGACGTCGCAATACGCGGCGACAGTGACAATCCGGCGAGCATTGCGAAAACACCGTGTGACGACATCGCCTTGAACGTCGGACCCCGATTCCGAACCATCTCATCCGAACTGCCAACGAATGATCTCAGTCGTCGTCCGTCTTCGCTGCGACGTGATGGTTCACTACAGCGGGATACGGCTTGCGACCCATCATCCCCTGCCAGAGCACCCTGTTGAACTTGGCGGGAGGAACGTGATCGGCTTCCGAGAAGTCGAAGTCAGCCGTGACCTTCGCCCAATATTGAGCGTCGTGCTTCGGTTTGACGACCGGTCCCCGCGCAAAGCGAACACCGAGACCTGGCGCGTGCACGAGTGCCGTGCCGCTCAGCACCGTCGACGCTTCGGCCTCATAGTTCCACGCGCCCGAGGACCTCATGTCGAACACATCGGCCATGGGTTGCTGCAAGGCCGTGTTCAGATTGATGTGCTCGGTACCGAGAATGTCTTCGATGGTGCGCAGCGCGTTTACCTGGCTGTAGCGCGTACTGACCACGACGCCCTGCTTGACGTAAGGGCCGACCACGTAGGTCGTCGCGCGGTGCGAATCGACGTGGTCGGGGCCGTCCTGGCAGTCATCCTCGGTGATGATGATCAGAGTGTCGGAGGCATACCGGCTTTGCGACACGGCCTGCACGAGGCGACCCACGGCGAGATCGTTGTCGGCTTGCTGCGTCTCGGGCGTGTTCACCCCGCCGAGCGCAGACGCGAAGCTGCCCATGTGGTCGTGGCTCACGCGCACCAGCGAGAGGCTCGGCAGGTTGCCCTGGACGACGTACTGATCGAACTCGCGCTTCCACTCGTTGTAGCGCCATTGATCGGGGTAATTCTGGTCATAACCTCGGAAGTACACATCGGTCAGCGCAGCGAGCGAGGGCTCGAGCGGCGCGACTTGCACCACGCCGGACCCGAAGGGGTCGCTCACCGGCGACGCAATCGTCCCGATACTGCCGATATTGTTCACGAGGAAACCGTAATTGCGCACCGTCCCGCGCGCCTTCAACACGGCAGAGAAGATGTACCCGCCTTGGATGCCGAATGGCGCATCAGACGAAGTATGGTTGCCGGTGCCGGTCAGCAGGTTGGCGGTGCCACCAAGCAAACCCGCGGTCGCATCCGAGTAATTCGTAGTCCCAGCCGGACCACCGGCGACGTCGCGTTCGGCAACGGTACTGAAGTTCACCGGCACGTTGCGGTTTGAACCCTCGGAGTCGTACGACAAGCCTCGATTGACGAACGCGTAATTGATCTGTTGGGTGATGGCCTCGGTGTTGGTCACTCGGCCTTGCAGGCTCCAGGACCAGCCATCCATACTGCCGTCGCCGGGATCCATGAAGTTGTCGAGGGTGACGAACTGGCGTGCCAGACGGTGATGGTTCGGCGTGATGCTTTCGCCGAACTGAGTCAGTGTGCTGTCGCCGTTCGAGCCGTTGCCGAGATCACCCAGGATCTGGTCGAAGGTGCGGTTCTCTTTGACGATGTAAATGACGTGCTTTATCCGGCGACGCAAAAAGTCCATCGTCCGATGGTCGTCGCTGCTAGCTACCGCGCGGTAGAAGTTGTTCTTGGCGACGCGCCGGGTCAGATGATTGAGCTCGAACGACGTCGGTACCGCGGCGCTGATGAGAGAGGCGCGTTCGAGCTGGAACTGATACTGGTTGGAAGCCCCCGCAGCAGCGGCCGCGGCGGCGTTGCCGCCCGGATAAGTAATGCTGGTCATCGCAGCTGTGCTACCGGCGAGGTGGCCGGCATTGGGTCCCGTGACGCTCTTGCCATTCACGATGTACATCCACGTGCCATCGGCGCTGAAGGTGATGTCATGCGGCTCGTAGGCGGTCGGGATGAGGCCGCTGACCTGGTAGGAATGACCGCGAAGGGGAATGACAGCGATGGAGTTGGCGCCGGAGTTGATGGCGTAGAGGGTCTGACCGTCGGGCGAAAGCGTCACGCCGAACGTGGCCGCGCCGGTGTACCGGGTGGCCGCCGTGCCATCTTCACAATCGTGCGGCCCCGGTAGCGTGCCGGCCGGCGCGCGCGCGTCGATCTTCGCCACC
The DNA here is from genome assembly GCA_035318505.1 of Polyangiaceae bacterium. Taxonomy (GTDB): domain Bacteria; phylum Myxococcota_A; class Polyangia; order Polyangiales; family Polyangiaceae; genus DASWDH01. The sequence goes on along the minus strand of DATHEQ010000017.1, from coordinate 17,394 downwards.
ACCGCATTGGACGCCGTGTCGATCACCGCGACTTGATCGGCGTTGTCCTCGGCGACGTAGAGCTTGGAGCCCGACGAATCGAGCGTCATGCCGAGGGCGTTGCCATCGAGCTTAATACGTTTGACCAGACGACCGGCGGCCGCGGAGCTGACGTCGACCACGATGACCTCGCGATTGCGGTCCGATGAGACGTACGCGGTGCCGTTGCGCTTCATGACGACTGCGAAGGGAAACGTGCCGCCGACCCCGCCGTTCGAGCCCTCATTACTGGCGGCGTACGGGCGCAAGTCGTGCTCGTAGCGGACGGTGCCCGTCGCGGTGTCGATCACGCTGATTGAATCGTTGTAGTTATTGGCGACCACGAGCGTCCCGCCGTCTGGCGAAATCCCGAGGCCACTCGCGTTCGGTTTGACGTTGAGGCCGAGGCCCATGCTGGCGTGGTCGAGGGCGATGGTCTTGGTCAGCGACCAGGATCCGTCCGCCTTGGTGTAGGCGTAAACCGCGTCGTCGCTTCCTCCCGCAGCGTAGAGGGTGCTGCCGTTGGGCGAGAAAACCAATCCGACGTGAGCGTTGGTTTGCTGGATCACTTGCATGAGCTGCGGCGCAGCCTTGTGGGTGCCAGAGACATCGTAAAGAAAGATGAACTGCGTCGAGTTGGCTACGTCGGTGGTGCCGTCCGGCTTGTCGAGCGAATTCTGGCCCGCGCACAGGATTGCCAGCGTAGTGCCGTCGGGGCTGAGTTGTGAGCGCACCGCCTCACCCGCGACGAAATTCGGATACGCCGGCAGCCCGGGGTTCAGAAATTGTTGCACCGATCCACGCGCCGCCGTCGGCGTGATGTACTGGCCGGTCGCGAGTTGCTGCGGCGTGACATCGGCGCGGGCCTGCAGGGAAAGCGCCACGATCGAAGCGGTAATTCCGTAGCTTATCGACCCAAGCAGCATTCGTCTATTCATTGACGTTTCTCCTTCATCGCTGTTCACCCTGCCAACCACGCGGGCCGATGCATCTCACCCGAAATCGTGGTCTCTCGAGGTGGCGTTTCTGCGGAGTGTCGGTGACGTCGGCTCACGCGTGGCGGCGGACGATGAGCGCTACCGGTTGAAAGCGCGAGAGCCATCGATGGTTCACGAAATCTTCGAATTGCAGGCATGTGGACGCTGGTACATCTGACGTCGCGAAATCGGCGAAGCAGATCTTTCTCAGTCGTCTTCGCGGCGCCGAACCGGCCTGGCGCGCGCAATGACGAGCACCATCGATTTCGGTCGACCCGACGCGAGTGAGGTCGACCTGCAAAAGGCCATTCTCGTTTCAGCAGGACTTAACCGAAAAGAGGTGCGACGATGAGCTCATCGCGATTGACCGCTGCTCTGTTCCTTTTGACGTTCGCCGCGAAGGCGGTGGCGTCCGGCGCCGCGCCCGCGCGCACCTCTCTGGCGGTTGCCGAGACGCAGGGTCGCAGCGCAGATCCGGCCGATCGGGAGCCGATCGCGGCGAGTGAAGAGGTGCTTCCCGAAGAGCCGATGGTACGGGGAGCGCGTTATAGCGTGTCGACGGGCGCTTTTCTGCCCTTCACCCTCGGAGCGGCGGGATCCACGGCCTACGGCAGCGCATTCACGGGGTACGACGGCGCAAGGCGCGTCGCGATTTACGGCGCGGTCGCCGACGCTCGGGTGATCGGAGGACTCTCCCTTCGGGCGGGCTACTCGTCACAAGACCTTTCGGGGCACGCGAGCGCTCTCTTCGGCGGGCGTTTCCAATTTCTTTCGCAGAAGCACCACGGTCTCGACTTGGCCGTCGGTGCTTTTTACCTGCCGCAGGACATCGATGGCGAAGGCCTCATCAAAGCGAGCCTCAGCGCTGCCCGCAACGTGGGCAACGTCGTCCTCTTCAGCGCCGTGAGCTACGGTCAGGATCCCGAGGGCGACGACTACCGCGCCGAGCTGACGATGGGCACTCTCGTTCCCTTGGGCCCCGCCATCTTCGCCGGTTTGGATGCGCGGCTGCGCGCCCTGGTCTACTCGTCCGATGAGAAGCACAACGGCACGTCGGAGCCCGTGCTCGACATCGCGGTCGGCCCACTCATGCACTACGTGCTTGGTCCGATCGTCGTGACGGGGCAAGCAGGCGTATCCGCGACCGCCATCGAAGGGCCGCACGGCTCACCTCGACCGACGCGAGACGTGCGATACGGCGCGCTGGGGCTGCTGTCCGCGGGATTCGCGCTGTAGCCCCTGCGGCATCCGCGCCGCAGTCATTGAGGAGAGCTGAACAACGGCCAACCAGCCTTCATCGATGGTATGGCGTGGTGATGCGAACCGAGCTCGGATCTCGTGCTGCCTGTTTTCTCGGTGTTCTCTCCATCGCGGTGTGCGGTTGTTCGAAGCCCTCGCCGACGTCGAGCCCGGTCTCGTCGAATGAGACTGCGCCGTCGGCGCGCGCCACTTCGACCGCCGTTGCCTCAGCGGCTTCGCACGCGGCTCCGGGGAGCGCTGCCGAGCTCGTCGTCTACGTTACCGGTGAACGGACGCTGCGCGGCTTTCTGGCGCGTCCCGCTGGCGACGGTCGTTTCCCGGTGCTTGTCTACAACCACGGCAGCGAGAAGTTGCCCGGCGACAAGGCCGGACAGATCACGTTCTTCACGCGCCACGGGTTCGTCGTCTTCGTCCCGCATCGCCGCGGACATGGCCGTTCCGAGGGTCCTTACGTGATTGACGAAGCCAATGCCGCCGGAGAGCGGCGCGGTGAAGTGATAGCTGATCGGCTCGCCGAGCAAGTCGACGATGTGGCCGCGGCAGTGAGCTACGTGAAAGGGCTTTCTTTCGTCGATCCATCGCGCGTAGCGGTGGCCGGCTGTTCTTTCGGCGGTATCGAATCTCTGCTCGCGGCGGAACGTGATTTGGGAATTCGCGCGGCCATCGATTTCGCGGGCGCCGCGATGACGTGGTCCCAACCGGGGAGTCAGCCGATCCGCGATCGAATGACGGTAGCGGCTCGCCGCGCACGCGTTCCCGTGTTTTTTTTGCAGGCGGAAAACGACTTCGACGTCGCCCCCACGCGCATCCTTTCCGAAGAAATGAAAAAGCACGATCTCCCCCATCGCGCCAAGATCTTTCCGCCGAATGGCACGACGCACGAGGAGGGCCATGGTTTCTGCAAAGGGGGCGAAGCTCCGCCCTGGGGCCCCGACGTGCTCGATTTTCTCGCGCAAACGATGCCGGCGCGGTAGGTTCCGCGCAATGGAGCGTAGGCTTCCCATCTCCATAGGGGAAAGGGCGCGAACGTAACACCCACTCGCTTCCGTGATGGGGCGCCAGCGTCAAGCGCCGGCGTGGGGAAACGCTGGGTTACAAGTGAACCGCATTCCCTCATGAAGATCGAGCCGGGTGGCAAGCTCGTTGCCGTCGTGCACCCTTCCAAGAAAGAGCCAGCGCCGCACGAGGAGATCCCCGGCCGCCGTCGCGATACGAAGGACCCCTCCGCCGCTCTCGACCACGGTCCCGGGGGCGGCTCCGCGCACGGCGGCTTCGGTTGGCTCCGCTTCGAGCGCCACGACTTTCATTCCAGCGAAAAAGAAGAACGCCGGAATCTCTCCCACGCAGGCACGAACGAGGCGATCGAGCTGGATTGCGCTACGGCTTAGATCCAAGAGTCCGTGCTCTTTCCGAGCGGGGGAAACATCTTGCCCGGCTCGGCGGGGAATTGCCCGGGAGGCAGAGCGCCGGCACGAGCCATCGCTAGCAGCTCGGAGACGAGCGTGGCGCCTGCTTCGTCGACCCCTCGGGGCACACTAAGATAAGAAAGGAAGGGGGCCCCCTTCCTTTCCTATTCGCACACCGAAGATTTCAGTCGGACGTACAGTCGCAACCTCCCACTCGATATCTATATTCCCAGATGCGGACAGCCGCAACCTCCGTATCGATAAGCGTATTCCCACCAATTATAACCCTGACCATCAACGCAATGTCTGGTTTGCATTTGATTGTATGCCCAATGCGGCGGCGGATCGTCTATGTCCCCACAGGCGCCGCTCGTATAACATGAGTCACAGTCGACGAGGTCGAACCAGGGATCGCAGACCTTGCTCGTGACTGGCGATGAATATACGTCTGGGCACACCGTGGGAGCGAACGACATTGTTGCTTCGCTATGGGGAGATGCTGAAGCGGCGGACTCCGATTGGGCAATGACGGCGCCCTCCGCAACCTGCGGCGATGGATCGTTAGACCCGGTCGCGGCGTCCGGCGCCGCACCACAGCCAACGACATTGGCAATAACCGAAAAGCATCCAACGATAGACAAACAGCAAATGGTATTCTTCATGCGCATAACTGCTCCTCGTGGCATGACGCCACAACCCAAATTACTGCACGTATCCGCACGATTCACGACACGGTACATAACAGCGGACCACTGCGGCGGCCCGTCGTTCTTGTTCGTTGTCGTCAATCAACTAACACCTGCCACTATGGCGTGTCATCCCAATTGCGACAGGCGAATTGCCCATGCGGCAATCGCGCCCGAGACTGCTTGCGCGCGTGTCGAGATTTGGGCCGACGGCCATCCGAGTCAAATAGCGAGAATGCGTCCGACGTGGCACCCAGCGTCAAGCGCCGACGCTAGGGAATGCCGGGTTGCAAGTGAAGCGCATTCCCACACGGATATCGAGCCGGGTGGCAAGCTCGTTGCTGTCGTGCACCCTTCCAAGAAAGAGCCAGCGCCGCACGAGGAGATCCCCGGCCGCCGTCGCGATACGAAGGACCCCACCGCCGCTCTCGACCACGGTCCCGGGGGCGGCTCCGCGCACGGCGGCTTCGGTTGGCTCCGCTTCGAGCGCCACGACTTTCATTCCAGCGAAAAAAAGGAACGCTGGAATCTCTCCCACGCAGGCACGAACGAGGCGATCGAGCTCGATCGCACTACGGCTCAGATCCAAGAGCCCGTGCTCTTTGCGAAGCGGGGGAAACATCTTGCCCGGCTCGGCGGGAAGTTGCCCCGAAGGCAGAGCGCCGGCGCGAGCCATGGCGAGAACCTGGGCGACGAGCGTGGCGCCGGCTTCGTCGACGTCGCGTGCGAGCGATGCACTGGTGGCGCGAGAAGAGATGGCAACCTCGCGCGTCAGTAGAATGGGGCCTGCATCGACGCTGTCGGTGGCGTGGTGCGCGGTGCAACCCGTCCGGGTCTCGCCGTCGAGGAGCGCCCAGAAGAGGGGCTCTTTGCCACGGTAGCGCGGTAGGAGCGACGGATGAAAGTTGACGACGCCGAGGCGCGCTGCTCCGCGGAGCGGTGCGCGCAAGATCTGCGAACATCCAGCGATGAGCAGGAGATCGGGGGCGAGGCTTCGGATGCGGTCGACGAACGGATCGGCGTTGACGTCCTCCGATCGCTCGAGCGCGACGCCGTGCTTTGCCGCGCGGGTGGCGATCGTTCCGTCGCCCGGTGAGCGTGGGCCCGTGACGAGCAAAACGGGCGCGGCGCCGTCCGCGATCAGCGCGTCGAGGTACGACGTCGCCGTTGGGCACCAGGCGAAGAGGACGACTTTCATGGTCGATGGGCTTTCGGGTCGTACGTAGTACGATTGGGCCGCGAAAGCTGCGCGATCGCACGCCCATGAACCCCTCCCCGCCCGAGCCCCCCCCGAAAAGGCTCCTTCTTCTCTTTCCCGCGCAGAGCTATCGGGTCGAGGCCTACGTCAACGCTGCGCGTCGGCTCGGGGTGAGCCTCGTTCTCGGCACGGACCTGCCGGGTCCTTTCGCCCGCTACGGCCTACCGATGGTCAGCGTCGATTTCCGCCATCCCGAGGCCGGCGCAGCGTCGATCGAGACGGCGGCCGCGGCTACGCCGCTCGATGGCATCGTCCCGACCAACGAGAGCTCGGCCGTCGTCGCTGCGCTCGCGGCCGAGCGGCTCCGGCTGCCACACGCCGCCGCGAGCGCAGCCTATGCCGCGCGCAACAAGCGTCGCATGCGTGCGATCTTCGCCGAGGCCGGCGTGCCGAGCCCACGCGCCATCGCGCTCGGCCCGAACGATGATCCGCAGGATCTTCTGCGTGACGTCGTGTTCCCCTGCGTGGTGAAACCGACGATGCTCACGGGGAGCCAAGGCGTCATCCGCGCCGACGATCCGGCCGGCCTCTTGGCGGCGGTGAGGCGCGTGCGCGGCATTCTCGCGCGGCACGCGAGCGACGCCAGCTCCGATCCCGACTTTTATCACCTTCTTATCGAGGACTATCTGCCCGGCCGAGAGGTCGCGGTGGAAGGCACCGTCACCCGAGGTGAGCTCCGAGTGCTCGCCCTGTTCGACAAGCCGGACGATCTCGTGGGCCCTTACTTCGAAGAGACGCTCTACGTCACCCCCTCACGTTTACCGGCGCAATCGCAGGCCGCGGTGATCGACGTGGCGGCGCGTGCGGCACGCGCGGTGGGACTGTCGCACGGTCCGGTGCACGCGGAGCTTCGGGTCGACGGACCGCGCGTGGCGGTCGTCGAGATCGCGGCGCGCTCGATTGGCGGGTTGTGCTCACGCGCATTCGAGCAAGTGACCGGGTCGCTCGAGGACATCGTGCTCTCGCATGCGGCCGGGCTTTGCGCGCCCCATCGAGAGGCGACGGGCGTGGCGGCGGGCGTCATGATGATGCCCATCCCTCGAAGTGGCGTGCTCCGGAAAGTCACCGGCATCGAGGCCGCACGCGCGGTCGCGGGGATCGAAGAAGTGACGGTGGCGATCGCGCCTGGAGATTCGATTCGCGCGCTCCCGGAAGGATCGAGCTACCTCGGATTCATCTTTGCGCGCGGCACGTCCCCCGCCGAGGTCGAGCGATCGCTCCGAGCTTCGTTCGCCGAGCTCACGTTCGAGCTGTCACCGTTGCTCGAGCTTTTGCCCGAGGGAATTTGATGTGACCTGCGCGAGTTGCACGGTGCTCGGTTCGGCACAGCAGAACCATGGCTCGGTCAGCTTCGGCACGAGCGCCCGCAGGGTCTCATGGGAATCGTCGGGCAACACGCGGCCCGCAGCTTGGTACGCAGCCGCCCGAATGCGGCGGAACGTCTCGAGGGCGTCCTCCTTGCGTTCCGCTGCCGTCTCCACGATCTGGTTCACCTCGACGTGCATGCGGTCCATGGCCGGATCGGGATGCGCCCACGCGTAGCCAAACTCCGACGCTTCGAGCGGGCCGAGCCAAGGCGGCGGTTTGCCGTCGGACAAGAGTGCTGATCCCGGCGGAACGAGCAGCCGAATCGCGAGCTGGATGGGGTCTACGTGATCGACGAGCCCCTGCTCGAAGATGAAGTCACAAAGCTCGACGTAATCGGCAAGCGTCGTCCACGGGGTGAACGCGACCAGCGACGGTCGCAGTGCGACGCCCGCCTCGCGCGTGATCGCGAGGGCGAGGGTGACGTCGGCCCGCGTGTGGCCCTTGGCGAGCTCTTCGAGCACTCGTGAGCTGAGCGATTCGACCGCCGATACTACGAAAATGCAGCCGAGGCGCGCGAGCTCGGGAAACCGCTCACGGTGCTTGAGGATGTGCTCCACCTTGGCGGTGATGTCGAACGTGATCTCCGGATGCGCGGCATGAAGCGCCTGGGCGATGGCCATCGAATGACCGGGTCCGTTCAGGAAGTCAGGATCGCCGAAGGTGATGTGGCGCGCTCCAGCCTCGATTTGTTGCTTCGCGTCGGCCAGCACGATCTCGCGCGGAACGACGAAAAAGCGTCCGTCGTACACGGGGGTGATCGGACAATGGCGGCACCGGTGAAGACACCCGCGGCTCGCCTCGACGTATCCCACGAGCCGCTCCTCGCCCCGCGCGGGGCCGAGGAGGCGGGCGTATTTTTCGAGCGGCGGCAGACCGTCGCGACGAGGAACGTGGAACGCCAGTCGGCGCAAAATGGGCTTCGGTGCATCCAGCTTCGTCGGCGGCGGTGCATCTGTCGCACTGCCGAGGCCGAGCGCAAGCTCGACGAGCGCTGCCTCGAACTCGCCTCCGATCACCGAATCGGCGATGTCGCCCCGCAAGTAGGTTGCGTTGAGCGATGCGTAAAGGCCGAAGAAACAGACGTGTGCGGTCGGGTTGACCACGCGAACACGCCGCGCGATGGCGACCCCCAGACGCAGAGCCGTGTGCATCGGAACGGAGATGGCGACAAGCCGCGCGCGAGCAATGGCGTCATCCGAAGGTTGCACGATGGCTGCGTCGGCGCCCGCGACGCCAAGCCCGGCGTTCTCGAGCTCCGCCCAAGCGGAGGCCACCGCGAACGGCTGGTGCCCGAGCTCGTAACACGACACGAGCAGCACCGAACCGGCCGTCGACAAGTCAACGGGAACGCGGAGTTCGCTCATTGCGCGGCTATTTCGTCTTCTGCGGATTGTAGTCGGGGGGCAGTTGCGACCCCTCGCCAAAGAAGTACTTCTCGAGCTCGTCCATCCACATCTTCTGCCCGGCCGGCGAGACGAGATCGAGCCGGTACTCGTTGATGAGCATTTTCGAGTGCTCGAGCCACAGACGCCAGGCCTCCTTCGAGACGTTGTCGAACACGCGCTGCCCAACGGGCCCCCTCAGCGGAGGTTTCTCGAGCCCCTCCATTTCCTTGTTGAACTTCACGCAATGAACGGTTCGGGCCATGCCGGAAACGTAGTCGAGTGAAGAGGCTGCGTCGAGCTTCGGCCTTTCCCCGAACGGCTAAGCGGCGGTCGATGACGGGGGCGGCGGTATCGACTAGGCTGCGCGCATGGCCTCCTACTCCGATAACGCCGCGATTCTGGTCCGCGTTCTTTCGCTCAAAGCGCCCCCCGTTGCCGTCGCGTTCTCCGCCGAGCCCCCGCCCCGCGTTGACCGCGTTGCCGCGGCGGCGGTTGCCGGTTGCGCCTACTGGAAGCAAGCGGCCGAGGGAAAAGTCTTCTACACCGCGGCGTCCGATCACCTCGGCTGCGCCGTTGGCGCCTACACGCACGGAGCCGAGCTCGGACCATCGGAGCGGGCCGAGCTCGAACGGATGCTCGGGATGATGACCGAGGTGAGGTACATCGCCATGGATGAGGTGCCCGGCATTCCGGTCCGCGCAGGCAAGCTCGCTTACGTGACCTATGCTCCGCTCGCGCTTGCACCTCTCGCGCCCGATCTCGTCTTGGTGCGCTGCACCCCCCGCGCCTCGATGTTGCTCTCGGAAGCGGTGCACGCGGCAAGCGCGCGCGCCGCGACCGCTCCGGTGATGCGCCCTGCGTGCGCGATGCTGCCGCAGGTGCTCTCGTCCGGGCTCGCTTCGACGAGCTCCGGCTGCATCGGCAACCGCGTCTACACCGGGCTCCCCGACGATGAAATGTGGCACACGCTCCCCGGCGCGCGCATGGACGCGATCGTCGAGAAGCTTTTGACGATAGAAGAGGCGAACCGCGCGCTCGCGGCGTTCCATGAGGGCCGCGTCGCGGCCGCGCAGCGCACTTGAGAGCGTGCCTCCAATTCCTCCGGACGCCTTGGGTCACGGCGGCGGCCATTTTTCTACCCGATCAGCCGCGCAAGAACCCACTCACCGAGTCGAAGTGCGGAGGTCCCATGAGAATCGGTGCAATTGCCTTGCTCTCACGTCGCTGACGGCCCTCGCAGCCGGCGCCGTGGGGATGTAGCAGCGACAGCGCACCGGGAGGCGCGGGCGGCGGCGGCGGCGGTGCAGGCGGGGCTCCCGAGGGCGGCGCGTGCATCGGCGACTACGTGCCAGGCGATTACCCGCCGCAGGTGCAAGATCCCAACGCATGGCTCGAGATCTCCGGCGTGACCGGTCAGCCGAACCCGAGGCAATACAAGGTGCACGTGCCGCCGAGCTACGACTGTCACGTGCCGACACCACTCCTATTTTGCATTCACGGCTTGATGCAAAATGGCGTCATGTTCTGCGTCGACGGCAGCGCGGGAGCGACGGCCGGTCCCCAAGGGTTCGTCGACAAAAGCAACGAGGCCGGCTTTCTCCTCGTCATTCCGACAGGCGCCGGCAACGCATGGAACGCCGGCAGTTGCTGTGGCGGCTCGAGCGTCGACGACGTCGCTTTGTTCAAGGCACTCGTGACCGAGGTATCGAAGCACGCCAACGTCGACGAGAAGCGCGTCTATGCGATCGGGCTCTCGAACGGCGGCATGATGAGCTACCGGCTTGCGTGCGAAGCGGCGCGCGCCGTAACCGGCGACGGCTGCTAAGGCGTTTGGGAGGGCGGCGGATTGCGCTCGGCTTTTTCGAGCTGCTGCTCGACTTCGCGAGCGTGTTTGGGATCGAGCGTGCTTCGCATCTCGCCGAGCGCACGGCGCGCTTCGTTGAGGTTCAGCGCGCCCCGCGCGAAATCGATGCAGATGATACACATGCCTCACAGGGTAGGGGAGGCCGGACCTTCTGTCGAACGCGGTGGGTAGTGGGTCGGGGAACGATGCCCGTTCTGGTCCACTGCACGCCGGGGGCGCCGCCAAGCACCGCTGCGGCGCGTCGTGAATCAAATTGTTCCGCCCTGCCGCGGCTCGTTGCCCCACTTTGGTAGATGACAGCGGAGATCTGCGCGTTCCCGACTCGCCCCTCTGCACGTCGTCCTCGTGCGAATTCCCCAATGGAGCGACCAAGTGAGAACTAGAGGCTACTGGGCGGCGGGCGGTTTGGCCCTTATCGGTATTGTGGCCGCTTGCGGTCAATCCGAAGACTTGATTCCGCGGCGCGATGCGGCAGACCCGACTTCGACGTCCGGTGGCAGCAGCGGTGCGGGTGGTTCCGGCGGCTCGGGGGGTAGCGGCACGGGCGGGACCGGCGGCACGGGTGGCGGCGGCGGTATCATCGCGACGCCCGACGCTTCGAAGCCCCCGCCTCCGCCTCCCAGCGATGCATCGAGCGGGGGCGACGCTTCGAACCCCATTCCTCCTTTCACGCGCAACGACTGCCCGGGGCCGCTTTCAGCAACCGAAGTGATGGCACTCGAAGCCGCACCGACTGCGGACGCCGCGCTGCGCTGGCTTTATCCGTACGACGGTACGGTGTGGCCGCGCGGTATCCTCTCTCCCGTTCTTCAATGGGCAAACGCGGCCAGCGCCGGCAACGCGCTGCGCGTTCAAATTCGCGGCAAGTATTTCGATTGGAAGGCGTGTGTCAGGCCCAATGCCGCCGGCCAATTCGAAATGCCTCAGGACGTTTGGGACCAGTTGAATATCTCCAATGGCGGATCGACCGATCCCATCAGCGTGGAGATGGTCCACTTGGCGGGCGGGCGTGCCGTCGGCCCCATCACCCAGAAATGGAACTTTGCCAACGCGAAAATGAAGGGGGCCATCTTTTACGGCTCTTACAACTCGGCGCTGGCGGCGTCGCAGGGCATTCAAGGTGGCGTCGTTCTCCGGCTCTTGCCGGGTGCGCGCTCGCCCGAGATCTTCTTGAGTCGAGGAACGTCGGGGGAGTGCGTCGGTTGTCACGCTCTCTCCGCCAATGGCGCGCGACTCGTGGCCGACATTCACGCCGGAGGTGGCCTCACGTTCGTGGGAAGCTCCGTCTACGCCTTGACACCCACGTCGACGCCCAATCCGCCGGCGGTCCAAACGAAGATACCCCAATCCTCTTTCTCGGCGTTCACCCCTGACGGCACGCTCTACGTCACGCATGCAGCTCCCAGCGCGGGCGGACCGTTCATCCCCGGCAATCTGCCGGGCACGTGGGGGGTGGGCGTTTCCGAGCTCATTCGCTCGGACACCGGCGAAGTGATCGCGAGCAGCGGCATGGTCGCCAAGGCGATGATGCCTGCCTTCTCGGCCGACGGCACGAAGATCGTCTTTGCCGACGCTGCTATCGGCAATGGCAAAGGCATCGCCACGATGGACTTCGATCCAGCGACCAACAAGTTCTCCAATTACACGCAGGTCTATACCCACGCGACGCTGTTCACCGGCTGGCCGTTCTTCCTTCCCGACGGGTCGGGTATCGTCTTCGCGCTCGGTACCTCCGACAACTTCGTGAGCGCGCTCGGTTCGCCCCTCCAGCCGCAAAACAGCGATTTTCATTTCATCGATCTCGCGCACGGCTCCAAGGTGACGCCGCTCGCGACCTTGAACGGGTTCAAGGACGTCGCCCAGACGCAGTCGTACCTGCCCGCCGGCGATCGCGATTTGCACAAGAACTTCTTCCCCACCGGTGTCCCTGTCGCGGCGGGGGGGCAGTTCTGGATGTTTTTCACCAGCCGCCGAACGTACGGCAATCTCAAGACGGGTTTGGTCGACGCGGCCGACTCCAAACAGTTGTGGGTCGCGGCGCTCAAGATCGGCGGCGAAGGGGACATCAGCTATCCGCCCTTCTATCTGCGCGGACAGGAGCTGCAGAGCGGCAATGTTCGCGCCTTCGCTGCGCTCGAGCCCTGCAAGGCCGACGGCATGTCGTGCGAGACGGGAATCGATTGCTGCGGTCGATTCTGCACCGATAAGGTCTGCGGTCCGCCCAAGGGCTGTTCCAAAATCGACGAAGGTTGCAAAACCGTCGCCGACTGCTGCCTGCCACCGCTGGGCGAACAGGTGCAGTGCATCGCGGGTTTTTGCGCGATCGTGAGGCTTCCGCCGCCCAAGTGACGCGCTTAGACGGTGCGGGGGAGGGCACCGTGCTCGTTACCCACCGGCGTCGGTATTCAGCGATGACGGCGGCGGAACTCGTCGTCGAACCATCGCTGATTGAGCCCCAGTCCGAGGAGTTGGGGATGGCGCTTGTAGAAAAGAAAATGCACATGCCCCGCATGCATCCCGGCATCCACGCGATCGGACCAATTCGGCATGCTGTAGACGGAGACGGTCGGCCCGGTGGTTATGGCCAATCCTTGTTCCTGTGGAGAAGGAGGCCGCGGGCGAAAGTCGGCGCTCACGTTGAAGAGCGATGTCGAAAGACGCGTGAACTCCTCTAAGGTCGTGCCTGCAGGCTGAGCCAATACGCGTTTCGGCGGGAGCCAAACGGCTACCACTGCGCGGGTCTGATACTCGACAACGTCGAATTCATCTTGCTGCCAGGCAATACGAACAACATCCTTGAGCTCCCCATCCCCCAAGTAGACCGCATACTGCGTGCCGGGACTATCCAGAGAGGCCGTGCGCAAAACATTCGTGTGCCACTGTTGAACTTCTGCGCGAACGGGCGGGGGTAGGCCCTGAAGCGCGGTGGGCCGAAATCCGCCTGCGATCGCGCCGTCGATCTGGGCGAGGGCATATGCGATGGCCTCATTGGCTTCCGTGATCGTTGCTTGCTCTAACTCGGTGACCATGGCATCTCCGGCGGAAACTTCGGTTGATGATTGGGTGTCGGAATCCGGACTTACCGGTCGCACAGAGGGCGCTGCTTGTGGCTTCGGCGACGAGGGACAGCCACAAAACGCGACTGCCGGTGCGAGCAGCGCCCAAGCAACGTTGCGCATCATCGATACCTCTTGACGATGGCTTTGACGATGTAGCCACCGTCAACCTGAAACTCGACCCAGACAAGGCCCCAAAAGGCGCGGATGACCTCTTCTTTACTGGCATACTGACCCGCCCCACCGCCGTAATACGTCGTCTTGCCCTCAGCGGCAAAGTTGAGACACGCCTCGTATCGATTGAGGCCTGGGCTTATCGTTCCATCGGGCATGGGTTCGTGGCTCGCCGCGTACTTTTTACCGACCACAACCCGCCCGTCCGCGAGGGCGGCGACCTGCCTTCTCCCGTCGACGACGCGAATGGAGTTGAGACCCGCTTGGGGATTTGCCTCCCAATCAGCCTCCTTGGTGAGGGCATCGGTTCCATTCGGCTCCGCCCACACCACCGCGATGGTGACCTTGCCGGGGACCCCAAGCTGCCGCAAGATGGCGCGCGTCAGTCGGCAGATGGCCTGGCATTCGGCGAAGTACGCGGCGTACTCGTGCAAGGGCCACGCACCGCCATCCGAATTGTTCAAGTAGCTCGGGTGGCGAAGCCGACCCGGAACGGCGTCGTTGGGAGCAAGCACATAGCTGGGCACCTTCTCCATGATCCCGGCGACAATTGAGTGCGGGCGCAGCGTCGCGAGTGGCGCGACCCACTCGGTGGCGGCTTTCATGCGTTTGACCGTAACCCCGTCCTCTTGAAGTGTGGCGGCCCGATCGTCTTGCGGCGTATCCATGGTCACGAAAATGACGTGACCAAAGCTGTGGTCGGCCCTGATCGACCCGAGCGCGCTATGGACAATCGACCATTCAATGTCGCCTTCGAGGCGCGCAATTTTGTCGGGCAGCTTCTCGTTGGAGGTAAGCTTGACGGTCTGCTTGCCGCCCTTGAGGGAATGCGTGGCGGCAAACGTGATGCCGCCCCACGTTGCAGTCCCTTGGACCGCGTAGCTTCTTGCTTCGAGGCGCTGCGGATACAGTTCGATTTCGATGGTGACCGTGAGCGCCGTATTGCGAGTTTGCGAGATCGGTGCGCTCGGCTTGCCGAAGACGAACTCCGGGTCGGCGATGAGCGTTCCGGTATTCTTCCAATCGGCGTCGTTGTCTTTGAGCTTCCCGTGGTCGCTCGTGAAAGCAAGCGACACGACCTTGGCGAGGTCGGGTTTCGCGGCGCGACCGACTGTCGCCACGCCCGTGTTGCGAGGTACGAAGATGGGCGGAGGTGGTGCTGGAGGAGAAGCTCCCGGTGCCGGTGCGGGGGTGCTCGGATCGTCGTTGCTCATGTCGAGAGCTCGTCGTGCGTGCTTCGCAGCTTGTCGCGCGTGGCGGCGTCGTATTCGCCGGTTACTTTCAGCTCAAAATCCTCCTGAAACAAGCGGAGGGAAGCCTGCGTCGTATCGTCGATGGTCCCGCTCACCGGGCCCGAATAGTAGCCGAGGTTGGCGAGTCGTTGCTGCATGCCGCTCGCGTCGCCTGGGGCATCGAGCGTGCCGATCTGCAATTGCCACTCGTACGTTTCGCCGGTGCCTGGCAGGTGGATCACCAAAGTGCCCGTACCGGCCGCAGCCGGAACCTGATGGTCGATGGTGCCGTCTTCGTCGCGAGCATCCTCGTAGGCCATGCTCCCCACGCGGAGGACGTACTTGAATGCAGCTCCGAGGCGCGGCTGAACGCGAATGCGCGCGAAGTCATGTGTGTGGTCCTCGGTGTCGATTGCTCTTCGACACCATTCGGGGTACTCCGGCGCGCCTTTGGACGAGTTCTTTCCGGGCGGGGGAGGTTGCACGCCGAGTCCACGATCGAATACGAAGCAATCGACACGGCGATTCTGCGGCGTGTCCGTCGAGTCAGGGGCCGGAACGTCGGGAAAATTCTCTCCACATCCGTGCGTGATCACCTCCACGACTTTGGGCAGCGAAGTTCCCTCGAGCGCCATGTACTCGGTCGTGAGGGCGCGGCGTGTTTTCGGACCGGCGATGCCGTCGACCTTCAATCGGCGCGTCTCTTGGTACCAGCATACGAGGCTTTGCTCGGGGCTGCGAGCGGCACCATCGGGCAGCGCGAGCATCATCATGCTGTCTTCGGACTGGCCCCAGCGCTTCTCAGCGGGTATGCCGTCGCCGTACCACTTCATCCAGCCGTTGACATTGCCCGTCAGCCAATCCTTCATCGCATCGGCGCGCTCGATGGACAGCTTGTCGTTATAGGCAAGTGTGCCTGCAGAATCCGTGTGCCCGACAATGAAGAGGGTCGGAGAGGGATGATTCGCGCATGCGAGCACCACCGCGCGCATGCCGTCGAGCGCCGCCGGAAAGGGAAAGCATTTCTCGCTACCAAAGAAGCCGCCGAGCAGACGCACGCGCGAGACGGATGGTTGGATGCTGACAATGCGGAGCTTGTCCGCGACGAGGTCGAACGACGGCATGTTGTCTCCCAGGAGACGCACCACCGTGACGCCCTGCGATTCGTCCAACTGTTTGCGGTCACCCCGAACCTGATCCCAGCGCGGCTTCAGCGCTTTACGAAGTGCCTTCGAATCGACGATGGTGGCCTTGGCCGTCCTAACCGGGCTGTCCTCGAGCCTAGCGACGCCATTGCCGTCGGTCGTGCCGTCGTCTTTCGCGCCGCCGTGCGCGAACCTCAAATCGACGCCCGAAATCGACGTTCCGAGCTCGTCCACGAAACGAATTGCGAAGCTGTGCAGCGTCTTCGGCGGCGTGACCGGCCGTCGCGGCGCAGGAGGCGGAGCCGGCGGTTCGAGTATCGTGGGCTGTCCGTGAACGCCTCGCTCCGCTTCGTTCGGCGTTCGCTCGCCGAGTGGTGTGGCCAACAGAATGAGCGATCCCTCTTGGAAGGCTCTGCGCAGTTGCGGCTTGATCGATTCGTTGATGTCGGCACGCGTCGGAGGAGCGAACCTGGCACCCGTGAGCTCCTCGTAGAGCTCGAGCATGTCTGGCCACGTCATCGTGTCGTCGCACCAATCGTCGACCTTCGATGCCGCAAACGACGAACCTAGGTTGCGAGCGCCGTTGTCCCCTAGGTCGTAGGAACGCGAAATGACCCAACGAGTGCCGCGTGCAGAGATCTCAATGTGCCCGTCAAGTCTCACGGAAGCGCTCTCCGTAGTTTGCAGCCTACCGACGATCGATTCTGGACGGAAGTCATTTGCCGGTGGAGTGTCCGGGCCGGTGCATAGCGACGCCGCGGTACTACAATTCGGGGGCATGGCTCGCCTAGCTGCCCGCCTCGACGAGAACGCTCCCGGCGCCTTCTTCGTCGACAACAGCTGCATCGATTGCGATGCCTGTCGGCAGATCGCGCCCGAAACCTTCGTGCGCTCGCGACGGCTCGGGCAATCGGTCGTTGCCGCTCAGCCCGGCCGCGGCGATCCGGAGAAGCGTGCGCTCATGGCGGTGATCGCCTGCCCGACGGCAAGCATCGGATGTAACCCCAAGCGCGCGCTCGACGATGCCATCGCGTCCTTTCCCCAACGGCTCGACCACAATGTCTATTACTGCGGATGGCATGCAAAAGAGTCTTACGGCGCGGCGTCGTATCTCGTCGCGCGCGCACGGGGCAACGTGCTCGTCGATTCTCCACGTTCCGCGGCGCCGCTCGACAAGCGCATCGAAGCACTCGGGGGCGTGCGTACGATGGTGCTGTCGCACCGCGACGACATCGCCGACCACGCCTCGTTTGCACGTCGCTTTGGCTGTGAGCGCGTGATGCACGCCGCCGACGCGAACGCGCTGCCGATCGAGCGTTGCATCACGGGTGTGGACCCCGTCGTGCTCGACGAAGAGCTCACCATCATTCCCGTGCCGGGACACACGCGCGGGTCCATTGCGCTCCTGTATCGTGACAAGTTTCTCTTTACGGGCGATCACCTGTGGTGGGACGAGGACGACGAGCGGCTCGACATGGGACGCGACGTCTGTTGGTACTCGTGGACCGAGCAAATCCGCTCCCTCGAGCGGCTCCGCGATTTTCGCTTCGAGTGGGTGTTGCCGG
>DATHEQ010000016.1:0-113908 GCA_035318505.1 Polyangiaceae bacterium | reverse complement strand
GACGCCGAGCTCGTCGTCATCAACGAAATCTCCATCGACGTGCCCGCCCACAAGGCGTGGGTCGAAGGCCGCGAGATCGAGCTCACCGGCATCGAGTTCGACATTTTGCTGGCGCTCGCGCGGCGCGCCGGGCGCGTCGTTGCGCGCGATGCCTTGCTGAGCGAAGCCGGGCGCGGCGACGTCACCGTGAGCGACCGCACCGTCGACGTGCACATCTCCCATCTACGCCAGAAGCTCGGCGACGACCCGCGCTCGCCGAAAAAGATCAAGACCATCCGCGGCGTGGGATACGTGCTCGTGAAAGACCGGCTGTGAGGCGGGGTCGCGAACACCGGCGCGAACGGTGGGGCCCGCATTCGGCCCGGTATTTCCACGGTCCGCGCCTGCGCCGCAAGATCTTCGTCTGGTTCGGCGTTTCGATCGCAGTGACGGCGGCCGTCGTGATGATGCTCGCCAACCGTGCCGGCGCGGTTGGCTGGGGGCCGAGCCTTGCGCGGGCTCGGACGTTCGTGGGCGGACAGTTTGCGGTGGTGTGGACCGATGCCGCGCGACGCGACACCTTCGCCGGCGATCTCGCGCGCGACCTCGAGCTCCAGGTCCGGCTCGCCGACGAGAAAGGCGAGACCATCGGCACTTTCGGCAAAGCATGCAAAGGATCGCACGTGACTGCGCCGGTCGAGCGCGAAGGAACGGTGCTTGGCTCGGTCGACCTTTGCGAGCCGCGCCGGCATCACCCGGGGTTCTTCCTTCCCTTTGCCGTCGCCATCGCCATGCTGTGGGGAGCGTCGGGCGCCATCGCGCATCGCTTGGTGCGTCCGCTCTCCGAGCTCGCGCGCGTGGCGCAAGACATCGGCAAGGGTCAGCTCGCGAGTCGCGTGCGGCTGTCACCCCGGCAAGGGATGGAGTTCGTGATGGTCGGCAATGTCATGAACGAGATGGCCTCGCGCATCGAGAAGCAGCTGGCCGACCAGCGCGCGCTCCTCGCCACGGTATCGCACGAGATACGTACGCCCCTCTCGCGTATGCGTTTGCTCATCGAGTTTGCGCGGGAAAAAGCAGAAGCCAACCTGGCGCGGCTCGCCGAGCTCCGGGCCGCGCTCGGGCCAGACGCGAGCGATGCGCCGACGTCGGTTGCAGCAGCGAACGCGGAGCGCCCCTCGCCCAAAGGTCCCCTCGACGAGATGGCGCAGCTCGAACGCGAGGTGACCGAAATCGACGCGCTGGTGGCCGATCTCTTGGCGAGCTCGCGCATCGATTTCACCGCGCTGACCCGCACCGATCTCGACGCCATCGAGATCGCGAAGAACGCGCTCGAGCGCACCGGCGTCGATGCATCGCGTCTCGAAGTCTCGGGCGGCCCCATCGTGTTCTCGGGCGACGCGACGCTCGTCGCGCGCGCAGTCTCCAACTTGCTCGAAAACGCCAAGCGCCACGCGGGCGGCGTCGAGACCTTGCGCGTCGAGTCGCGCGGCGGGATGGTCGCCTTCGTCGTCGAAGACGGCGGACCAGGATTTGCTCCGGGCGACGATCAGCGTGTTTTCGAGCCGTTCTACAAACGCGTGTCGTCCGCTTCGAACGGCGAAGAATCGGTGGGACTCGGCCTTGCGCTGGTCAAGAAGATCGCCGAAGCGCACCAGGGGCGCGTGTTCGCGGAGAACCGCGCAAAGGGCGGAGCTCGCGTGGGCGTCGAGTTTGCGCGCTGAGGACGGCTACCGGCAGCCGGTCTGCGGGCGCGCCGTTATCGCCCCGCGAGCCATGCGGCGGTGGAGCTTCTTTCTTTGTCGGCGAGCGCGGCGCAGCGGAGCCCGACATCGACGTTCTCTTTCAAATCCGAAGCTCCGCCCAGCTTCTCCAAGTGCGGCCGCAAAAACGCCTCGACGGCGCGCACGCGTTCGGCGTTGGAGAGCGAGACCGGTACCCGCGCGAGGACGAGCGGCCCGAAGTGGGGCGACGCTTTGGTGATCTCGTCGAAGTGCCTTTGGGCCCACGCGAATGCCACTTCGACCGTGGCCCGCCGCCGGACGAACGCTAGAAGCACGTCACGAAGCTCTTGCGTCTTTAGGGTGCCGTCGAGCGTGAGATCGAGCGCGCGCTCGACCAGCGCCGGCGCATCGAAGGCAGTGAGTCCCCACCGCACCCGCTCATTCCAGGCTTGCCGATTCGGTCCGCGCGGACGACCTTCAGGCCGAATTCCTCCAGCGCTGGCTCAACAATCGACCCCAAGAAGAGGTCGGCGTGTTGCCTTTGCTCGCTGTCCGGTTCACCTATGGGAGAAATGTAGAAGCAAATGGAGCTCCAACCACCCGGGTCCGAGCCGATACTTGGGCCCGATGCTCGACGCTCGGATACGCCGGTCGGCCGTGTGACGGAGTCTACTACGTCATCTGTTTTCGGTGACGATCCTATTTCGGGCAGGTCTTCAGTCGCTTGTTCAAGCGGGATGATTCGTTCGGCGCCTGCGATAGGTTTCAGAATCCCGAGAAATTTGGCATTGACAATAAAGAGTTCGACGCACTCCTTAGCGTCAGCCGCGGGAACGCCGTGCTCCTTCGCTTTGTCCTCCAGGACCGAGGCCGCCGGCAGACGGTTTCCCTTCAAGGCGTCATAGAGCGCCTTGAAGGGAGCGATACCATCAATGGCCAGCTTGAACCGTGCTGCGAGCTTCTCTCGCGCAGGAACGTCTGCTCCCGTGGCGAGTGCTCCTCCCGGCGTCAATTCAAGGTGTTCCGATGTGTAGTTTCCCTTCGTAAGTCCGTACTTGTTGGAGTTAACGATGAGCTGGCGGCTCGGGCCACTGTCGGGCGACTTGCCCATGTTGTCGAACAGGGTCAGCCGCCTAACCTTCTGGCCCGCGGCGTGTTTTTGGATCGCGCTGGCTAGGGCCATTGCCTCCTCAAATGAGGCGGCGGGAAATAAAGGCGTCCGACGCGTGCGCTTGGTCTCAGGTGGGGATTTCTTCGCGGCCATTGGGTACCCGGGCAATCTAACTCTTACTTATGCGGCCCAGCATAGCGCGGCTGTCGAAGTACCGCGTAACGGAATAACGTCGCGCGCCGTTCGATGCTGTGCGCTCCTTTCGACGACTTCCCGCGTCGTGACAACGGGTAATGGCAGATCTGCCCAAGCGGATAGCGGCTGCTCGCAGGGCATGCGCGACGCCGCCCGCACAATGCCGCGATGTCGCCTCACCATGCTCGGCGGTCATTCTGGTGACCGCGCACTCTCGACGCTGACGGCGATCGATCACGAGCTCGGTCGACGTGCCTTGCTACGCCCAATGCCTCTCCGGGCACGCCCCGATTCTGGTACGACCATCCGTAGTCGAAATAATACCAGGTGTAACTGGCCCCTTGAGTATACGGGTCGCAAAGGACTTGTTTGGTCCAAGCCGGGTCGCAGCAGCCATTCGGACATACATTCTGTATGCCGGCGGGTGAGTCGCCCGTTCCGGGAGCTGACATCAGCTCTGCCTTCGATGTTGCAGAGTTAGGTCCGTACGGAATGATTGAGGCGCTTCAAGTGCTCGCCCGTCGCGAACCGGACCCGCAACGCCGTGGCCCTGGTCTACTCAGATGAAAATGAGGCGGAGCAGCTGATCGGCGGGAAGACGAAGGCGGTGGCGGGACCGCCCCAGCCGAGGAGCAGCCGACGCGGGGAGCAAGTAACGGCGAGGGCGCCCTCAAGATAAAATGAAGGGAAAAGGGTCCCCGCGTTGAATACGGGTGTTCGTTCCGCGTGGAGGAGTCCAAATGCGAAGGGCCCTGGTTCTGGTTGCGTTGACCACGATGTCCGCCTGTGCGCGAGGGGGCGATCCGAACTTGGACCTGGATGCCCGACAGGCGCTCCTCGATGCCTTCGACACCTACCGCGCTGTGGGAGGAATGAACGCTTCCCAGGGGATCGGGCAGGTGAATGATTTTATCCTCTCGCTGATCGAGGACCCCCGGTTTCCCGAGAAGGTGACGGACATCGCCATCGAGTGCGGCAACGCGCTCTATCAAGGCACGCTCGATCGTTACACCTCGGGAGAGGAGGTCCCGCTCGCCGAGATTCGAAAGGTCTGGCGCAACACCACGCAGATCGAGTGCGGCTTCTCGCCCCTCAACGAGCGCCTCATCCCGTTGGTCCGCCGGATCAACTCCAGACTGCCTCCGGAGAAGTGGCTGCGCGTCCTGGCGTGCGACCCCCCCATCGACTGGGACAAGGTGCGCAGCATGGACGACCTCGCCCCCTTCATGGATCGCGATGCCAGCATCTCAGCGGTGATCGAAAAGGAGGTTTTTCAGAAGCAGGGGCGCAAGGTGCTGCTGATCTTGGGCATCAACCACGTCAAGCATGGGCTCGACACAGCGGTCGACCGCTATGAGCAGCATGGCTACGCGAACGCGACGTTCGTCATCGCGGCGCACGTGGGCTTTGGGAACCACACGCCGTTGGCGCAACAGAACGATCTGCTCGAAGCGAAGATGGCTTCGTGGCCCGTTCCGTCGCTGGTGAAGCTCGAGGGCAGCTGGCTGGCACAGTTGGATCCAGCCCTCTTCAACGAAGAGGCCGCCCCGGGTCAGCTCGGTTACCCTCGCGTGGACGCATACTTGTATGTCGGACGTCGGGACGATCTGCTGACGGACGGGCGGTCTGCGAAAGCCGTCCTGGATCAGGACTACATTGCCGAGCTTCGGCGACGGGCGGATGCCGTCTCCGCTCCTCCCGACGCGCCGCGGCGGCCGGAGAATGTCTTCCGCGACGAGCTGCAGAGCGGCCCGTTCCACTATGGGACGCAGTAGCCTACGTACGGAGGACCCATGAGCCTCCCGTACGTTGGCACGGTCTGCCTCTGTCTCTTGAGCGTGTTCGCACCGTACGGCGCGTGAGCGGCGGAAGGGGCCTGCACGTCGTTGTCCCTCGATGTCGAAGGACGGCGAAGCGAAGAGCTGTCAGGCTCGCGAGCGTTCGGTCGCACTTCGAAGGGCGCGAGGACCTCGACCGGTGTGCCCGCGTCGGGTCACCGTGCGTAAGGCGGAGCACCACGTCGACGTGGTGCTCCCGGACGGCCGCTCTGCCTCGCGAACGCTCTCGCGACGTGAAGACCTCGTACCGGTGCTCGAGGCGCTCCTTCTCCTCCCCAACCGAACACCCCCGCCGTCTTCGGACGAACTGTCTGAGCCCGCGCCGCTCCTGCGAGCGCGCTCGTGATCTCGTGCTCTTTGAGTTCGCTCCTGCGGACGCTCCGGGCCGGCGAGAGAGGCGGATTTATCAATACCTAAAATTGCCATATATAGCTAAATTTGGTATTGATCATTCATGGCTCCGTCGGCGCGACAAGGAATCGAGATGGTTCACCTCGTTTTCCTCCGCGCTCTCGTGGCCAAGGGGGAGGACAAGAGCCTCATTTCGCTGAAGGGGGGGTGCAACCTTCGCTTCTATTTCGGCAGCATCCGTTATTCGGAGGACATCGACTTGGATGTCGCGGTGACGTCCAAGGAAACGCTGAGGAACAAGGTCGAGCGCCTCTTGCGATCACCTCTCGTCACGGCACCGCTCAAGACGCGAGGGCTCGAGATCGCCGAGATCTCGAGCCCGAAGCAGACCGATACCACGCAGCGTTGGAAGCTCGGCCTACGCATCAGAGGGATCGAACTGCCTGTGCGGACGAAAATCGAGTTCTCGCGCCGAGACGCGATGGTCGGCGCCGCTTTCGAGGCTGTCGATCCCGATGTCCTGCGACCGCACGGTCTGACGCCGTTTCTCGCGACTCACTACACGACGCGCGCCGCCGTGGTGCAGAAGATCCAGGCGCTTGCTGGCCGCGCTGAACCGCAAGCGCGCGACGTCTTCGACCTCAATTTACTTCTTGCTCGACCCGAGGCGCACGAGCTCGAGCTCACCGATGCAGAGAAGCGCCGGCTCGCCCAAGCGATCGACCACGCGATGGGTATCTCCTTCGATGAGTACGCGTCGAAGGTCGTGGCTTACCTCGATCCGAGCCAGGCGGAGCTCTACGAGGATCGTTCGTCGTGGGAGGCCATGCAAGAGGCTGTCGTAGCTCGACTCGAGGCCGGGCGATGAATTCGGGCGATGCCTACGCGGCGCTCCGCAAGCTTGGCGTGCCGGTGATCGAGACGGCGGATGCCGCCGCCGCGCTTCACCAATCCACGCCGGCAGCCACCAAGACGCTCTCGCGGCTCGCGCAAGCGGGGCTCATCACGTCCATTCGCCACGGCACATGGTGGGTGGACGGCGCGGTCGATCCCTATCGCCTGCCGGAGTATCTCACAGCTCCGCTCGGGAGCTACATCTCGATGCACACCGCTTTGCATCTCCGCGGTCTCATCGAGCAGATCCCGGAGGTCATCTATGCTGCGTCGCTGGCGCGCACGCAGCGGATTGCCACGCGGGCCGGCACCTTCTCGATCCACCACGTCGCGCCCGAGGTATTCGGTGGGTACGAGGAAACGAAAACCGGCGTCAAGCTCGCCACGGCCGAGAAGGCCCTCTTCGACTTCGCCTACCTTTCGGCGGGCCGCTCACGCCTGTTCACTGCGCTGCCCGAGCTTTCGCTTCCGCGTGGCTTCCGGCGCGCCGAGCTCAAACGTTGGGTCGCCAAGATCCCTGCAGAGCGAAGCCGCACCATCACCAAACGAAAACTCGATGCGTTTCTGGCCGCGGCGTCCAGGACACCCGTTCGTCATCACCCCCCTCACGATCTCTGAGGGGGCCGGGGGGGACAATTTGGCAGCACCAACCCACCTGCTTGGCGAATCCTCCAATTTTCAGCAACCACGTCACGCCGCGCGGGGGCGGCCGTCAAGCGGATCCGGTTAACGTGGCAGACCAGACTCGAGCAGCGGCATCCGGGTGAGCGCGCGCTCGAGCCGTGGCTTGGCACCCGAAGCAATCACATTGCCATGCGCCACGATGAGCCGATCGAAGTCCCACGCCAACACCCGCCGGCAGCTCGCGCCTGCCGACGCCGCGTCTTGCAACAAAAAGTTCCAGATGCGACTTTGCGCAAGCCGCCCTCGCGTCCCGGTCGACCAAAGGAGCACCGCTGTTTTCCACGAACCGGGCGCCTCGATGTTGAACACGAGGTCCGATTCTCTGCTTGCCGATGCAGCACGGTGTTTCCTCCGTCGCTGCACTTGGGGCCGCGAGGGCCGGCTCGTCAAGCCTGTCGGTCTCGTGGAAGGAAACCTAGAACCACTCGCAAGTACGGACCTTGGGCACGTGCCCGGCGCTGTGCCCGGCGAACCCACGCTACTTCGGAGGTTGATGCGGCGAGAGGGCCGGAGAGGGGCCGGAGGTCGCACGGCACACGCATTGCTGAAGGGTGGGGCGATGGAACAGAACCGAGACCTTTCCCTCCCAATCGCCTGGGTCCAAGGAGAAACCGATGACGCTCCCCAGCAACGTTCGATCGCTGTTCGCCTTTGGCGCGTTTTGCGCCGTGGGTGGCGCCTGGCTCACCCTCGTAACCGAGGTTCGCACGTGGCCGCTCCGCGACGAGACCAGTGCTGCGTTTGCTGCGCCGGCGCCCGAGAACGCATCGAGCGATCGCAGCTCGGGAGCGATTGAAAATACGGCGCATGAAACCGGGGATGACCCTCGAGAAATGAGCGGGGCCGTGCGATAATTTTGGGATGAGCGGCAATTGTCCCACACTGTCGGTGGCGGCGGCGCTCGGGATCGCGCTCTCCGTCGCGCTCTCAACTCGGGTGGCACTCGCGGACGACGTGCTCCATATCGGCGCGGCGCAGCTCGATCGGCCGACACTGGTTGCGCTGGGCGTCCAGCTTCTCATCCAAGGGGACGACAACCACAATGCGAGCGTCACCCTGCGTTACCGCGCTGCGGGAACGAGTAACTGGCGCCAAGCCATGCCTCTCTTTCGTGTTCGTCCGGAGGTCGTCACCGGGCGCACAGTACCTGCGCAATTCGCAGGGAGCGTTTTCGACCTCGTGCCCGGTCAGAGCTACGACATCGAGCTTCATGCCGTGGACGCGGATGGAAGCATCGATCAAGTCGTGGCCTTGACGGGCACGACGCGACCGGTGCCGCCAACCGACCCGAAGACACCGAACAGAAAGACCGTGACCGACGCCACGAGTCTGCGCGCCGCGCTCTCCGCCGCCAAGGCAGGCGATGTCATCACGCTCGCCGATGGTACGTATGCCGGCACTTTCTCGGTGCAAGCGAGTGGCACGGCCGACAATCCGATCGTCATCCGCGGCACCAGCGAAGACGGCACCATCCTCGATGGCGCCGGCTGCACGGCGTGCAACGTGCTCGAAGCGTACGGCAGCTTCGTCCATGTCGAACAGCTCACGCTGGCCCATGCCTCGCGCGCGCTGCGCTTTCAAGGAATGGCGGCGGAACGCAACGTCGTTCGCCGCATCCATATCAAGGACACCACTCTCGGGATCGGCTCGAACCCCGATCAGAGGGACTTCTACATTGCCGACAACGTCCTCGAGGGACGGCTCGTCTGGCCCGCGGTCTACGCTGACGACAACGGCGCGCACGCCAACGACGACGGCATCAACGTGCAGGGCAGCGGGCACGTGGTCTGCCATAACCGCGTCACCGGCTTCGGCGACGCTCTCAAGACGGAACAAGACGGCGCGCGCGCGATCGATTTTTACGGCAACGAGGTCACGTCTGCCTACGACAACGGCCTCGAGCTCGATGGCAGCGAAGGCAACGTGCGCGCCTTCCGCAATCGGTTCACCAACACCTACGCCACCCTCAGCTATCAGCCCATTTTCGGCGGGCCTGCCTACACCTTTCGCAACGTCGTCGTCAACGTCGCCAACGAGCAGATGAAGTTCCACGCGCTCGGCACGACGCCACCGCAAGAACCGAGCGGGATGCTCGTCTATCACAACACGTTCGTGAGCCCCGTCACCGCGCTCGCCAACCACACCGACGCGGTCAGCCATCACTTCGTGCTGGAGAACAACCTCTTCATCACCGCTACCGATCCCAACGGTCGCACCGTCGATTTCACGGGCGCCGTCGACGACGGCACCTTCGACTACAACGGCTATTACCCGGACGGCATTTTCGATTTCACCTGGGGATCGCTCGGCTACGTGAAGTACACGAACCTCGCCGCGGCGCGCACCGCCCTCGGCATCGAGGCGCACGGTCTCGTATTGACGACGCCCATTTTCGAAACAGGGCTCGTGGCGCCGGCGAGCTACACCACCCGCGTCGACCCGCCCGATGTCACCCTCGCCATGACGTCGACCGCCATCGACCGCGGTCTCGTGCTTTCCAACCTGAACGACGGTTATCGCGGTATCGCGCCCGATTTCGGCGCCCTCGAGCGTGGATGCCCCATCCCCATTTACGGCGTGCGCCCCGCGGGAATGGACGAGAACAACGAGCCCATCGGATGCACCACCAACGGTGCGGACGCGGGCGCCGCTGACGCCGCGCCCCCGCCTCCTGTCGACAGCGGTATCGACACTGGCGTCGCGGGCGGAGGTGGACGCGACGGAAGCGCGGGAAGCACCGGAGGAAGCAGCGGCAGATCGGGCAACGGCGGCATGGGAGGGATCGGCGGGGCAATCGCCGGCAATGGTGGGGCGGGCGGCGCGGCGGATGGCGGCGGCGCCGCGGGCGCGAGCGGGCGCGGCGGCAGCGGTGTCAGTACCGGTGGCAGTGCAATGGGTGGTGCAAGCGGCATCGGAGGCAATGGCGGGGGCGAAGGCGGCGCTCCCAACCCGGAAAGCCAAAGCGGGTGCGGCTGCAGGACAGCGCGAGATGGGGCGCCGACCGGCGCGTGGGCGCTCTGTCTCGTCGCGCTCTTGTTGAAGCGCCGCCGCGCGGCGTAGCGCAATTGGCCGCGAGCGGTGGCATACTGTCGCCGTGATCCTCGTCGGCCAATACGATTCTCCCTACGTGCGGCGGGTGGCGGTGACACTGCACCTTTACGGAGTGCCCTTCACGCGCAATGCGATCTCCGTATTCGGCGACGCCGAGGAGATGGCACGCATTCATCCGCTCGTGCGCATCCCGTCGCTCGTCCTCGACGACGGTGAGGTACTCATCGACAGCGCTGCCATCATCGACCACCTCGACGAGACGGCCGGCACGGCGACGGCCTTGACGCCCCGTTCGGGCAAAGAGCGGCGGCGCGTGCTGCAAGCGACGGTCGCCGCAACCGGCGCCATCGACAAAGCGGGCGCCGTCGTCTACGAGCGACATTTCCACGAAGGCGCGCAGCTGAGTCACCCGTGGGAGACGAGGTGCAAGGGGCAGCTCGCCGGCACGCTCCGATGGCTCGAGTCGCAGCTGAAGGGCGAGTGGTTGACCGGTGCCAAGATGACGCAAGCCGACGTCGCTACCGCTTGCATGATCGGATACCTGAAGCTCCGTCTGCCGGAAGCGCTGCGAGAAGCGGATTATCCCGAGCTCGACCGCCACTCGGCGGCATGCGAAAAAATGGACGCCTTCGTCGCGTGCCGCCCCAATCCCGACGAAGTCATGCCGGGCCGCTAGGGCGGGGCGCGTCGATGTAGGGCGACAAATAACGGTAGAGCAGCGTTTTCGTTTCTTCCATCAACTTTTTGGCGAAGGCTGGCTCTTCGCGTTGAGCGTGGAGGAGCAGGGCCGAGATAATCTCGACGATCAGCGTCGCCACGATGCGGCGCTGGGCGGCGGCGAGACCGGGAGCGTAGCGACGAACCATGACCGCCACGCGCTCGATGGTGTGCCGATGGAGGGCCTTGTCCGCTTCGGCGTACACGCCGTAGAGCTGAAAATTGACGAGCATGGCCCGAAAATCCGGGTCCGCTTCGCGCAGCGATGCGAAGCGATCGATGGTGTCGTCGATGAGAGCTCGCCACGAACGCGACTTGCCTTTGTCGTCGAGAAGCTCGTCCACCGCCGCCCGCGAGCGCTCGATGGACCTTCCGGCCAGGGCCTCGAACACCGCAAGCTTGTTGGGGAAGAATTGGTAAAGTGATCCGATGGAAGTTTTGGCGCGTTCGGCGATCGACTCCATGGTGGCCGCTTCGAATCCATCTTCCGCAAACACATGGGCCGCCGCGTCGACAATGGACTCCACCCGTCGGCGGCTTCGCTCTTGGGTAGGAACACGTCGCGTACGACCCTCTTTGCCGCTGGGCACTTGACAATGTGAGGGGATCCTCACATTGTTGTCAAACGTGAGGACGTCCTCACGTTCGAGGAAAAACCATGCAAGCAGCCACGCTACCTTTCGCGAAGGCTCCGGGTCCTCAAGGCGCGCCCCTTTTTGGCAGCCTCTTCGACGCTTGGCGCGATCCGCTCAAGCTGCTCTCTGATTGTGCGCGCGATCACGGCGACGTCGTTCGCTTGCGCTTCGGCCCTTATCACTATGTGCTGGTGAGCGGGCTTTCCGAGATTCAGCACGTCCTCGTCAAGAACCAGAAGAACTACGTCAAGAGTCGCAGCTACCAGGGCGTCAAGCTCGTGCTCGGCGACGGGCTCTTGACGAGCGAAGGAGAATTCTGGCGCCGGCAACGCCGTCTCGTGCAACCGGCCTTTCATGTCCAAAAGCTGCGCAGGCTGGCCGGCACCATGGCGCGCCTCACCGAGGATTTCGTGGCCCGCTGGCGTTCATTGCCCGAAAGCGGGCGCATGCTCGACATGCATGCGGAAATGACCCGCCTCACGTTTCGCATCGTGGGACAAACGCTGTGCAGCTCCGACGTCGAGGGCGACGCGCAGGCCATCGGCGACGCCATCACCGCCGCGATGCGCTTTGCCAATGAATACGTCGAGCACATCGTGCGCATCCCTACCTGGCTCCCCACGCCCAAAAATTTCCGCTTTCACCGCGCCAAGACGACCCTCGACGCGCTCGTGTACCGGATGATCGAAGAGCACCGCACCCGGACCGATCACGAAGGCGACCTCCTCAGCATGCTGATGTCGGAGACCGACGAGGGGGACGGGGAAGGCATGACCCCCAAGCAGCTGCGCGACGAAGTGATGACGCTGGTGCTGGCCGGGTTCGAAACGACGACCAACGCGCTCACCTGGACGCTCTATCTTCTGTCGCAGCACCCCGAGATCGCACGTAGCCTGGCGCAAGAGTCGAGCGCGGTGCTGGGCGGGCGCGCCGCGACCTTCGAGGATCTTCCGCGCCTCGAGCTGACCGAGCGCGTTTTGCAGGAGGCGATGCGGCTTTATCCGCCGGCGTGGTGCTTGGAGCGCGCCGCCGTCGAGGCCGACGAAGTGGGAGGATATGCGATTCCCGCCGGCACGACGATCGCCATCTGCCCCTACGTGCTCCACCGCAATCCAAGTTACTGGGACGATCCCGAGACGTTCGATCCCGACCGCTTTCTGCCGGAGCGCTCCACCGCGCGGTCGCGTTTTGCCTATCTGCCCTTTGGCGACGGACCACGCATCTGCATCGGCAAAGGGTTCGCGATGATGGAGGCCAAGATCGTCCTTGCCATGATCGCCGGCGCCTTCGCGTTCAAGCACGCCGCCACGGACGCGGTCGCGCTCGATCCCGGGATCACGCTGCGCCCCAAACACGGCATGCGGATGACCATCGCCGAGCGAACGGTTTAATCACGCTCGCGCTACACGCTTGGCTGCACAAGCGGGAAGCCTTTTCAGGAAAAGAGATCGGCGAACGACGCGTTCACTTTTGCTCGTGCTCGCCGGGGGCACTACCGCGCGTCGGGTCGACGCACACGATGTTTTCCTCTTTGACACGGCAAGAATCGACGCGCGTCGAGCCGCAGCGCCCCTGGTTCGGTATCGCCAGACAGCGAAACCCGCAGCTTCGATCGTTGCTCGCTTGAATGCAGGCCAGCTCGGAAGCGGCGTTCCACACCGCGCCCGTCGCTTCGAGCGGCGGATCCCAACAGAACACCGTATCCCGCTCGGAGCGGCAGGTGCCGTCGGGCGTCTCGGCGCAGCGCACGACGCCGTGATCGGCGATGCAATGGTAACCGCAGCCGACCTTTCCGTAGCCGCTCTCGCAAGCGGCCCTCGGCGTCGTCGCCTTGCGCGAGGCGAGCACCGCGGCGGGCGGATCCCAGCAAGCGACGTTACCTTCGTTGGCTCGGCACGCACCGAACGGCGTTTGGGCGCACTGCACTTGGTCGTAGTTGGCGATGCAATGGTAGCCGCACGCGGTCTGGCCGTAGCTCGTCACGCAGCTCGGTCGCGGCGCGTTGCGCCCGAGCACCGCTTTCACGAGCGGCGGCGGATCCCAACACGCGACGATCCCGGAGCCCACGTGGCAGATGCCCTGCGGCGTCTGCGCGCAGCGCACTTGGTTATCGCTCGCCCTGCAGCCGTATCCGCAGGCTGTTTTGCCGGCGCTGTGCAGGCATTGCGGCTCGGGCGCGCCCGGATCGAACGCGCGGACGTCGTGCCACGAGAGCACTGCGAAAACCGCCAGCGTCACTGCGACGCGCCACGGACGCCGCTCTTCGCGGACGGGTACCCTACGCGTCGCGGGCGGCGATCCAGCTGTCGTCATACGCATTGCCTCGAGGTCGGCGGCCGCGGACATCGCGGCTGCCCGGCGTCAGTATGGCACGCGCTGCACGGCGGTGGTGCGCATTCAACGCCGCGCTACTGGCAAAGCCCGATCAACTCCATATGCACGGTGGCGGGAACCGAGCGGTTGCCGGCGGTGTCGACGGCGTAGAGCTCGAAAGTGTTGGCCCCTTCGACCGCGGCGTAGGCGACGGTGGATGTGCCGCCGGTGACGGTACTTTCCGGGCGCAGAATGCCGTTCACGTAGACGTCGTAGCGAATGACGAGCGGCGGATCGACGTTGTCCGTCGAGGGGTCCCAACGCAGCCAAGCTTCGCCGCAGCCACCGTCGAACCCGCTCAAGTTGCCGGGCGTCGTGGGCGCCAAGTTGTCCGATCCTTTGGTGGACGGCTTGGTCGTCGCGGATACGGCGTTGCTCGATGCCGACCAGTTGATTCCATTGTCGCGGGCGCGCACGGTAAAGAGGTACGCGGTCGCCGACACGAGACCCGTCACCGTGGCGGAGGTGTTGGCCCCCGCCCAAACCGAGGCGCTGCCGTTCACGAACACCTGGTAAAAAATGTACGGGCTATCGTCATTGGAGGGCGTCCATCGCAGCGAAACGTGTGTCGTGCCGGTCTCCGTGACCGACAGCACTGGCGCCGTGGGAGGACGCCGATCCGCTTCCGCTGACAGCGGGGCTGCGCAGAGAAGAGCGGCCGCGACGACGGCAGCGCCACGCGATTTTGCGGCGAGTTTCTGTGCAAGTATTGCCATGGCGTTCTCCCGGCTGACGCGACCATCACGATTGCCGCTCCCCCGAACCATCACCGTCGTGCCGTCTCTACCCACGATTCGGGGAGGGCTTTGCCTCTTCGTGGGATCCCCGAGCGCGGCCGAGAGTGCGTTGAGGCATCCTACAGCCGAGGGCTCCGCGTGCCACTCTTTCATCACTCGGGTCCTCTCCCCAATGCCCTTTTCTAGATCGCCCCACCGCCAAGTCGTTCGAACACGACCCTGCGAGGCCTGCAGAACTGGAGGAGCCCCCCCTCCCGACTACCCCCGCCGGCCTGCGCACGCGTATCCTCGGGCGCTGCCGGGGAAGGAGCCGGGCGCATCGGGCGAAACCAGCAGTGATCGAGACGCATGGGTTGCAATTTTCCAAGCTGATTGAGTGACGATCACGAAATCGTGCGACGTAATCGAGGGGCCAAAAGCCAGTGAGATCGAGCGCCTACGCCCTAAGTTCGGCGCTGCGCCGCGCCGCGGTGCGTCGGCGTCGAGCATCAACTTTTGTAGGCAAGTGAGGCGACCATGAAGACTCTTTCCGTCGTACGTGCGTGTTTGGTCGTAGCTGCCTTGAACGGCTGGGCTTTTTCGGCGCAGGCCGCGCCGGTCGCGCCGGCACCAACTGGGGGCGATGCGGAGTCACAAAAGCTCGTCACGGCAGCGATGGAGGTCGACTACCTCAAGATGAGCTTCGACGCGGCGAAGAAGAAGCTGTCGCAGGCCGCGCTGAACTGCCGCCGCAAGGGGTGCTCGAGCGGGCTGCACGCCAGCATCCACGGGTACTTCGCGATCATCCACTGGCTCGGCGAGGACGCGCGCGAGCTGGCCATCGAAGACCTGAAGAACATGCTGAAGCTCGACCTCGAGCAGAAGCTCGACGTGCGGTACTCGACCGAGGAGATCGAAGAGGAGTGGGAAGCGAAGCACGTCGAGATGCGCAAGGTCGTGATGGAGGAACGCCGCGTCGCGGCCGCGCGCGAAGCGGAAGAGCGCAAGGCAGCCGCGGCGAGAGAAGCCGAAGAGCGTCGCCTTGCCGCCATCAGGGCGGCCGAGGACGCCAAACGGGCCGAGGAAGACAAGAAGGCCGCGGCGGTGAAGGCCGAGGTCGATCGCAAAGAGGCCGCGCGCAAGGCCGAGGAAGACAAGAAAGCAGCCGCCGCCAAGGCGCTGGAAGAACGACGCGCCGCCGCGGCGAAGCAGGCCGAGATCAACAAACAGCAGGCCATCAAGGAAGCCGAAGACAAGCTCTCCAAGGACGCGTCCCGGCATGCCGAGGAAGAGAAACAGACGTTGGAGGCGCAGAGGGCCGAAGCCTGGCGCCGCCTCCAGGAAGAGAAGAAAGAAGCTACCCGCAAAGCCGAAGAGGATCGCAAGCGCATCGAAGACGACAAAAAAGAATCGGCGCGCCGCGCGGTCGAAGAAAAAAAGGAAACCGCTCGCCGGGCCGAGGAAGACAAGAAGCGCGCCGAGGACGACAAGCGAGACGCCGCTCGCCGCGCCGCCGAGGAAAAGAAGGAGGCCGCTCTCAAGGCCGCTGAAGACGCCAAGAAGGCCGCCGAGGAAAAGAAGGAGGCCGCGCGTAAGGTCGAAGAAGACAAGAAGGCTGCCGCACTCAAAGTCATCGAGGACGCCAAGAAGGCCGCCGAGGAAAAGAAGGAAGCCGCGCTGAAAGCCGCCGAAGAAAAGAAGGAAGCCGCGCTGAAAGCCGCCGACGACGCCAAAAAGGCCGCCGAAGAAAAGAAAGAAGCCGCCCGCAAAGCCGCTGAAGAGAAGAAGGAAGCCGCGCTGAAGGCCGCCGAAGAAAAGAAGGAAGCCGCGCTGAAAGCCGCCGACGACGCCAAAAAGGCCGCCGAAGAAAAGAAAGAAGCCGCGCGCAAAACCGCCGATGACGCGCGCAAGGCGGAAGAAGAGCGGCGCCTGCGTGTGCCTCCGCCGGTCGGCAAGCTGGTCGAGAACCCGTTCAAAGAGCAGGCCGTCGGCTACCCCATTCCCATTTTGGTCAAGATTCCCCCCGCTCCGCCCAAGATCGAGAAACCGCGCGTCGAAGTGGTCAAAGTGGTGGCGGAGTACTCCGCCCCGGGTTTCGAAGGGCAGCGGCAGCTCGAGCTCAAACCCGAGAAAGAGGGCGCGTGGGTGGGCATGCTCCCCTGTGACGTCACGAGCAAGGACGGTGAGGTCACCTACTCGATTTCTGCGTTCAACAAATACGACAACGCGGTTGCGCGCAGCGGATCGAACGCCAAGCCCAACAAGGTAACCGTCAAAGCCGACCTCGTTTCTTCGCTCCCGCACTGGCCGGGTGAATTGCCACCCGAATCGTGCGAGGTGACCCAGAGCAAGGCCAAGGCGGCCGCGCAGGCGAAATGCGCGACCACGGAGCAGGGCTGCAGCACGGCGCCGCCGCCGCTCTGCGAAGGCAACGACTGTGGCAACGACGAAGTTCCGGCTGCGCTCGCGGCCAACCAGCCCAAGCGTTTCGGCTGCGTGAGCTGCCGTGTCGGAGGCGACGCAAGGGATCCGGCTTGGGTGCCCGCAGGGTGGATGGCCCTCGGCCTTGGTCTGCTGTTCCGATCGTCAGCGAGGCGAAGGCTTCGCGACGGCAAGTAAATAAGAAGCGGCGGGACTCGCAACGAGCCCCGCCGCCGTATCGCGCCGTCGCAATTCAGTCGTAATAAGGCGTGATGGCGCGATTGATGCGCGCGATGAGGTCGTCGAGATCGAGCACCTGGTCGGCGGGCGTCGTGGGACGGCTCGTCTCGAGCGCGGTCTTCGCATCGCGTAGCGCGCGGTACGCGTCCGCCGACTGCACCTTCTTCAGAATGTCGACCGCATTCCGTCGTGATTTGTAGGAGCGGATCGCATCGCCGTTGAGCAGCACCGCCTTCACCTCGGCGGTGAGCGCGGGGCCGAGCGCGGGATCGCTCACGTCGGGGTCGGCGACGAAGTAACCGCGATCAGCGGGGTCGTCGAGCACGAGGCGCGCGAGAATGCGTCGTTCCCAGCCGTCGATGAGGGCCGCCGTAGCACCCGTGGGTACGGGCGTCCGCGTCGGGTCGACCTTGACGGGAGCGATGGCGTGGGCAAACGCCGCCGCCTTGACCGCCGAGGTGTCGCCGGAGCGCACGAATTGAAGCATGCCATTGATACGGCTGTCCTCGGAAGCGGGGCTGAACGGCGTGCCGGCGAGCTCCCCGTCGAATGCCGCCCGGTAGCGCGGCGTGTAAAACCCTTCCATCGGATCGGGCGTGGTGTCGAACGTGTTGCAGTTGGTGTCGAGCTCGAGCTCCTCGTCGGTGCAAAACGGTTCCTCGGGAAAGCTCGTCGAGAGGCCGTAGAGGTACCGCACGGCGCCATGGTCGTACGGCCCGGGATGGGATCGCGCGATCGACGACGGGTCGTCGAGGTAGTCCATGCACGAGGTGCTGGCGGCGGTGCCGGGCACGATAGACCCCTTGAAATTGTGGCGCAGGCCGAGAATATGCCCGACCTCGTGGAGCGCGATGTGCGTCAAGAACTGCTCGACCTTTTGCTTTTTGGTGAGGCCGGCGGGCGCCTCCTGGGGCACATAATTGGCGCGGAACGAGGGTGCCTCGAGCGTGCAGAGGTGGTTTGCGATCATCGGCTTCCAGCGCACGGTCGGCGTGGGACGTCGAACGCGCTGCGTGATCCTGCCCGTGAAATCGTCGGCGAACAGCTCGTCGGCGTCGGTGAGCCAGATGGAGTTGTAATAAACGCTGGCTCCCCTCACCTCGCCGGTGTTGGGATTGGAGCGCCAATCCGCGAAGGCAAATCCGTTGGACGGATCTTCGTCGTAGATGAAGTAGTTCACGTCGTCATCGGCGAAAGACTGGTTCGTGCTGGCGACGGTGGCTTCGAACACCTTGAAGCCGAAGACCTCGTTCCAGTTCTCGATACCGGCCCGGAGCGCACCGACGATGTCGTATTGCGGATAGCGTTGCTGCACCCCAATCACTTGATCGGAGATGACCCACTTGATGGGCTGCATGCCGGGGCGCACGTTCCACTTGATCGAGCTCTGATCGACGAAGCCTTGGTTGGGCACGAGGCGCGGATCGCTACGGAAGTAGTAGTCGAAGCCGGTGGCGCTCTGGATCACCGGCGCCTTCGCGAAGCCCGGTCCCTCTTGGTACCGCCGCAAGGCAATGCCGAGCGTTCCCGAAGCGCGGAAGGCGTTGGTGTCGATCGGGGGCGGCTCGGTCGGCGTCGTTCGGGAAGGATCGGGCATTTCGCTGTACCCGGTGAAGACCTCCTCGAACGTCGCGCCGTCGGCGATGCGCCGGAAGCGCTGGAGAAAGGAAAGCTCGACCTTGAAGCGGTCCGCATATTGTCCGCGCCCATAAAAATCGCTGATGA
Source organism: Polyangiaceae bacterium (assembly GCA_035318505.1). Taxonomy (GTDB): domain Bacteria; phylum Myxococcota_A; class Polyangia; order Polyangiales; family Polyangiaceae; genus DASWDH01. Next base: position 95,254 of record DATHEQ010000016.1, on the reverse strand, counting down.
CGTCGAAGTCGTTGAGCCCGGCGGAAGGGTCGACGAGAACGTACTGATCGGCATTGGGCAAACGGTTGAACGGCTCGTAGTCGGTCACGATGGGGTAGGCGTCGACGACGACCTGTGGGTCGAACGTGCCGCTTACTTTCTTGCGATCGTCGACGTCGAACACGAAGACTTTGCCGTTCTGAATGCGGAACGACACGACCCTCGTGCCGAGCGACGCCGCAGCTCCCGCGGCAACGCCCCCCGGGTAGTACTGCCCGAGGTAGCCGGACATGAACCACTTGGTTCCGAGCTCCGCCTTGCTGATGGCGAGATAAAATTCGCCGCTTCTCGCCGGCGGCTGTCCCACGGGCGGCGGCGCGGCTTGCAGTTCCTGCGCGACTTGTTCTACGGCACGCGCGCGCGCCTCCGTCCCCTCACGCGCAATCGCCACGAAGGGATCGTGGGAGCGAAGCGTATCGTCCGGGACGGGCTGGGATGTCACGTCGGCTGCGCATGCTCCCAGAAAACTCGTGGCTGCGAGGGCGCCGACGCGAAGCCCCCATGTCCTGCTGCTTGAAAAGCGCTGCTTGGCTTTGTGCTGCTGCATAGGCCTCCGTGGATGGGGCACGATCTCCTCGACCCGCCCCGTTCGAGCTTGCCCGAGTTGTTACCGTCGGCGCGTTGCGCTGACAAGCGCAGGAGACACGATCGACGGTCAATTCCTTAGCGTCACGGTGACGCCACGTTCATCGAAACACACTGCGTCAATCGCGCGCCGCGTCAGTGACCTTGGGCGCCGTGCTGGCCGCGGGCGCCGTCGAACCGGCACCCTTGGTAAGGACATCCGTGGAGGCTGCGTCTTTGATGACGGGAACCGTCGTGCCAATCGATGTCGCGTCGCCCGGGTCGCCGAGCGTGCAATTGCCCTTGCGACAGAAAACGCGTTGCCCCGTGCATGGATCGATGAGGCACGAGGTGCCCTTGCCGGCGCATTTCGGATTGGGCGACGTCTTTGCGAACGGACGACACGAGCAGACGGTGCACGAGTCCGAGAACGTGCGGCAATCGGCTTCGCTGTTGCAAGCCGTCGACGTCCCTGGCTCAGCTTTGGACGGCGAAGCGCCGGGGACCGCAGTCGCATCGGCAATGGGATTCGAAGGCGCCGGCGGCTGCACGACGACGGGAGCAACCGGCGTTGCCGAGGCCGCGGGGGAAGGCTCGCGTTCGCTGCGGTTACATGCGACGGCGAAGACAATGGCCAACGCGGCCCATCGAACCATGATGCGAGATAACGGCATGGCGGCAGCATACCGATCGCGCATCACGCTGACCAGCGGCCTTCCGCTCATCTCGGCTGCTTCAAGATGATGCGCTCCGCGTTCTTGAAATAGATCTTCTCGAGCACGTCGCGCGGCAGCCCGATGGCGTCGATCTTCCACCGCCCTTGAATGGGCGTCGGATGCTCCATCTGCCGCGCGTTCGTTTCGAGGAAGCGAAACTGCGCATCGAAGAACGTCTTCACCTGTTCTTCCGAGTGAACGACGGGACCAGCGCCGAGGATGTACCCCTCTTTGAACACCATGAAATCGGTGCCGAACAAAATGCGGTCCTGAAACTCGACGAAGAGCGCGCGCAGTTTGGCCGGATCCTGACGCCCAATTTCGGGGATGCGCGCGGCGATGTCGACGTTGTAGTTGCGGTACTTGCGCAAGAGCGCCGCCACATGATCGACGTCCTCCGGATCGTTGCCGAAGTGCACGCCGACGAACGTCACGTCGGGGTGCGTCGCGACGACATGTTCGAGCTGGCTCAGAATGTCGGCGCGCGCCGGATACTCGCCACCGCCGAAAGCCCACTTCGGGTGATCCTTGAGCTCTTCGAAGCGCTCGTTGCTCGGATCGACGGGGAGCCAAAACGCTTTGGGATCGCCGCTGTGAATGGAGACGGGAATGCCGAGCCGCGCGCACGCCTTCCACATCGGTTCGAGCCGCGCGTCGTCGATGGCGATGACTTTGCCGTGCGCGTCGCGCCAGAAAAGGCCGAGCGTCTTCGAAATCTTCAGCCCCTTGGCACCGAGCCGCACCGCTTCGTCGATCGTCGCCGCGACTTTTTGCCCGAACGCCGGGTCCTCGATGGGGTGCTTCGTGTAGACGTCATTGACGTAAAGAACGAACCTCCCCTTCCCTCTCGCGTCGAACTGCCGCTTCGCGGCCGCAAACTCCGCCGCGTCTTCTCCAGCCGTGAGATTCACCATGCGCGCGACGAAGTTCGCGTCCATCGCCGCGAGAGTCTTTTCGATGGAGTCGGGATCGATATGACCGTGCACGTCGAAGATGGGGACGGCGCGCCGCCACGCGGCAGGGTCGTCAGGATTGGCCGTCGGTGCCCCAGGAGGCGAGCCCGGGCGAGCGCACGCGGCGAGCGCAAGCGCGAGCAGGGCAAGGGATGCGATTGCGTACGTACCTCGGATGGCGCGCTTGCTCATGCGCCCTCTCTTACCGTGCGAGCTGCCGGCGCCAAGGACATTTCGCCGCTCACACCGACTGCGCGCCGCGTTGCTCATCGTGCGCGTTTTGTTTCGTTACGCTCGATTGCAGCGCCCACGTGAGGCGCGTCTGACGCAACGCGTAGGCCAGCTCGGAGTTGGAGCGCGTATCCGGTAGCACGCCAAAGCAGCGCGTTTGGCAGCCATCGCCATCGGCGTCGTTCCTTATAGGATTTGCTCGAGGCGCCGCAGCTTTCACGCTAGGGTCCCGCGGTGGAGGGATAAATGCCCTATCGCCGTCGGATTCTCGCGAGCTCGTCGCTTCTTCCTTTGCTCCTCGTTGTGACCACACCGGCGGAGGCAACGTACTCCATCGTGGCTACCGACGCGGCGACCCAGGCGGTCGGTGGAGCTGTCACGTCGTGCGTTGGCGCGCAAGGCGTCTTAGTCGTTTATGAGGGAGCGCCCGGCAAGGGTGGGATAAACGCACAAGCGAAAGCATATGCCACGGGTCGCGATCGCGGCGTGGACTTGCTCAATATGGGAATGGCTCCGGCCGCCATCATCACCGACATCACCCGGCCTACGTGGGATGCCGAATACAACGAACGCCAATACGGTATTGCTGATCTTCAGGGCCGCGCGGCAGCATTTACGGGCACGGGTACGTCGGTCAAACTTTGGCGAGGTTCCAAGCAAGGAACGCTCGGGACTTATACCTATTCGATTCAGGGCAACGTTCTCACCAGCGGTGCAGTCATTGACCAGGCGGAGACGGCTTTCCTTGGCGGAGGTTGCGATCTGGCCGAAAAAATGATGCTCGCATTGGAGGCGGGTGCACAAAACGGCGAGGGCGATGACCGCTGCAGACCCTCCATTCCCTCAGACGCTGCAAGCATCGAAGTGGATCTCGTCGGACAAACCGCTGGGTCATATCTGAGGCTCTCCAACGCCAATGCATCCAGCCAAAACGCGGTCACCGCCCTCCGCACGCAATTCAACACGTGGCGCCAAACGCACCCCTGCATGCAACAAGACGGCGGCACGCCGGACGCGGGCCCCAAAGACGCGTCAGTCAGTGACGTCTTGACGGACCGCGGTGACGGGGGTGACGTCTCGGTCCCCGGCGACGCAAGCGACGGTTCGGCAGGCGCGGGAGGCACAGCAGGCTCCTCAGGCGCAGCTGGATCAAGCGGCACGGCCGGCACCGGTGGCGCCGCGGGCAGCGGTGGCACGGCAGGCAGCGGTGGTGCCGCGGGTAGCGGCGGTGCAACGGGCGGCACCAGCGGAACAGGTGGCGCGGCGGGCAAAGGCGGCGCCGCGGGCGCGTCCGGAAGCGGCGGAAGCGGCGGATCCAGCGGCACCGGTACCGGAGGCGCGACGGGCACCGGCGGTGCTGGCGCAACCGGCGGCACAACTGGCAGCGGTGGTGCGAGCGGTTCCACTGCCGGGGCGAGCACGACGGGTGGACGCGGAGGATCCGGTACAACCGGTGGGAGCGCTGGATCGAGCGCCGATGACGGCAGCTGCAGCTGCCGCATTGGGCGTGACGATTCGTCGCGCGCCGCGACCTTCTTCCTCTCGGGCCTGGCGCTCATCGCAGCAGCTCGATCGCGGCGGTTCAAGCGCCGGAGATAATGCCGTCGAACCCGTCCTGACTAGGGCCTCATCAGATCATCAGATTGAGCCGGCGCCGGATCGACGGGCCGCGTAGGGCGCGATCGAGGTTTCGGAGCCGTCTTCTCCGCGGGGCGGCCCGACGGCGAAGCGGAGGCCGTGGGCGTCGGCGTTGCTGTTTCGAGCGGCGAAGCGTTTTCGATGGCTTCCACCTTGGCGAGGTCCTTCTGGTCATTCCCCGTGGGACGCGCATCGCCCCCCTGCTGAATGGGAAGACCAGAACTTGGATCGCCGGACGGCGTTCCAGATGCCATAGTCTCACCCGGCACGGACGGCGCAGGCGAGAAAAGCCGATAGACCATCCATGCCGACGTAACCAATCCAAGGCCGGCCGCGGCGATCAAAGCGCGTGTTCCGCGGCGAGTCCCAAGCTCTCGCGCCGTGCGGGTCAGATTGCTCCCCGCCGTCGTCCCAACCAACCGCCTTGTAGCCCTCGAAATCGCGCGGTGCCACATGGGGCACATTGGCCGTCAACGTTCTGTTGGGCAGTGCCGCCCGCTGTCCGTGCGATCCGCTTTCCGCGGGATCGGGAATGGGTGCGAGCGCGGGTGTTTTCATCGCTTGGCCCCAGTTTTCGCCCCAGCAGTTCAGATGGCCGCTGCGCGATAGCGCACAGATGGACATCGAATCGCCCTGGATTTCGAGCGACGGTCCGATTCCATCGATGTCATGGACCATGATAGGTGATCGCTCGTCGAGCTTGCTCCAACACTGGATCGAACCATTGTCGCGAACGAGGCAGGTGTTGAGCGATCGCGTGACGAGGCGGCTGTAGCTTGGGCAGGTGCCACTGAGGCACGTCGAATTCGGAGCACACAGCCGACCGCATTCCCCGCAGTTCTCGCGATCCCTCCGCAGGTCGATATCTACGTCGTTCGAGAATTTTCCGCCTGAGTCGACCCGACATCGAGTGAGCGCCGCATGCTCGTCCGCCTTGTCGCCTGCGACAGTCTGATTGGACGGCTTCCGCTCACGACAGGCGGGCATGATTCCAGACAGACAAGCGGCAACGACCAAAGGGCAGAGCGAGGCGCTCTTCACGCCGGCGAACCCTATCACCTGTTCGACGGCTCGCTCACCAAATTCCATTTGAGCAATCCACCCCGCCTCGACGGTCGCCGAACCCGAACCACCGGCGTGCACCAGCACAACGTCTGTCGTAGGTGGTGAAGCACCTCGATGCTGCCGCTTGTCCCGCAACCGACCCTCACGTGATACCGTAGGCACTTGTTCGCAATTGTCGCCGTAGCGGTGTGGCTCGGAGCACTTGGCCTATTCGGCGCGACCTTCGTATCCAGCCTCGCATGGCTGGTCTTGTGGCTTGACGAGTGGCCCCTCTTCAATGCGAGCCGATCACGATGCGTCACGAGAACCATATCCGCTGTCACGCTTTCGAACGGCAGCTGCGTTGCACCGCACCCGCACTTCGCGCAAAAAATTCTGCTTGCGCGTCCCGTCGTCGTCACTAGGCTCCGCGCCCCAACAATCCCCCCGAGCTTGTTCACGGCGGCTCGGCCGGAAGGTCCCCCTTGAACAAGTGCGCCTTGCGCCCCACATCGCGCCACATCATTGCTCGAAACATCGACGACCCAATGGTCCGCTACCGTCCACCACCGGAGGTCCGACTCGCACGATCTTCTCTCGTCTTGTTCACCGAAGCACGAAGCGTATACTCGCCGGCCTCTAGGTCGAGCCGGGGGCACGTCGACTTCGTGCCGCGGGGGGAAGCTGCCTTGGATGAAGTGCGTCGCATGTCCCGCTGAGGGAAGGAATTGGGTGGATGGCTCAGATCTTCCACCGGAGCACGAACACACTCTCGAAGATCTCGATTTTGTCCGCGGTGTTCGTCGCGGCCTTGCTTTTGGGCGTCTTCATGATTGTGGACCGCGCCGGGTACACGACTCGTAAGAACCTCACGCTCACGCAGCCGATCCCGTTCAGCCACGAGCACCACGTGGGCGGACTAGGCATCGATTGTCGCTACTGCCACACGTCGGTCGAAACGTCGGCCACGGCCGGCATTCCTCCGACGTCCACTTGTTACAACTGCCACCAGCTCATCTGGAAAGACAGTCCGATGCTCGAGCCGGTGCGCGCGAGCTACAGGTCGGGCGAGCCGATACGGTGGACGAAGGTTCACGATTTGCCCGATTTTGCCTACTTCAATCACAGCATCCACGTGGCCAAAGGGGTCGGCTGCGTCGAATGCCATGGTCGCGTCGACACGATGGCCCTCATGCGCAGCGTGCACCCGCTGCAAATGCGCTGGTGTCTCGATTGCCATCGCAACCCCGAAGAGCACCTGCGCCCCAAAGAAGAGATCTTCAGCATGACGTGGAAGGCGGAAGATCAAGCGACCCTCGGGGCAACGCTGGCCAAGGAGTACCACCTCCGGACGACCGGCGATTTGACGAGCTGCAACACCTGTCACCGCTGATCGCACGCCAAGGAAAAGAATGACGCACGACCCGTCTCGCCCCGATGTCGACGCCGTTCCCTCGAACGAGCTCGCCGATCTCGACGCTGCTGGGGACGAGCTGCGCGAGGCGCGCGGTCCACGCTTCTGGAAAAGCTTCGAGGAGCTCGCGCAAAAAGAATCGTACCCCGCTTTTCTCGAGCGCCAGTTCCCGCGTCAGGCGGCCGAATACGAAGTGAGCGGCCTTTCGCGACGCCGGCTTTTCGAGCTTTCTGCGGCATCGATGGCGCTCGCAGGGCTCGCGTCATGCACGCGCCAGCCGTTCGAGCGCGTCGTCCCCTACGTGAAGCAGCCGGAAGAGGTGGTTCCCGGCAAGCCGCTCTTCTTTGCCACGGCCGTCTCCATGGGCGGCTACGCCCGCGGCGTTCTCGCAGAAAGCCACCTCGGACGCCCCACCAAGCTGGAAGGCAATCCGCAGCACCCCGCAAGCCTCGGGGCGACCGACGCCATCACCCAAGCCGCTCTCCTCGATCTTTACGACCCCGATCGCTCGCAGGTCATCACGCGACTCGGGAGCATCCACACGTGGAAGGATCTCACCGACGAGCTCGCGGGCGTTCTAAAAGCCCAAAAACCGCTGCTAGGCGCGGGGGTGCGCATCCTGACGGAGACCGTCACCTCCCCCACCCTGGCGCGGCAAATCCGCGAGTTTCTCACTGCGTATCCCAAGGCCAAATGGCATCAGTGGGAGCCGGCGGGTCGCGACAGCGCGCGCGCAGGCGCCATGATCGCGTTTCGCAGGTACGTCGAGACGCGCTACGACTTCCGCAAGGCCGACGTCGTCGTTTCGCTCGACGCCGATTTCTTGAGCGAGGGCCCGGCCGCCGTCAGGTACGCCAAAGATTGGAGCTCGCGCCGGCACCTGCGGGTGCGCGAGGCCAACCTGTCACGCCTCTACGTCATCGAAACGACGCTCACGCTCGCTGGCGCGGCGTCCGATCATCGCTTGGCGGTGACGCCGGCCCGCTTGTCGTCCGTCGCGCTCGCGATCGCCGCCGAATGCGGTGTGGCCGGCATCGCGAAGCCGGCGCTCGATCCGAAGCTCGACAAATTCGCGACAGCCGTCGCGCGCGATCTCAAGCGCAACGCGGGGCGAAGCGTGGTCGTCGCCGGAGAATACGCCGCCAAAGAGCTGCACGCGCTCGCCCACGCCATCAATACGGCGCTCCAAAACGTGGGCACGACGGTGATCTATACCGACCCGGTCGAGGCGAACCCCACTGACCAGCTGGCCTCCCTCGCCGATCTCGTGAACGATTTGCGCGGCGGGCAAGTGGACACGCTCGTCATTGCCGGCGCGAATCCTGTGTTCACGGCGCCATCCGACCTCGACTTCAAAGCCGCCATCCAAAAAGCAGCGCTGCGCATTCACCTCGGGCTCCACGCCGACGAGACTGCCGAATATTGCCAATGGCACGTGCCAGAGGCGCATTTTCTGGAAGCGTGGGCCGACCTTCGCGCATTCGACGGAACTGTCTCCATCGTTCAGCCCCTCATCGAGCCCCTCTATTCTGAATCGAAATCGACGCTGCAGCTCTTGTCCGCTCTTCTCGAAAGGCCGGCCGAGTCGAGCCACGACATCGTCAAAGGCCACTGGCAAAAAGAGCGCGCCGGCGCAAACTTCGAAGCCTTCTGGCGTCGTACGCTGCATGACGGGGTCATGGCGGAAAGCGCATTGCCCGTGGTGAACTTCGCGCTCGACGCTGCTGCCGTCGAGAAGGCCGCCGCCACGCTCGCACGAGAAAAAGTGGGGCCGGAGCTCACCCTCGTTCTTCGCCCGGATCCCAACATCCACGACGGGCGTTTTGCCAATAACGGTTGGCTGCAAGAGCTGCCCAAACCTTTTACCAAGCTCACCTGGGACAACGCCGTCCTCGTTTCGTTGGCGCGAGGGCGCGCGCTCGGTCTCACCGACGAGCATGTCCTCGGCGGCGGCGCGGTGATGACCGTCTCCGCGAACGGAAGGAACATCGACGCACCGGTGTGGGTGCTTCCCGGCCTTTCCGACGACGTCATCGTCGTCCACCTCGGGTACGGGCGCCGGCGCGCCGGCCAGGTCGGCAACGGCGCCGGTTTCGACGCCTATCCCTTGCGCACCTCGGCCAAGCTGTGGGGCGCGCCGGTCACACTGGCGCCCACGCCGCGGCGATTGCCTCTGGTCAGCACGCAGGCCACCTACCACATGGAGGGCCGCGCGCTCGTGCGCGCCGGCACGATCGCGGACTTCAAGCGCGATCCCGAGTTCGCCGAGAAGATGGGCGAGGCGCCGAAGAAGAGCGACCGTCTCTACCCCGGTTTCGAATACAAGGGATACGCCTGGGGCATGACGGTCGATCTGTCCTCTTGCATTGCCTGCAACGCGTGCGTCGTCGCTTGCCAGGCCGAAAACAACATTCCCGTCGTGGGAAAAGAAGAAGTCGGGCGCGGGCGGGCCATGCATTGGCTGCGCATCGACCGCTACTGGGAAGGCGACGAGAAGGAGCTCACGGCGACGCACCATCAACCGATGATGTGCCAGCACTGTGAGCAAGCGCCCTGCGAGGTGGTGTGTCCGGTTGGAGCCACCGTGCACAGCTCGGAGGGGCTCAACGACATGGTCTACAACCGCTGCGTGGGGACGAAATACTGTTCCAACAACTGTCCCTACAAGGTGCGGCGTTTCAATTTCTTCAAATACAGCGACACCGAGACGCCGGTGCTCAAGCTGATGCGCAACCCCGACGTGACGGTGCGCACGCGTGGCGTGATGGAGAAATGCACGTATTGCGTGCAGCGCATCAGCGCCAAGCGCATCGAAGCCGAGAAAGAGGATCGACCGATTCGCGACGGCGAGATCGTCACGGCATGTCAGCAAGCGTGCCCCACCGACACCATCGTGTTCGGAAACATCAACGACCCGGGCAGCCAGGTCGCCAAGCTCAAAGCCGAGCCGCACGACTACGGCGTTCTGGCGGAGCTCAATACCCAACCGCGCACGACCTACCTCGCCAAGATCAAAAATCCCAACCCGGAGCTCGAGGAATCGTGAACCCTCCGGGCCCTCCCACCATCATCGAGCCGCCCTCGCGCCCCTCGATACCGCAGACGCTCTCGTCGCGACCGAGCCTCCCCATCGTGGCGCCGGGGTACACGGCGGCCACGCTCACCGACAAGATCAGCTCGGCGGTCCTGCAAAAGACGCCGCGGTGGTGGTACCCAGCCTTCGCGGTCGCCTTCGCGCTGCTCAACCTATTTCTCATTTCTGTCGGCTATCTCTTCATCAAAGGGATTGGCATCTGGGGAATCAACATTCCCGTGGCGTGGGGTTGGGGCATCGTCAACTTCGTGTGGTGGGTCGGCATCGGTCACGCCGGCACGCTGATTTCCGCCATCTTGCTGCTATTTCGGCAACAGTGGCGCACGTCGATCAACCGCTTCGCCGAAGCGATGACGATCTTCGCCGTGGCCTGCGCGGCGCAGTACCCCATCTTGCACCTCGGGCGTCCGTGGCTCTTCTATTGGCTATTTCCGTACCCGAGCTCGATGGGCACCTGGCCGCAGTTTCGCAGCCCGCTCGTCTGGGACGTGTTCGCCGTCAGTACGTACGGCATCACGTCCATCCTCTTCTGGTACGTGGGGCTCCTGCCCGACCTGGCCACCTTGCGCGATCGCTCCAAGAGCAAGATCGCTAAACTCATCTACGGGTTCGGCGCCATGGGATGGCGCGGTTCGGCCGCGCACTGGCACAACTACGAAACGGCGTACCTGCTCTTGGCCGGGCTCGCGACGCCGCTCGTGCTCTCCGTGCATACCGTGGTGAGCTTCGACTTCGCCGTCGCCGTCGTGCCGGGTTGGCACACCACCATCTTTCCGCCGTACTTCGTGGCCGGCGCCGTGTTCTCCGGCTTCGCGATGGTGATGTCGCTGTCCATTCCGCTCCGCAAGCTCTTTCGTTTGGAAGATTTCATCACCATGCGCCACCTGCACAACATGGCCAAGGTGATGCTGGTGACGGGGCTCATCGTGGCTTACGGCTACCTCACCGAGATCTTCATGGCGTTTTATAGCGGCAATGAGCACGAAATAGCGATGGTCGAAAACCGGGTCTTCGGCCCCTATCGGTTTTATTACGCCATGCTCTGGGCCTGCAATATCGTCATTCCGCAGCTTCTCTGGTTTCGCCGCGTACGCGACAACGTCGCGCTCCTTTTCATCATCTCCATCATCGTCAACGTCGGGATGTGGCTCGAACGGTTCGTCATCATCGTCACCAGCCTGCACCGCGATTTCTTGCCATCGTCGTGGGGGATGTACCACGGCACCTTCTGGGACATCTCGACGTTCCTCGGCACACTCGGCCTGTTTTTCTCGCTGCTGTTTCTCTTCATCCGCTTTCTACCCACCATCTCCATTTCCGAGATGCGCACCATCCTCCCCGAAGCGAAATTGGAGGACAAATGAGGGCGCCGGCGCGACCCGCTTTGCACGGCGTCATGGGCGAGTTTTCTACGCCGCAGGATCTCGTGACGGCGATCGAAAAAGTCCGCGAAGAGGGCTACACCAGGCTCGACGCGTACACGCCGTTTCCCATCGAAGAAGCGTGGGAAGCGCTCGGACACCACAAGTCGCCCGTGCCTCTCATCGTCCTCATCGGCGGCATCGTGGGCGGCCTCGGCGGCTACTTTTTGCAGTATTGGGTATCGGTCATCGAATATCCGCTCAACGTTGGCGGGCGTCCGCTCAACTCCTGGCCCTCGTTCATTCCGGTCACGTTCGAATGCACGATCTTGGGCGCCGTGCTGGCGGCGGTGGCCGGTGTCTTCATCCTGAACGGCCTGCCCGAGCCGTACCACCCCGTCTTCAACGTGCCTCGCTTCGCGTTTGCGTCGCGCAACCGCTATTTCCTCTGCATCGAAGCCGCGGATCCCAAGTTCAATCGCGACACGGCGCACCAGCTGCTGCTCGATCTTCACGCAGTGGAGGCGACCGATGTGGATCCGTAGCGCCACCCTCTTCATGCCGCTCATCCTACTCGGCTGTCGCAACGAGATGTACGACCAGGCCAAGGCCAAGCCGCTTTCCGAGAGCACGTTCTTCGCCAATGGCCAGAACGCCCGGCCGCTGCCGCCCGACACCGTGGCGCGCGGTTTCTTGCGCGAAGACAAGGCGATGTACGCCGGCATCGCGCCGAGCGGAAGCTTCGTCACCGAGCTGCCCGTTCCGCTGACGCGGGCGACGCTCGAGCGCGGTCACCAGCGCTACGATATCTTCTGCTCCCCGTGTCACGGCAAGCAGGGCAACGGGCTCGGCATGATCGTGCAGCGCGGATTCAAGCAGCCCTCCTCATTTCACGTGGACCGCCTGCGGCAACAGCCGGTCGGTTACTTTTTCGACGTCATGACCCAGGGTTTTGGGCAGATGCCGAGCTATGCGAGTCAGGTGCCGCCCGAGGACCGCTGGGCCATCGCGGCCTACGTACGCGCGCTGCAGCTCTCGCAACACGCCATCGCCGCCGAGCTTTCGCCCGATGACAGGAAAAAGCTAGGGCAGGCTGGCGCCCAGCGCGACCCCCGCCCGCACCGAGGAGATGCGAAGTGAGCGACCACGACCACCCATCCTCCATGCCGCTCCTGTCGACGTACGCGCCGCCCAGCGCCGATCTCGATCGTCTCGGTCGCACGGCTCTCATGGTGGGCGGCGCGGGGGTCCTCGCTACCGGCGGATTCGCGCTCGTGAACCCAGCGCGATTTTTTCAGGCATATCTCGTCGCCTACGTCTGGGTGCTCGGGATCGCGGTGGGATCGCTCGGCGTCATGAGCATCCACCACCTGTCGCGCGGCGGGTGGGGGATCATGATCCGGCGCATTCTCGAAGCAGCCACCCGCACCATTCCTTACTTGGCCTTGGCATTCGCGCCCATCGCGCTCGGCATGAAGACGCTCTACCCCTGGGCCAGCCCGCACGGACTGGCGCACGCCTCGGGCTTTCGCGCGGCTTACTTGACGCCGAGTGGCTTCATCGTGCGAGCCGCGATCTGTTTCGTCATCTGGTCGGTGGTTTCGCTGGTGCTGTCCAACTTGTCGCTGAAACAAGACAAGACGGGCGAGCTGCGTTTGACGAGACGAATGCAGCGGGTGGCCGCTGCCGCGGTCGTACTGCACGTCCTCGCCATGACCTCGTGCGCGATCGATTGGCTCATGTCGCTTACGCCGCACTGGTCATCGACCATCTACGGATTTTATCTCATCATCGGACAGATCGTGGCCGCCCTCGCCTTCATCATCGTGGTCTCGGTGTTTCTCGCGGGGCGCGCGCCCCTCGCGGGGCGATTCCGCACCGAGCACTTCCACGACTACGGAAAGCTGCTCCTCGCGTTCATCATGATCTGGGCTTACTTCTCGGTGTCGCAGTTTCTCATCATCTGGTCGGGCAATCTGCCGGAAGAGACGAGCTGGTACATGGGCCGCACCAATGGCGGCTGGAAGTGGTTCTCGCTGGCACTCGTTCTTTTGCACTTCGTGCTGCCCTTCGTGCTGCTCCTCTCGCGCAATTTGAAACGCGACGCGACCCGGCTCGCGCGCGTCGCCGGGATGATGATGGTCGTTCGCTGGCTCGATCTACACTGGCTGATAGCGCCCGCGTTCTCGGCGCGCGCCAACGTTCATCCGCTCGATCTCACCACCGCCCTCGCGCTGGGTGGCATCTGGTTTTTCCTTTTCACGCGCGAGCTGAAGACGCGTTCGCTCTTGCCCGACCGCGAACCGGCGCTGAAGGGGGCGCTCGGCCATGGCTGACGAGCACGGCCACGATCCGCAGGCGCCGCAGCAAGGCTTCGACGAGGAGCTCGACTACAAGTCGATCATCCGCTTTGTCATAGGCCTCATCGTCGTCACGCTTATCGTCCTTGCCGTTGCGTGGGCCATGAGCACTGCCTTCAAGAAAGCCGACGAGGCGCAGGATCCTCCCCCCTCGCCTCTCGCCGAAGCGCGGGCCGATCCCATCCCGCCCGGGCCGCGTCTCCAATCCGCTCCACCTCGCGACATGGACGAGCTCCGCGCCCAGGATCGCGACGCGCTCACGACCTACGGCTGGGTCGATCAAGCGGGAGGTGTGGCGCGAATTCCAGTCGAGCGAGCCATGTCGATCCTCGCCGAGCGCGGACTCGGCGCCGTTTCCGACAAGAAGAAGGAGGCCAAATGAGGTTGGCGTTTTGGCTCCTGGCGCTGCTCGGCGGGCTTTGGGCACGCCCCGCGATGGCGCAAGCGGCGCTGCCGCTCGAGAACTTGCCCCTTCCGCCGAAGAACGTCGGCTTCGATCAGAACATCGGCCGGGACGTGCCTCTCGCGGCGCGGTTCAAGGACGAGACGGGCAAAAGTGTCGCACTCGGTGACTACTTCGGCAAAAAGCCGGTGCTTTTGTCGTTCGCGTATTTCACTTGTCCCATGCTGTGTGGCCTTTCCATGCAGGGTCTCTCTTCGAGCTTGAAAGGCATGAACCTCGATGCGGGGCGCGACTTCGAAGTACTGACGGTCAGCTTCGAGCCGCGTGAGACGCCGGAGATGGCGCGCGCCAAAAAAGAAATGGCCATGGCCCGCTATGGCCGGCCCGAAGCCGCCGCTGGGTGGCACTTTCTCACCGGCGACGCGAGCGCCATCGAGAGCCTCGCCACGGCGGCCGGGTTTCGTTACGAATGGGACGCCGAGACCAAGCAATACGCACATGCCACCGGTCTCGTCGTGCTCACGCCCGAGGGCAATATCGCGCGCTACCTCTTCGGCGTCGAGTACGCGCCGCGGGACGTGCGCTTTGCGTTGGTCGAGGCCTCGCAAGGCAAGGTGGGATCGATCGTCGATCAACTTCTCTTGCTCTGTTACCACTACGACCCCAAGACGGGCCGCTACGGAGCCATCGCCATCAACACCATGCGCGCCGGGGGGGTGCTCACCTTGTTGGCGTTCGGCGCCTTCGTCATCGTGAGCGCGCGCAGCGAACGCAAATCGAAGAGGAAAACCCCGCTGCCTCTCGGGGGAGCCGAATGACCATGCCCCCCGCCCAAGGTTTTTTGCCGAATGCGCCGCTCTTTCCGCCCCGCGCCAGCGAGATGGCGCGCGAAATCGATCTTCTTTTTTTCACGACGCTCGGCGTGACCGTCTTCTTCTCGACGCTCATCGCCGTCCTGATTTTCTATTTCATGGTGCGCTACCGCCGCACTTCGCCGACCCAGGTGGGCGTGTACCAAAAGGGGGGCAGCACGGGGCTGCTCGAATCGACGTGGATCATCGGGCCGCTCGTGATCGCGCTCGGGTTCTTTGCCTGGGGAGCGCGCATCTTCTTCGCCGCCGCGCGCCCGCCCGCCGACGCCAAGCAGTACTACGTCATCGGCAAACGATGGATGTGGAAGATCGAGCATCCGAGTGGCCGGCGCGAAATCAACGAGCTGCACGTTCCGCGCGGGCAAGCGGTAAAGCTGAAACTGACGTCGGAAGACGTGGTGCACTCGTTTTTTCTGCCTGTCATGCGCATGAAAACGGACGCCATTCCCGGCCGCTACACGACGCTGTGGTTCAACGCCGACACGCTAGGCACATTTCACCTCTTCTGCGCCGAGTACTGCGGCACCGAGCACTCGCGCATGGTTGGCCGCATCATCGTCATGGAACCGACTGAATACGAGCGCTGGATCGGCGGCGAAAACATGGGCGGCCCTTCCGGCGTCGCCTCGGGGGAGGATCTCTTCGTCGCCAAGGCGTGTCACACCTGCCATCGCACCGACAGCACGGCCCGCGCGCCCCAGCTCTCGGGTCTCATCGGCAAGACCGTCCATCTCGAGGGGGGTCAGACGGTGACCGCCGACGAGACGTACATCCGAGAATCGATCGTGAACCCCGCCACCAAAGTCGTGGCCGGTTACCAACCCATCATGCCCACCTACCGCGGTCAGCTGAGCGAGGAGGAGATCATTCAACTCATCCGTTACGTCGGATCCTTGAAGCAACCGACCGGAGTGGAACCGGCGCCGGCCGGCAAAGCGGCGGACCGACCGGCGGAATCGCCGCCATCGCCTAACGAAGGTGCGAGATGACTGCGCATAGCGATTTCCCCGCACACAGCGCGTTCCCCGAGCCTATCGAGGAAGCCCCCGAACCGTACGAGCATTACCTGAATCACAAGTACGGGCTCGCCTCGTGGCTTCTCACGAGAGATCACAAGCGCATCGCCATCCTCTATCTCATCTCGGTTTCGTTCTTCTTTCTTCTCGGCGGCGCCATGGCGGTGATCATCCGTCTCGAGCTGACCACTCCGGAAGGCGATCTGGTCCAGGCCGACATCTACAACCGCCTCTTCACGATGCACGGCATCATGATGATTTTCTTCTTCCTCATCCCGTCGATTCCGTCGGTGCTCGGGAATTTTCTGATCCCCATCATGATCGGCGCCAAAGATCTGGCGTTCCCCAAGATCAACCTTTTGTCTTGGTACATCTATGCCATCGGTGGGCTCTTCACTTTTTATGCGCTTCTGACGGGCGGCGTCGACACGGGGTGGACGTTCTATGCGCCGCTCTCGACCGGGTACACCAACACGCCAGTCGTTTTGGTCGCGCTCGGCATCTTCATCACCGGATTTTCATCCATTCTCACCGGCCTCAACTTCATCGTCACGATCCACCGCATGCGCGCACCGGGGATGACTTGGTTTCGCCTGCCGCTCTTCGTGTGGTCGCACTACGCCACCAGCGTCATCATGATCCTGGGCACGCCGGTGATCGCCATCACCATTCTGCTGCTCGGCGCCGAACGCATCTTCGGCGTGGGAATCTTCGATCCCAAGCTGGGCGGCGATCCCGTGCTTTTTCAGCACTTCTTCTGGTTTTATTCGCACCCTGCCGTTTACATCATGATTCTGCCGGCGATGGGGGTGGTGAGCGAGTTGATCGCCGCCTTCACGCGCAAACCGGTGTTCGGATACCACTTCGTGGCCTTCGCGAGCATCGCCATCGCCGTGCTCGGCTTTTTCGTATGGGCTCACCACATGTTCGTGGCGGGCATTTCGGTCTATGCCGCCGCCATCTTCTCGGCGCTCTCCATGCTGGTCGCCATCCCCTCGGCGGTAAAAGTCTTCAATTGGACGACGACGCTCTACAAGGGGTCGATCTCCTGGGACACGCCGATGCTCTATGCGCTCGGCTTCATCGGCCTCTTCACCATCGGCGGTCTCACCGGTGTCATGCTGGCGACGCTCGGTATCGACATTCATGTCCACGACACGTACTTCGTCGTGGCGCACTTCCACTACATCATGGTGGGCGGCGCCATCATGGGTTACATGGGCGGCCTTCATTACTGGTGGCCGAAAATCACGGGCAAGCTCTACCCGAAATTCTGGTCCAAGGTCGGCGCGCTCACCATCTTCCTCGGCTTCAACGTCACGTTCTTCCCTCAGTTCATCCTCGGCTACCTGGGGATGCCCCGCCGGTACCACGCCTATCCCAACGAGTTTCAGGTGCTGAACGTCATGTCGTCGGCAGGGGCGACCGTGCTCGGTTTGGGATACCTCATCCCCGCCGTCTACTTCATCTGGTCGATGCGCTACGGCAAAGACGCGAGCGCGAACCCGTGGGGCGCGATCGGTCTCGAGTGGGAAACGACCTCGCCGCCGCCGGTCGAGAACTTCGACAAGCCGCCCGTCGTCACCTGGGGCGCCTACGAATACCACGAATCGCGCGTGCAGCCGTCGCTTCCCCCGCCCAAGCAGGAGGTGATGCGTGTCACCTGAAGCGCACTCCACCGCGATCGGCCCGCGCGGGGTCGCCGCCGCGCACGGTTCTACCGAGCAAGGCCACACTGGCGCGCACCCGCCGCGTCTCGCTCACCACTTCGACAGCTACGCGCAGCAGCGCGAGTCGGCGTCGCTCGGCGTATGGGTCTTTCTCGTCACCGAGATCATGTTCTTCGGCGGCCTTTTCACGGCCTATATCCTCTACCGTTCCAAATATCCGGAAGCGTTCATCGCCGGCAGCCACCAGCTCGACGTCATGCTGGGGACCATCAACACCGCCGTCCTCATCTGCTCGAGCCTCACCATGGCCATGGCGGTGCGCAGCGCGCAGCTCGGCCGAAGCAAAGCCATCGCCGGCTTTTTGGTGGCCACCATCGTCCTCGGTTCTGTATTTCTCGGCATCAAAGCGACGGAGTACCACCACAAGTGGGTCGAGCACTTGATTCCCGGGCACGATTTCCATCTCGAGATCGATCATTTGCCGACCCACCACGGCAAGCCGGTCGCCTCCGAGCTCCCCTCCGGAGTCGTCGGTGAGAGCCGTGCCGACGTGCCGCTGCCCAGCGCCGGCCCCCAGGACATCCAAGCCCATACGCAGCTCTTCTTCTTTCTCTACTTCGGCATGACCGGGCTACACGCCGTGCACATGATCATCGGCGTAGGGCTCCTCGTCTGGCTCATTCGCCCGAGTCTTCGCGGGATGTTCGACGGCAATAACCACAACTACGTGGAAGGCATCGGCCTCTATTGGCATTTCGTCGACATCGTTTGGATATTCCTGTTCCCGCTGCTCTATCTCGTGGGAAGGCACGGGTGAGGAGGCCTTAGCGCATGTCGTCCACCACCCACGTTCTGCCGCTGCGCGTTTACTTCGCGATCTTTTTCGCGTTGCTCGTGCTCACGGGAACCACCGTTGCCGTGGCCTTCGTCGACTTGGGGCCGCTCAACAACGTCGTCGCGCTCGGCATCGCCGCCTGCAAAGCGACGCTCGTCATCCTCTATTTCATGCACGTTCGCTACGCCACCCGGCTCACCTCGCTCGTGATCGTTTCGGGCGTTTTTTGGCTCGCCATCATGGTGGGGCTCACGCTCGCCGATTACGCGACGCGCGGCTGGCTCGGCGTACCCGGTCGCTAGCTCCCCGCGGCGAAAAACAACACCCGCGATCGCAGCACGAGCTTTCGGCGCGTAAGCCCGAATCCGGCGAAAGCCCCAAGACGCGAGCACCGCGTTTACGCGCGAAGAGAGTCCTGATACGGGACGAACCCGCTTTCCCGAGGTTCATCAGCAAGGAGTTGAGCCATGAGCAGAATCGTCCGCCTTTCTTTGGTTCTCACCACCGCCGTCTTCGCGCCGGCTTTTCTCGCGAGTGCATGCGGAGGCGATGACGACGACACGGGCGGCGCTGGCGCGGCAGGATCCGCGGGGAGAGACGGGGGCAGCTCGAAAGGCGGAACGGCGGGCACCGCGGGCAGAGGCGGTGGCGACGGCTCCGCGACCGGGGGAAGCAGCGGCACGGCGGGCAAAGGCGGCACCGGCGGAACCGCGGGAACCGGCGGCAAAGGCGGCGCTGCAGGAACGACCGGCAAAGGTGGGGCCGGAGGAGCCGCGGGAACCGGCGGCGCCGGAAAGGGCGGCGCAGCCGGTAAAGGCGGCGCCGCGGGAACCGCGGGTAAGGGTGGCGGCGCGGGATCGAGCGGCACTGCTGGATCAGCGGGAACGGGCGGCGCGCCCGACGCGGGTCCCGACGGCAGCGCGGGAACGGGCGGCACTGCCGGAACGGCGGGAGCAGCGGGAACCGGCGGCACTGCGGGTTCGTCGGGCACCGGTGGCACGGCGGGTAGCGACGCGGGACCAGACGTCGAGCCGGACGCGGGTTCCGATGCGAGCGACGACAGCGCGGCCGACGCCAACGACGGCAGCGTCGGCGACACGAGCGATAGCGGCCTCAACACGTGCATACAGTCGGGCGGCGGTCTCGGGATCAGCTGCGAGGAATATTGTTCGACCTTCATCGATATCTGCAAACCGATCACCATGTGGTCGACCTACTTTGCCGACAAGCCGGCCTGCATGACGGCGTGCGCCTCCTATACGCAGGACCAGATCTGCTGCCGCGGCGAGCACGTTTACCTCGCGCGCGACGCGACCGAAGCTGGTACCAACGCGTCCGCCGAGTGCGGCACCGCGACAGGAACGGGCGCCTGCACGGCGCCCCGCCGGTGAAACACCAGCGCACCCATCTGCGCCGCCGCTTCGATCGCCATTAAGCTCTTCCGCGCGCGCCGCAGCTCGCGAGATCGTGGTCCGGGTCCTGCGAGCCGACGACGCATGAACTCGCTCGCATCGAGCAAGCCGGCATCTGGAGCGCCCAGATTAGGCCATGCCGACTGTATGCAAACGTGTGCATACAGGGGCAAAACGTCCGTTTACCCTCGTTCCGGTGGGTGGTAGAAGGGTGCCTCGCTCCAATCGCTTGAAGGCACGGGCAGCGACGATAGGCTTCGGTTCGCTTGAAGGCGCGGGGGGGACGATAAGGAGAATAAGAATGAATAGGCTAACTCGTATTTCTTTGGTTCTCGTTGGTTCAGCGTTGGCACCTGCTTTTTTCGCAGCCTGTGGCGGCGATGACGATACGACGGGCGGCTCAGCCGGTAGCGGCGGGTCGACCGGCGGCTCCGCCGGCACGACCGGAGGCGCTGGCTCGGGCGGCGGCAGCGCCGGCAAAGCTGGGACCGGCGGGAGCGGCGGCGCCACGGGCGGCGCGGCAGGCACCGGCGGATCCGGTGGTTCGGCAACCGGAGGTGCCGCCGGGTCGGGCGGGGCCGGAGGCAAAGGCGGAGCGTCCGGCGCGGGCGGCGCGAGCGGCGCAGCTGGAAAGGGCGGTGCAGCCGGATCGTCGGGAGCGGGCGGTGCCGACGGCGGCGTACCCGACGGCAGCGCAGGAACGGCGGGAAGCGCGGGCGCTGCAGGCACGGGTGGCGGCGACAGTGGTTCGCCAGACTCGGCTGGCGACGCGGCCAGCGACGCAACCGACGGCGGAAGTTCGACCGATGGCGGCGATGCGGGTCTCAACACGTGCACGACGGCGGGCCCCGGCATGGGGCTCACGTGCGACGACTATTGCTCGACCTTCCTCGCCGTATGCACGCCCATCACCATGTGGTCGACGACGTACACCAGCAAGGCGGACTGCATGACCAAGTGCGCGCCCACGACGCAAGTTCAGCTCTGTTGCCGCGCGCAACACGTGAACTTGGCGCGTGACGCAGGAGAAGCGGGAACCATGAGGTCGACCCACTGCGGGCACTCCGTGGGCGGCAACACGACCTGTCAATGATGCGCGCCTCGCCCGAGCTTCGCAGCTCGACGCGATCGATGCGATGAAGCAGTGAGCGCGTGCGATCCCTTCGATCGCACGCGCTCACTCTTTTATGATCGTGGCGACGTACCCGTTTCGTTGGTCTATCCTATCGTGTGAGGGGCGCACGCGAGGGGAGACGGGATGGCTACGGAAGTCAGCGGCCGAGCTTTCCTCGGCATTCTGAAACACGTCAAAAGTACACGCGGGCCGCATACGCTGGCGGCGGCCGTTGCCGCGGGCAACGACGACAGCCGCGCCGCCTTCGAGCTACCCATCCGCATGATGGGTTGGTACTCCTACCCGTCGTTCATCGGCTTTCTCCATGGGGTCGAACGCGCCCTCGGCAAAGTCGGACAACAAAACTTCTTCCGAGAGCTCGGCGATGTGGCGGGTATACGCGATCTCGGGACCGTTCTGCGCGTGTACCGCACGCTCTCCAGCCCCGAACGACTCATCCGCGCGTGCGACAAGGTGTGGTCGAGCTACTACCGCGACGCCGGCCGCATGGAAGCGGTTGCTTGGGCCCCCGAGGACACGACCCTGCGCATCTACGACTTCCCCGACATGGATCCCGCCCATTGTCGATTGATGGAAGGGTGGATGATTGCGACCATGCGTGCGATCGGTTTTTATGTGAATAACGACGCCTTCGAACGAAAGTGCATGAGCACCGGGGCCCCGTACCACGAGTTTCATTGCACTTGGCAAAAACGGAGCCCCCCGCGCAGCAGCAGCCGCATGAAGACAGCGGACAAATAGACGTCGCCGCGCTCGCGCTACTTGGCACCCGCGCGCAGGTTCTCGGCGAGGCTGACCCGGAAACTCGCGGCCGCCTATCGCGCAGCTCTCAAGGCTTCACGAACTTCAGCACGAAGCGATCGCTCGTACCCCGCAGCTCGGGTGGGGCCTCGTCAGAGGCGTCCCAGTCGCGCTTGTCGTCGGGGTGTCGCAAAAAGCTTGCAGTGGCGGCGAGCTTGAAACCAGCACTCTCGACCTCGCTGCGAACGACCTTTTCTTCGATGCGGTGCAAGGTCTTCACGTCCCCCACCCCCGTCCCTTCGCGTGCGCTGTGATCGTAGATGAGATACACGCCGCCCGGCTTGAGCGCTTTGAACACCGACGCATTCATCTTGGCGCGATCAATCTTGAGCCACACCGTGTCGTGGTAGAAGAGACCGCACACCACTGCGTCCAGATCCTTGGCTTCGGGCGGCGCGGGCGCATCGAAGGGCCGCTCGATGTGAACGATGTTCTTCATGGCGGGGTTATTCTTGCGGCCTTCCCACACCTTGGTCGTGAACTTGTTGAATGACGCGGGGTCCTGCGCGTAGACCTTGCCGTTGGGGGCAACGGCGCGCCCCAGCAACTCAGCCGTGTATCCCTGGTACGACCCGATCTCGACGATGCGCTGCCCCGGAGCGACGCCGAGAAACGCGAGAAGCTCCGCCGGGTGGCGTCCCGCGTCGAGCTTGCGGTCTTCATCGGATCGATCCTTGGCGGCGACGATGGCGCGGATCGCATCGGATACCGTCACCGTCGCCTCGAGGGGATCTTTGGCCGCAGCCTTCGCCGGGAGGGCGTTGTTGCCGGAAGATGATCCAGGCACGGCGGCCGAGCTGGGCGCAGCGGGCGCGTCGACGATGGGAGCGTTGGGCGGCGGCGGAGACGCCGCCGGTGCGCTCGTCGGGGCAGCACCACCGCAACCGACCAGACCTCCGATGAGGGCCGAAAAAACGAGTGCAGCGCGCGCGGATTTTCTGCCTGTTCTCATGTTCGCAAGAAGAGCATGCCATCGCTGCGCGCACTAGCGTGGCGCAGGGAAGCGTACGCTCGGTGCAGCGAGCGGCGCCGCCCCTTCCCGCGGTTAGCGGGTTTTCCGCCGGTACGCTGTGGCCAATGAGTCGGCGTACTCGTTCCAGCGGTTGCCCGCATGCGCCGGGATCCATCGCAGCTCGATCTCCGGCCTTACCCGCAATGCTGCATAGAGCGCCTGTACGAGCTCCAGGTTCTTGATCTCGCCTCCTTTGCGCTTCCATCCGCGTGCTTCCCAGCCCTTGGCCCATTTCGAGATGGTGTTGACGCAAAGCTGGCTGTCCGTATAGACGACGGCGCGGGTTCCGGGCTCGACGAGAGAGCATCCCTCGATCAGGGCGCGCAGCTCCATGCGGTTGTTGGTCGTATGCGGCTCATTTCCGCATCGCTCTTGGACGACCGCGTTCCCTCGAACGTAGACCGCGCCCCATCCACCCGGCCCCGGGTTTGGCTCGGCGGCGCCATCGGTGAACACGCCGTCGAGCGGCCCACTGCTGTACTTCGCGAGCACCTCGGCCACGCTGAGGTTCTCTTCCCGAGAGGCGTACGCCCTCGGCCCGCGCCTCGACGAGGAGGGCGGCGCACCCGGTCGCGAGGCGTTCGGCGGAGGCTGTCCGGCTGACGACGGTCGCGCGCCGCCTGTCGTTTGATTCTTGCAGGTCAAACATCGCTGGGGTTTCCAGCCGGGAAACTTGGCCAGCGCGGGTTCGGACACTTCAAAATCCCGACCGCAAACTCGACAAACGAAGCTTGGCATTGCTCGGCGCACGCTAGCAGCGACCGTTTCACGCGTCGTGGACAATCTGCGTCACGACGCAGGCGGGCGCCGTGCGCCCGCCTGCAACCGTTACCGTCGCTAGCGCGTGGGGACGGCGGGCTTGAGAACCGGGTCTCCGATGACGCGCACCTTGGAGAGGAGCTCTCCCATGTTCATGCCGCTCAGCGATTCGAAGAGCGTAGGCACCTGCGCCGCGACCTGTGCGAGGTCGCCGGTGATCTTGTGCATGCCCGTCGTTTCGGCGTTGCCGGTGGATATCACGGTGATCTTGTCGATCTTCTCGAGCGGCGCGGCGAGGGCGCGCACGATCTCCGGCAGGGTCGTGAGCAGCTTATCGGCAAGGGCCGCCTGGTTGTAGACCTGGTAGGCCTCGGCCTTCACGTTCATCGCTTTGGCTTCGGCTTCGCCCTTCCTGAAGGTGACATCCGCTTCGGCTTCGCCCTGAGCGCGAATGGCGATGGCGTTACCTTCCGCTTCGAAGATGAGACGCTGGCGCTCGGCGCTGGCCAGCGTTTCGATCCGGCAGCGCTCGACCTCGGCCTGCTTCAAGACGGTCGCTATGAGCTCTTTCTCGACGCGCAGGATCTCCGCCTCTTGCACCTTGACCTGCTGTTCCTTCTCGATCTGCTGCACCTTGACCGCCTCGGCGATGAGCAGCTGCTGCATGACGTTGGTTTGGATGTCGTAGGCCTTGTCGGCCTGGGCTTGTTGTTTTTTGACTCGTCAAGTGACAATCGAAAAAGCCCACGAGCTGGGGCCATTTGTAGCGACGATGTGGCGCGACCGCCGCAGCACCGGCAGTGGAATATCAGCAGGTCGGGAAAGGCGCCCGGGCGATGCCCGCGCCTAACGTCGCGATTCGAGTGCTTCCCAACGTGCGAGAAGGCGCGTCACGTCGGCCGCCGCCGCGTCGTAGTCGCGGTGCAGCTGCTTCATCGCTTCGGCGCCCTTTTCGTACACATTCGGGTCGGAGAGCGCGGCCTCCAGTCGAGCGACGCGTGATTCCGCTTCGGCTACGCGGTCGAGAATGCCTTCCAGCTCGATGCGTTCGGCGTGGGTGAGTTTCTTGGGCGGCGTCACCGCCGGCGCAGCGCCCGGCGCCGGTTTGGGCGCAGCCTTTTGCTGCTTCGGCGCGGCGAGGGAGACCGCTTCGTCGCGCAGCGTGCGATAAGAGTCGTAGCCGCCCGGATAGCGCACCACCCTGCCCTCGCCTTCGAACGACAGGATCGATGTCGCCACGCCGTTCAGAAAATAGCGATCGTGCGATACGACGATGGCGCAACCGGGCCAGGAGACGAGAAGATCCTCGAGCTCTCCCAGGGTAGCAACGTCGAGATCGTTGGTCGGTTCGTCGAGCAGCAGGAGGTTGGCGCCGCTGCGCAGCGTTTTGGCGAGCGCGACCCGCGCCCGCTCGCCGCCGGAAAGCGCGCTCACCTTTTGCCGTTGCTTGCTCCCGTCGAAAAGGAACCGCTCGAGGTAGACGCGAAGGTCCATCGTCTCCGTCCCGATGTGCACTTGACCACCGCCGGTCCGCTCAGCGCCTTCGCGTTCGGCGACGTTGTCGAAGACCGACCAATCGAGCTCGAGGTTGGCTCGCGCCTGATCGAAGTAGGCGATGCGTGTATTTACGCCGAGCGTGACTTTGCCCCGAGCCGGCGAAAAGTCGCCCGACACCAAGCGAAGTAACGTTGTTTTGCCGGCGCCGTTAGGACCGACGATACCGATGCGATCGCCGGTCACCATCTGCAAGGTGAGCCCTTCGATGAGCGTCCGTCCTCCGAGCTCGACGCTGACGTCGGCGAGATCGAGGATCGTCTTTCCCAGGCGCTGCGCACCTGATTCGAGGCCGGCGAGCTCCGTGCGTGCCGCCTCTTTGGGGGCCTCGATGGCCATGAGCGCTCGCGCGCGGTCGATGCGGGCCTTTTGCTTAGTCGTTCGAGCCTTGGCGCCGCGCAAAAGCCAAGCACGCTCGCGCCGCAACCGATTGACACGGTTTTGCTCCGTGCGTTGCTCGTGGGCGAGCGCTTCTGATTTCAGAGCCAGGTAGTCGGAGTAGCCGCCCGAGAACTCGGTCAAGACGCCGCGATCGAGCTCCACCACGCGATCGGCGATGGCGTCGAGCACATAGCGATCGTGCGTCACGATGAGCACGGCTCCCTCGAATCGTTCCGCCAGATACGATTCGACGAATTCGATCGTATCCACGTCGAGGTGATTGGTCGGTTCGTCGAGGATCATGAGCTCGGGCCGCGCTATGAGGATGCTCGCCAATGCGACGCGTCGTTGCTCGCCGCCACTCATCGATCCCACCGGGCGATCGACGTCGCGGATGCCGAGGCGTTCGAGCATTTCGACGATACGGTGGCCCTGCTCCCATCCACCTAACCGTTCGACGCTGTCCGCGAGGCGAGCCTGCTCGGCGAGCGCGTCATCGTCCCCTTCGCCACGCTCGATGGCCGCCGTCACTTCGCCGTGGCGCGCGAGGGCAGCGTGCCAATCGGACAATGCCTGACCCACGATGACCCGCGGGGATGCCTCTTCGGGCAGCTTCGGTTCCTGCGGGAGATACAGAATCGATGCCCCGCGCTGCCAATCGATGACCCCTTCGTCGGCAGGCTCCCCGCGCGCGAGCACGCGCAGCAGCGTCGATTTGCCGGTGCCGTTGGCACCGAGCAAACCAACCCGTTCCCCAGCTTCGATGGTGATGGACGCTCCCGAAAAGAGCGTCTGGGGGCCGTAGGCCTTGACGAGGTCGCGCGCGCTGAGAACCGACACGGGCAGGGTCTTAGCACGGCGCGCGAGGCGCTTGACCAGAACGCGTGAGGGTCTACGGTTGGGGAACCGTGGGACAAAAGCTCGAACATTCGCTGGCGATCTTGAACGGCGTCCTCGGCGATCACCTGGCGCGGACAAGCAATGGTTTGGCCACCACGCTCTCCTTCGTCCACCAAGGTGCAGCGCTCTCCATGGATCGGTCATCGTTGGCGCGCGCCATTCCCCGACCGAGCCGGCGGATAGCCGTCTTCGTGCATGGGCTCATGTGCACAGAGCAAGTATGGAGAATGCAGGACGGCAGCGACTACGGCTCTTTGCTCGAACGGGACCTCGGGGTGACACCGCTCTACCTGCGCTACAACTCGGGGCGGGGAATCGCGGAAAACGGCGCGGCGCTGGCCGATCTGTTGGAAGCTCTCGGCGACGCTTACCCCGATGTGATCGACGAGATCATCCCCATTGGGTTCAGCATGGGTGGCTTGGTCGTAAGGAGCGCGTGCCACACCGCGCAAAAGGAGGGGCATTCCTGGCTCTCTCGCATCAAGCGCGCGATTTACATCGGAACGCCGCACCGCGGCGCTCCGCTCGAACGCGCGGGGCGCTTTCTCGTGCGCACGCTACGAAACGTGCCCGATCCTTATACGCGCCTCATTGCCGATATCGGCGATATCCGCAGCCTCGGTCTACGTAACCTCGGCGACGCCGACGCGTGGCATCCGCTCAGCGACTGGCGGCATCCCGTGCCGCTCTTGCCGGAAATCCAGCATTATCTCATCGCCGGTGCGCTCGCCACGGACCCTTGGCTTGCACTCTGGTTCGGCGATGCGCTCGTTCCTTTGTCGAGCGCCACCGCCGACGCGTGCGGCGACATTGGGGCGGTCGCTCTTCCCCCCGATCACGTCAAGATTTTCCACGCCTTTGCGCACATGCGCCTGGCGCACGATCCTGCGGTTTATGCTCCCATCCGCGGCTGGTGCGAGGCGGCGGCGTGAACAACGTCGCCCGTTGGCGGGGGGCCGTCGCTCTCGTGCGCGACGCCGTCGAACACGGCTCCCGCGCCGTGCAACGCATCCAGATCGAAAGCGCACGCCGGCCGTTCGGTATCCTCGAGCGCATTCCGGGCGTCGCCGAGCCGACGCGCGTCGTTCATGGCGTGCACGACGCCAGTGTGACCGCCGTACACGAGGCGATTCGGGGCGTGAACGTCGTGGTCGGCGCGACGATCGATTTCGCGCTGCGACGGGCGGACAAGGGCAGCGACTGATGGACTACTTGCCCAGCACCTTTGCCGCGGCGCTCGCGCCTCGTTCGCGGAGCTCGATGCAGAGCGTCGCTTTCTCGATGCCCTGAGCGAGCGCACGCTCGGCGCCGTCCAGGTGTTTGGCCTCGGTCTGGAAAAAGGCGGCCAGCTCGTCGCGCGCTGCCTTGGTACAGGTCTCGCCGACGAGCGAGACGAACCGGCGCACGAACGGGCGGGGCATGCGAGCGCCGAGCTTGCCCCAGTTGGCGCGCACCCAATCGAGTACCACCTCGCGCGACGGCTCGTGATCGAGTGCCGCCGCGAATACATAGCGGATGTCCTGCAGCTTGATCTCGCCCGTCAAGAGCTTGTCCAGCGCTTCACGCAAGAGACTCGCGTCGCCGAAAGACGACAATCCACGTACCGCGATGACGCGGTTCTGCGGCGTGGACGCGTTCTTCATGGCGCCGAGAAGCGCGTCGAATCGTTCCTTCCCAGCCTTCCGCGACGCGAGCTCGACCGCGACTTGGGCAATATCGCCATCGACGCCGTTGGGATCGGTGAGCCACGCTTTTGCCTGCTTTTCCGCTTCCTTCAGGGTCATTTCGTCTTCCGCGAGCTCGCCCATCGCGAAGAGGACCGATTTTCGCATGAGGGCCTTGCCGTCATCGATCTCCGAAGGTCCTCGTCGGCCGCCCCATCCGAGCAAACGCTTCTGGTTGCCGAGACGCGCGCTCACGTATTTCTTGAAGCCGGCGCGCGACGCGCCGTCGACGATCGCTTCGTTCATGGCGGTGAGAATTTCGATCTCCGCCCCGACGACTTCGTGGTTCGTCTCCTTGTCGAATGCCGAAAGAACTTTGAGCATCGTCTCCACCCCGATCTTGCCGGCGCGGACCATGGCCCAACCATTGGACAGGACCGCCAGACGATCGGCGGGCGTCAGCTTGGCGGCCGAGGAAAGCGCGACGAGCTTCGGCTCGGCGAGGCTGAAACGATAATAACCAGAGGCGTTCGCGTTGGGATGCACCCAGTTCGGGCACGCGGCGCCCGCCGGAGCGTCGATGTGTTGACTCGCCTTGGTGAGCTCCGTGCAAATCTCGTCTTTCTGACCGTCGACGCGCACACAGATGGGCACCCGCCACAATTTCTCGGTAGGGGCTTTGGAACCCATGGGTCGCCACGGCTGCTGTTCCACATCGATACCGGTGAGTTTTCCTCCGTTGCAGCTGGCGCTCACCCCCACCATGGGGATGCCCGCTTGATCGAGAAACGTCGAAGCGAGCAACGTCACGTCCTTGCCCGTCGCCTTGTCGAGCGCGCTGAGCAAGTCTTCGGCCTTGGCGTTCTTCCACGCATGCGCGCCGAGATAATCGCGAACACCCTGCTGGAATTTCTCGGGTCCCACCCACCGCTCGAGCATGGCTAGGACGGCTGCGCCTTTTTGGTAGGTGATGGAATCGAACGCTTCCGACGCTTGTCCCGTCGTGGTCACCGGTTGGCGAATCGCGCGTGCCGCATCGAGGCCGTCGAGATCCATGGCTTCGAGTGTGTCACTCGCGGCAAAGAGCCGCGCTTCGAAGCTCGGTTTCCAGATATCGAGGATCTTGGTCTCCATCCAGGTGGCAAACCCCTCGTTCAACCAGAGGTCATTCCACCACGCCATGGTGACGAAATCGCCGAACCATTGGTGAGCGAGCTCGTGGGCGATGATGAGCGCGACCCTCCGCTTGGTCGCGGTGGAGGCGTGGGCGGGATCGAGCAACAGCGCCTCTTCGCGGAAGGTGATGAAGCCGGCGTTCTCCATGGCGCCCGCACCGAAATCGGGCACCGCCACGATGTCGAGCTTTGGATACGGAAACGGCGAGCCGAAATAGTCGGCGAGCTTTTGCGTCATGGCAGCCGTGGCTTCGAGCGCCATCGTGCCGAGGTTCGACTTTCCTTTCACCGTGATGAGGCGGATCGGAACCGGCGAGGTGGCGCCGGTGCGCACTTCGAGATCGCCGACGGCCAGCGCGAGCAGGTAGCTTGGCACGGGAGGCGTGGGCGCAAATTCGAAAGTCGTCGAGCTCCCTGCGTCGGCGTGCCGGACTTCGGGGGTGTTGGCGACCGCCAGCATCCCCTTGGGGACGGTGATTTTCATCTCCCAGGGCACCTTGAAGCTCGGTTCGTCGAAACACGGAAAGGCGCGGCGAGCGTCGGTGGCTTCGAATTGGGTGAAGGCGTAATAGCGCTCTCCCTCTTTCACCCGGTAGATGCCGTTCAGGTCCTTCGAGAAGGGCGCGTCGTAGTCGATCTCGAGCGTGGCCTGCCCTCGAGGGAGCGGCCGTTCGAAACGAAGGACGAGCTCGGCGGGGTATTTCGCACCTTCCGCGAGGCGTGAGGTCGCGCTGGCGGCGATCGATGCGCCCGCGATGAGCGCGGTCGCGCGCGCGACGGCAATGTCGCGCGCATGCAAAACGACGAAGGCCGTCGGCGCCGGCACGTCGACGAGAATCTGTACGGTTCCCGAAAAACGCGGTTGATTCGGATCGATCTTGAGCGACGCCGTGTATCGAAGCGGCGATGCAAAGTTGGGGAGTCGCCCATCCTTCTGCGGCGGCGGCATCGCGTCTGCGGCGACTGCCGGCGGCGCCCCCTTGCCGGCGACGGTCGCCGAAGGTGCGGCAGGCGTCGCACAGATGGGAGGTTCCGCTCCGCACGAGACGAGGGGGAGTGCGGACAACAGCAAGACAAACGAACGGCGCATCTTCGCTCCTTTGGGATCGAGGCCAGGGGCCGCGCGCCCCTCCGGCTGCACCGTCAGACAAGGGAGCCCGCGGGTCAAGAGCGATCGCGCGAGGGTCGCCCGTAAATCGAGCACGAACCCGCGAAGAAATTAGGGGAGCATGAACTTCTGCATGAAGGCCCATCCGTCGCGGCTCGCGGAAATATCCTTGGTGAAGGGCTTGTCGCCCGGGCAAAATTGCGCCCCCGGCCAGCAATGCCCCGAACCCTCGGCCGTGCAGAGCGTCACGAGCACGCCCGCCGTGCACCCCGACCACGTTTGGCAGGTGACGGTGCCCATCTGAAAGGTCGTATCCGGCCCCTTGGTGCAGCCGTTACGAGCGCCCCACAGCTTCATCATCTCCGGAACGCTCACCCCTTCGGCCGAGAGCTCGGCGGTGTCGTAGCCGACCGTCAAATCGCCGGTGCCGTGGTGGTGCATGACGGAAATCGGACGTGAAGGACGGCAATCGGCAACGCCCATCGTCGACGCGACGGGCACGATGGCAGCGAACACATCGGCGGCTTCGCAGGCCAAGCGGTGGGACATGAATCCGCCGTTGGACATTCCCATCGCGTAGACGCGCTTCGAGTCGATGCACGCCTTGTTCGAAATCTCTGCGACGAGCGCCCGCGCAAATCCGACGTCATCGCGATCGGGCATGCCGCCGTCGAAATTCGTGCAACAACGTCCGGCCGCCCAGCTCTTGTCGGGGCTGTTCGGATAAACGACGATGAAGCCGTTCTCGTCGGATACGGCATCGGTGCCGGTGAAGAGCACCTCTTCGAGCGCAGTCGAGCCGTAAGGGTGCCAGTTGAGGACGAGAGGCGTTCGCTTGGTACCGTCGTAGCTCGGCGGGACGTGGACGACATATCCATAGGGCACCCCCGCGTGCATGAGGTTGAACGTGCCGGTGACGAGCGTGCTCGCCTCGCACGGGCGAGTGTCTTCTTGCGGCGCGTCCGGCGCGCCATCACCGTGGGTCGTGGCCGGCCCTGGCGTGCTGTCGTTGCTGCATCCAACGGCTGCAATCGCAAAGAACAAGGAACTCACGACGCCAAGTTTCTCTACATACATGATTGCTCCCATTCGGCTCTCGAATCGCTCCATTGAAAATAGGTCCACTATTTCGAGGTTACGAGCCTGCCGCGAGAACGACAAGCAGCGTTGAACACGCCCTTATCGAACGAGGCGCCGTGGTCGGTCGAGCGACGACATGTTGGCCGCACGCGCGGCATTCGTTCGAACAGGGCCGTATCCGAAGGAAGCTAGGCCGTCGGTCAGCTGACGACGCATTGTTGCTATGTGGCTAGAAGTGGTCCCGTGGACTTGCTGAACCCACACGCTCGAACTGCAGCGGGCCCGATGATGCCGTCGCGATGGCGCGAGCGGGGGGCGCTCGACGAATGCAGAAGCGCTTGACGGTCTGGGGTCCATCCAGCCTATGGTGCGGCCCTCGAAGGAACGAAACACTGGAGGAAGGCGCATGATGGTGTCCACCCGCCGCACGATGCAGTCCTGCGGCAAGCTGCTCACCGGTCTCGCGGCAGCGGCAAGTGCAGCGGCGTGCTCCGCACCGGCAGGCCCGTCGCTCGATCCTGCGCGGGCCTTCGTCGAGACCCCCTCTGGCCGTCGAATTACGGTTGAAGCGGCGTCGGCCGCGGGCGCTCTCGAGGCGATCGCGCCGGAGCTCGCCGTCCCCAGCGAGCCCTTCGTCATCGCGAAGTTTGCGGGTGCCGTCACGCCGGCCGCGCGGCGCGCGCTGCGCCAGGCGGGATACCGCGAGGTGAGTCATCTGCCCTACGACGCTCTCTTGCTCGAGCGCCCGCATGATGCGAAGGCCGCAGCCGTGAGAGGCATGGTCGCTCTCGCGGCGTACCGAGCCGAGGACCGACTCGCGCGCGATCTCTTACCCGCCGCGATTGCCCTGCGCCTCGATCGCTCCGACGTTCCGGTCATGATTCACGTCATGCCCGGTCACGATCGCGACTCGGTTCGCGCGCTTGCCGCCGCCCGCGGTGCACGGTTGGCGGGAGACGGCGAGGCGGGTGGCTTTGGTCGTGTGAGCGCAATTTTTCCGGTGGATGCCGTGGCCGAAGGCGCTCGCGCCATGGCCGAGCTCCCCGAGGTTTTTTTGGTGGAGCGCATCCATCACGTGGGATGGCTGAACGATCGAACGGCCGGAACGATTCAGTCGGGCACGCAAGGGCACGACATGGGGCAGACGCCGATTTGGGCGCATGGCATCCGCGGCGAGGGCCAAATCGTGGCCATGGCCGACACGGGGCTCGACGCCAACTCCTGCTATTTCAACGGCGACGCGCTCCCCGTCGTCAACACCTGGTCCGATGCAGAGGGATACGGGACACTGACCGACCTCTCGCACCGCAAGATCGTCGCCTACGACTTTCTCTATTCATGCGATCAATGGCCAACCGGCCCGAGCTGCGAAGATCCGGCCGACCATACGAAGTGGGACACACTCGGTCACGGTACCCACGTCGCCGGCAACATGGTGGGCGACAGCGACAACAATCCGGAAAACTTCGCGGCGCAAGACGGCATGGCGCCTGGCGCCAAGATTGTCGTGCAGGACGCCGGGTATCTGACGAACGAGTGCTCGGATGGTCCCGGCTTCGGTTGTCCCGTCATCCAGCTCGACCCGCTCTTCGAGCAAGCACGCCTACAGGGCGCGAGCGTTCACAACGACTCGTGGGGCGACAACGAGAAGGTACTCGGGCCTCGCCAGTGCAACTATACGATGCGCTCGCAGGACGTGGACCGGTACATGTGGGAGCACAAGGATTTCTTGATCGTGTACGCAGCGGGCAACTACGGCGCCGCCAACGTCGATTTCTCGGTGGGAAGCCCTGCCACCAACAAGGATGGACTCGCCATCGGCAGCTCGCGTACCAGCGCGACCGCGGTGAGCGATGACAACATCTCGCGCTATTCATCGCGAGGCTGGACAAGCGACGGGCGGATCAAACCCGATGTCATCGTCCCCGGATTCAACACCGCGGCGCGCAGTGACGGGACTGTCGATGGCGCGCCGAACTGCACAGCCAGAGAAGGGAGCGGCACCTCGTTTGCAGCGCCGGTGGCAGTCGCCGCGGCCGCCCTCATCCGGCAGTATTACATGGATGGGTTTTATCCCTCGGGCGCGAAGGGCATGACGGACGCGCTCACACCGACCGCAGCACTCATCAAGGCGACGATGATCAACTCCGCGGCATCGATGAAAGGGACCGACAACGACGGGATGACGATCAGCCCCATTCCGTCGAACGAACAGGGTTGGGGGCGCGTGCAGCTCGATCAGGCGCTCGTCTTCGCCGGGTCGACGCGCAAGCTCTACGTCGACGATCACCGCAC
This sequence comes from Polyangiaceae bacterium, assembly GCA_035318505.1. Classification (GTDB taxonomy): domain Bacteria; phylum Myxococcota_A; class Polyangia; order Polyangiales; family Polyangiaceae; genus DASWDH01. Next base: position 61,768 of record DATHEQ010000016.1, on the reverse strand, counting down.
TGGATTCGACGTGGAATCCGAAGCGCCAGTGACGTACACGATCAACGGCGTCGAGCCGACGCAGCCGCTCAAAATCACCTTGGTGTGGACCGATTTTCCGAGCACGCCGGACTCGCCTCCGATGGGCGCCACGGTCGACAACCCCGCTAGCTGGACCGCGGCGCGCCTCGTCAACGATCTCGACCTCACCGTGAGCGGGCCGGCGGGAACTTACCTCGGCAATGTCTTCGCGGACGGCGCCTCGGAACCGGGTGGCGAAGCGGATCGACGCAACAACGTCGAGCAAGTGTTGCTCACGGCGCCCGCCTCGGGTGCTTATACGGTGATGGTCCAGCCGAAGGAGGTCATGGAAGGTCCGCAAGACTTCGCCATCGTGGTCACGGGCGTCTGGGCCACCGTCGGTACCACCACACCGCCCACCGGGGCTGACGCGGCGCCGCCCGAGGGAGGCGCCGCGGGCGCGGGAGGCGGGCCGACGACCACACCTCCGACGAGCGGCGATGCCGATGACAGTTGCAGCTGCGCACTGGCGCGGCGAACGCCCGTTTCGGCGAGCGCGCTTCTCATGCTCGCGACGTTTCCGTTGGCCATCTTACGTCGCCGGCGGCGCACCGGGGGGCGTCACGGCGCTCGGCGCAGCTGACCCACGCGCCAGGCGCTCGCGAATGCGCGCCGACAAGCCGAGCATCAGCGGATAATAAATCCGGAGAAGCGCCACGACGCAGAGCAACCACCCCGCAGCGAGCGGCCACGTCGCCCACGCCGTCGCGTAGACGAGCACGGGCCGGAAAGGACGCTCACGCGTGACGAGCTCGCGCGTCGCGTACACGGAGCGCTCGTATTGCGGGAGCGTCAAGGCCACGGGCGTTACCCCTTCGAGCACGCCGCCCGCGGCATCTTGCGCCATGAAGTTGCCGCGCCGGCCATACGTCTCCCGTTTGGCGCTCATGCCGACGGGCGCGGCGTCTTGGGCGGACCCCGCGCCCGTTGCTTGTTCGCGCATCTCCGCCGAAGCCTCGGCGGGTGGGGACGCGGGCACGGATTCGTCGTGTCGCCCGGCTCGCAATTGGGGGGTCACCGCGACGCCGACGAGGGCGACGAGCAGGAGAAAGCCACCCCCAATGATGAGCGCTGCGAGCGCGAGGATCAGCTTCTTGCCCGACAAGAGCCGCCCCAACATCCAAAAAAACGCGCCGAGCACGACGACGCCGATCGCGCCCACGAAGAGCAGCTCGGCGATGAACCAGAGCCCGGCCAGCACGATCGCGCCGAGCACACGCCGTGTCCAGCCGCGTAGCGCGAGCGACGCGATCACGACGGCAATGGCCATGGCCACGAAATCGCCATGATCGAGAAACCACTCCGGACGATCCCCGCCGAGGAACGCGAGCGGATAAATGAAGGCGGGGAGCCCAAGTCGTACGCCGACACGACTGGCGGTGAGCGGGTACGTGGCGAGAGGCACCTCGAGCCGTCCAAAGAACGCTCCAATGCCGCTTTCCGCGAGCGCCTGGAGGTGCACGCGATGGCTGCCGGTACGAAGTGGCACCATCACCTCTTCCGCGCCCTTCTCTTTGTGCATGATGCGCTCCGCCTTGCTGTCCGTGGCAAGGTAGATGGGACGGCCATCGGGATTCATGAGGAGATAGTCGATGCCGTTGTTCTCGTAGCCGAGCGTCTCATCGGAAACGAGGTCCCCTTTGCGCGTGAGCACGACGGTGCGCTCGTGGGAGCGCACGACGGCCGCGAGGACATCGACGCTGCTCAGCGTTTGGATCGACACTTCGAGCGGTTGACCGCGCTGGGCCAAGTAGAGCCGCGAGGTCGGCATTTTGCGAACGATGGGAGATTCAGCGGAATCGAGTTGGCGAGCCTCGCTTTTGACGGTCACGCGATGCTCGGCGTCCGCTTCGAAGAGCCACCATTCGTAGGGCGAACGCTCGTCCGGTTTGAACATGCCCACTTGCGGGAGCGTTCCCGAGATGCGCATGTCCGCGCTGTGACCGGAGGTCGGTAAAAGAAGCGTGGTGCCCTCGACGCGAAAGCCCCCGGCGCCGATCACGTCGAGCACGCGCTCGCCGAATGCGAGCGGCAGGCGCACCACGCCGAGATCAGAGCCGCTGCGCATGACGAGCTTGTATTCGAAGTCGATTTCGCGGCCGACGCGGATCGCGCGCGACAGTTGGAACACGGTGGGCTCGGCGCTCGGCTGGGTGGTGGTCGAGCGATCGAAGTGGATGGTCGTTCCCGTGATGCCGCTGAGCCGTGACCCCTCCACACAGCGCCCATCGCCGAGGTCCGCCTCGAGCGTGTTGAGAGGACCGGGAATGGAGAGGGCGCGATCATCGTCCAGCACGAGCGAGCCCTTGAGAACGAAGCGCCGCGACGTCGCGGCGTAGTAATAGTGGTCGCCTTCGAAGCCAATGGCGGCGGGCTTGCCGCTTTCCGTCGCTTGCTCGATACGGATGTGCGTGGGCGTGCCGAAGAGCGGAACCGCGTGCGGACCATCGACCAGCAGGTTTCCTTCGAGCTCGAACTTGAGATTTCCGCTATTCACCGATCCGCCGAGCCGCAGCCGCGTCAGGGTGAAGCATCGTTCCGAGCACGCCGTCGATTTGCGCTTGGCGACCCATGTTCCCAGCGCTTCGAGCTGACCCGCCCAAGTGTCGGTGGGCGGCGCAGGGGCCGCCTTCTCCTCAGCGTGCGCTTGGAGACCCGTCGTCAAGAGGAGCACCGCGACGACGGCACAAACGAACCCACGGCAGACACCTCGGTCGGCAACTCGGCTCACGGCGCACCTCCGCTCAAGTTAGGTAACACCACGGCGCGCCGGAGGTAAAGGCGAGTCCGGCCGGTAGGACCACGGCGCGCAGAGGGGTCTTTAGGCCGCTGCTTTGCCGTTGGATTCGTTCAGCAAAAAGCACTGAGCCGATCCCGCTTCTCGCGGCACTTACTTGGTAGGCAATCTGTAACTCCGGGCCAAACCGCGTCTCGCGGTGCGCCGCTGTCTACGCGCGGTGCGGGGCTTCCGTCGTTACCGCTGGATCCGCTCGCTCAACATGGCGCATTTCAAAATCGGTCGAAGGGCATTCACGTCGGGGCTTGGCGCGTCGCTCGTAGCCGCGTCTTTCGTCGAGTCGGTGCGCGCCGCGCCCGCCGCGCGGGCACCCGGCAAGAAGGTTGACGCGCTGGCTGCGGGGGTCGCCAAGCGGCTGGTCGTGTTCTTCACGCCCAATGGGACCGTTCACAAATATTGGCGACCCACCGGCAGCGGAGAAACCTTCTCTTTCATTCCCGGCGGGATCTTGGAACCCCTCGCTCCCCACGCATCGGACCTCGTCATTTGCGACGGCATCGACTTCGTCGGGTTCGACAACCACGCGCCGGGAATGGCCGGAATGCTGACCGGCAACGGCGGGGCGAGCTCGGCAACGCGCGGAATGTCCGTGGACCAATACGTCGCGTCGAACCTCGCCGCCGGCACACGTTTCGATTCGCTGGAATTCGGCGTGCAAACGAGCGCTTGGGGCGGCCAAGTGCAAACACGGATGTCCTATGCGAGCGGCGGCACCTTCGTCACACCCGAGGACCGGCCACGCAACGCGTTTCAGCGCATGTTCGGCGACGTGACGGGGGGCGATCGCACCGAGCTCGACAAATTGGCGCTGCGCAAGCGAAGCATCCTCGACGTCGTGAAGGGTGACTTGGCCGACCTTTATCCACGGCTCGGGCGCGAAGAGCAGATCAAGCTCGAGCAGCACCTCGACGCGCTGCGGAAAACCGAAAGAGGCATGACGGGTGGCACGTGCGCTCTGCCGCTGTCGCCGGTCGATGTCGATCCCTACGCCAACGACAACTTTCCCGCCGTGGGGCGCGCGCAAATGGATTTGCTCGTGACGGCCCTGGCCTGCGGGTTGACCCGCGTCGCCTCCATTCAGTGGGCGCACACCGTGAGCCCGACGGTGTTTCGCTGGCTCGGCCTCGGCGAAGGGCACCACGACTTGTCGCACAAGGACGATTCGAATGTGCAGGGCGTGGCTGATTTCGTCACCGCCGAGCGATGGCACGCCGAGCAATTCGCTTACTTCTTGAGCGCGCTCAGCGCGCTTCCCGAGCCGGGCGGAAGCGGCACCATGCTCGACAACACGTTCGTCCTCTGGGCGAAGGAGCTCGCCGACGGACGTCGGCACGACGGAAAGTCGGTCCCTTTCGTCTTGGCGGGAAAGGCCGGCGGCTACCTGAAGACGGGACGCTATTTGAACTTCAGCGGTGCGCCGCATCAAAAATTGCTCGTCTCGGTGTGCCAGGCCATGGGGCTCACCAACCCGACGTTCGGCGACCCGAGCCACGGAACCGGTCCTCTCGACGGGCTATCGGCGTGAGGGTACTTGGCTCGACCTCCTGGCGGCGGCAACTCGTCGCACTCGCGACGGCCATCGGCGTCAGTGTTGCCGCGTGCGGCCCGTCGACCCCGCCCGACAGAGCCGTCACCACCAAAGATGGCGGCGCTGTCGGGCCCGCGGTCGGTTGTCCGGACGACGAGCAGTATTTCCTCGACAAGATCTGGCCAACGCTTTCGGTGCAATGCATCGGCTGCCACAGTTCCGACGGGCTCGCCAAAACATCGCGATTGGTCCTCACCCGCGCTGACGATAAAGCCACCGAGCGGCGGAACTTCGAAACGGTGCGCAATGTCGCGCTGGAAAAGCAAGGTTCGACATCGATCCTCGTGCTGCGACCTTCCGGCAAGTATCCCACCGGGCACCCGGGCGGTGCGATCTTGACCGAAGGGAGCGCGACTTTCGCCGACTTCGCCACATTTTCCGAGCGCGTCGCGAGCGACGGTTCGAGGTGCGGCAACGACACACCGCAGCCCTGCGGCCAAGGGGCGAACCTTCTCGGTCCGCGCCAGCTGCGGCGGCTCACGCGCCTCGAATACGACAACACCATTCGCGATCTGTTCCAGATCGACTCCGCATGGGGTGCGTCCTTCCCACCCGATGACGTCGTGGAAGGATTCGACGGGAATGCGGCGGCGCTTCGCGTCGGACCCTTGCTCGCCGACAAATACGCCGGCGCCGCCGAGGAAATCGCGACCGCCGCGGCACGCGATCTCGTCAAGCTCGCCCCCTGCGCCGCGACGGGCGACGCCGCGACGGGCGACGCCGCGTGCGCCGCGACGTTCATTGCGGATTTCGGCGCGCGCGTTTTTCGCCGACCGCTCGCGACGGGGGAACAGACGCGTTACGAGGCGCTCTACCAAATCGGTGCCCCGAGTGGATTTGCGGACGGGATCAAGGTGGTGCTTTCGGCTATGCTCCAGTCGCCGATTTTCCTCTACCGCTCCGAAGTCGGCGTTCGCCAGAGCGACGGCACCTATGCTCTGACGCCTTACGAGATCGCATCCGAGCTTTCCTATTTGTTCTGGGCGACGATCCCCGACGCCGAGCTCTGGGCGGCAGCGCGCGACGGAACCCTGACCGACCCCGCGATCCTTCTGGCCCAAGCCAAGCGTCTGCTCGCGTCGCCGCGCAGTCGCGCCATGCTCGATCACTTTGCGGCGCAATGGCTCGACATCGATCGCCTGGCGCAGGCCGTGAAAGACGAGACCGTCTATCCGGGCTTCACGGCGTCGCTGCGCGCCGCGATGCGCGCCGAAACCTTGGCCCTTTTCGACTTCGTCGTCCATCGCGGTGGCAAGCTGCCCGAGCTCTTCACCGCGCCGTACTCGTTCGTCAACGACGATCTCGCGGCCTTCTACGGCCTCGCTGCCCCACCGCCCGACGATGGCGGCAGCACCGGTTTGCGCAAGATCGACGTCGCGTCGGCACACCGCGGCGGGTTGCTCACCCAAGGGAGTATCCTTGCCACGCAGGCGAAACCCACCATCGCTAGCCCCATTCACCGCGGCAAGCTCGTGCGCGAGCGGCTGCTCTGCCAAAAGCCGTCTCCGCCACCGCCGGGTCTCAATGCGCAGCTCCCTCCCGTCGACCCCAAGCTTTCCAATCGCGAGCGGTTCACCGCTCACGCCAAAAACGAGCCCTGCGCGAGCTGCCATCGTTTGATGGATCCCATCGGCTTTGCCTTCGAGTCTTTCGACGGCGTCGGAAAGTACGTGGGCGGTGCGGATACGCGGGGCGAAATCGTCGACAGCCCGCATACGGACGCGACCTTCGATGGACCGCTCGAGCTCGCGCAGCTTCTCGCGGCCAGCACCGACGTCGAGCGCTGCTTTTCACTGGAGTGGTTCCGCTATGCGAGTGGAATGCAGGAAAATCAGGAGCTCTCGTGTCTCGTCGACGAGACCGCGCGCTCCTTCGCCGGCGCGAACGCGAGCTTGCCGGACCTCTTCCTGGGGCTGACGCAGACGGCGCATTTCCGCTTTCGTCGAGGCAACGCCGATGGTGCGACGTCGCTGCCGGGCGTCGATGGCGGCGGCGTACCGCCACCTCCGCCGCCCAGCGATGCCGGCGCGCCGCGCGACGCGGCCACTCCGCCTTCGCCCGATCTGGTCGTCAGCCGCAAAACCGATTCGCAGTGGGACAAGGGTTACTGCGACGCCGTCACCGTCACCAACAAGGGGATGAGCGGAATGGAGTGGGAGATCATTCTCACCGTCGAAGGCATGCTGAACCAGGTTTGGAACGCGGTCGCCGCCGGTGCGACCGGACCCGTGACGTTCCGCGGGGTCGATTTCAACAAGCGCCTCGAGCCGGGACAGAGCAGCTCCTTCGGATTTTGCGCCGCGAGATAACCCACGTTCAATTCTCGCAGCGCCGATAGCCGCCGCCATCGACGTCCAGTCCGCAGCGACGGCCGCAGCAGTCGCGGTCCTCCGCGCAGAGCGCGCATTTCTCGCCGCAAGCCGGGGTCGAGCAGCGTGGTACACCCTCCGCGCCGGTGCTGCATTCTTTCGAGCAACAATCGGCCTCGATTTGGCAGCGATCGCCAGCCTGGCCGCGACAACCATTGCCGGCGATGCTGCATGGCGGAGCTACCGCACAAAACGAGGTGCCGCGACCGTCGGGTAGGCATTGACCCGAGCAGCACTCTGCGTGCGTAACGCACACTTCCCCGAACACCCGGCACGCGCCGCCGAGGCGTTTGCACCGGGTGGGGCCGCCAGCAAAGCTCGTACATACTCCCCCGCAACATTCCGCGTCCATCGCGCAAGGCTCGCCCGCTGGCTCACACGAACCGACGACTCGCTCGCACCGGCCCCCTGTGCAACGGTTGCTGCAGCAATCACCGTTGCTCCCGCAAACCGTGCCCGCCGCGGTGCAGATGCCGTCGGCGGCGCATACGCGTTGGGCGCCCGGCGCCGGAAGAGGACAGGTCAAAGAGCAACACGCGCCCGCAAAAGAACATGGCGCACCGACAGCAATGCCACCAATACATTCCATCGTTGGACCATCCATGGGCGGAGCATCCATCGTCGGGCCATCCACGCCCGACATGTCCAAGACTGGGATGTCCACGGTCGGAGCATCCGTCGTCAGACCATCGTCGAGCGACGGCACGTCCACCGACACCTCCAAGGGCACGTCGATGGACACATCCAGCGCGTCCTCGCGTGTGACGCTATCGACTGCAGCATCGCGCGGGGCGAGCACGTTGATCGCCTCGTTGCCGCACGCGGGCAGCGCTAACATCAGCGCTCCGAACAATGCCAATGGATGTGCGCCATGGGCGCACAGTATCGAGAGGGAATTCACGCGGTCAGAGACCGAAGGATAGCGCCAAGCCCCCCATGAGCGCCGTGCCATTCGTCGAGAACACGGCATTTCCCGCGTCGGTAGCCGTCGTGGCCAGCGGCGAGGCGCCGGCCAAAACTTCCGCTTCCAAGGCGAGGGAGCGCGTCAGCGCGATGCGCACCCACGGACCGGCCGTCATCACGAACGCGAGCGCGTTGCCGCTCATCCCGTCGACGGTCCCGTCACGCGGCTCGCCGCGATAGGCGATCCGCAGCAGATCCGCCCGTCCGACGAGCCCTACGTTCGCGCGCGCACTGCCAATGACGGCGATTCTCAGCGCTCCGCCGCCCAGGAACGCACTCCCGTCGATTGCGCCGTGCGTCGCTTGTTGACGCAAGATGCGCCGCCATCCCCCGCGCACTTCGAGATCGAGTCGCGGCACGAGCCGCACGACCCACCTCAGATCGGCGCCCATCTGCGTCTGTCCGCCGGTAAACGTCTCGCCGGCGGCGGCCAAACCGATGCTGGAACGTAAACCGTTGCCGGCGCGCTGCGTTAAAACACCTTGCTCGCCGGCGTCGTTCGCGTCCACCTCGCCGGGCGACGCACTCTGCGCCGCCACGATCGGCGTCTCCACCTGCGCCTGCCCCGCGGCCGGTCGCTGACCATCACCCGTCGCTTTGGTCGCAGCAGGCGTCGTTCCCTCTGCCGCTGCCGCTGCCGCTGCCGCCTTGCCGTCCGCTACCGCCGTCTGCGCGGCTTCGGAAGGGACGGCGCGCGGCCAATTCGATCGCATCAATTCGTCGGCGGCCACGGCCAATGCGAGCGCGCACCCGTCTGCCGGCACGCCCGCGAGGTTCACTTGCCGGACACGGCCCACCGAGCTCCCGTCCGACGCGGGCTGATCGCGCGCCAAAACCGCGAAGCGCAGCACCGGACGTAGCGCGGAAGGGACATCGACGACGAGCTCGGCATCGACGGCCGCCAGCGATGGGGCGCCGCCCACGCTGCGGGCCGCGGCCGGCTCCCGTTCGCTGCGCGTCGTCACCACGTCGATGTCGCGCAGCCCGAGCTCACGCTCGAGATGCTTGACGAAACCATCGAACCAGGGGGGCGGATCGCCCTTCGCCACGAGCACGACGCGCACGACAGGCCGCGGCTCGGCAGCATGACCGAAGCGTGCGGCCACGAGCGCGAGCAAAACCAGCGCAGCGCCGAACGCCCGTCTCAGCGCGTGCCGCATTTGCCGGCGACCGCCGCGGCGTGCACGCTGCGCGGATGGCGCACGAGGAACTGTTCGCGCGACCGGGCACAATCCGCGCCTCGTCCCAAGGCGGCGAACGCATCGACGATTCTCGCTTCCGCTTCTTCTCGAAACGGCGCACGCGGACCTAGCTTGATCGCATCCTGCAGCGCGGCGAGCGCGCCCGCCGGATCGTTCAAGTGGTTGAGGCGCAGACGCCCGAGCTCGAGCGCCGCGAGCGCCGCGTGCCCGTCGCTGCGATGCCGCAGACGCAGCATGTCGAATGCGTCGGCCGACTCCTGCAATCGTCCTTCCAGCTTGGCCGAGTTACCTCGTTCGAAAAGCTCGCGCGCGGCTTGCACATCCCCGCCGCTCTTGGCGCGCGCTTCCGACGAACGCACGGTGACGGGCGGAGCCGGCTCCGGCTCGACGTTGACAATCGATTTGGCGACGCCCGACGCCGCTCCCGTGGATTCGGACGCCGGTGCTGGCGTTCGCGCGGCCAGAAGTTCCGCCGCTACGCTGGCAGGCGACTCCGCTGGGCGATTGGACCACCACTCGCCGGCGGTAAGCCGCCTCGGCTCGCGATGCGACGGGTCGCGCAGCTCGACCTCGCCTTCCTCGACGCGCACTTCGATGCCCGGTCGCACATCGTCGCCGCGGGTCACTTCGAAACGGGTGCCGCGATCGATCACCTCGAAATCGGCGACCATCACCGAAAGACGCCGTGCCGGATCGTGCTTCACCTCGAAACGTGCTCGCCCCGCCTCGAGCCGCATGGCTACGTCGCTGGCGGTGGCACGATCGACGCGCAGCCGCCCGCCGGGAGCGACCATCACCCGCGAACCATCGGAGAAGACGAGCTCTTGTCTTCCATCGGAAAGCGCCGCCACCTCGAAAGCGTCGCTGACGACCGGGGCGCGGTGTAAGCCGAATACCACCAGCACGACGGTCAGCGCCGCAGCAGCAGTCGCCCCCATGACCAGCATCGGCCATGACGCGAACGAGCGCCGCCCGAGACGCGCAGAGATACGCTCCCACTGCCGATCGAGCCGCCGCTCGGGCATCGGGGGAGTGACGTGGACGGCCGTTCTCGTGTCTCTCATCGGACCGCTTTCCGGTGGCCCTCGGCGGTGTCCATCGGGCGAAGCGAGCGCACCGCCTGTCGTTCCTCCGGCTCCGCCCCGCTAAACTTGGCGAGGCGTTGTTCCCCCTCGGCGATGCGCCGCTTGACGGTGGCGGGCGATGCCCCGATGAGCGCAGCAATTTCATCGATGCCGAGCCCCTCCACGCGGCGCAGCACCAGCGCGACCCGCTCGTTCGCGGGAAGCGCCTCGATGTGGCCATAAAGGGCGCGTAGCTCGGTCGCGACGTCGGGCGGGGCCGAGCGGGCCACCACTTCGTCGATCTCGAGCGCGGCATCGCCGCGGCGCAGACCGAGCCTCGTGAGGAGGCGCCGCTTGCGAATCAGTTTCGAGCTCGTGCGCACGACGATCGACGCGAGCCAAGAGGCGAATGCTTGTGGCGCCTGCAACCGATCGAGCGATCGCAAAGCCTCGACGAAGCTGTCCTGCACCAGGTCGTCGACGTCCTCGTCACGGCCGAGCAAGCGAAACGCCATGCCGGCGACCATGTTCGCGTGCCGCCGAAAAAGCGCCTCGCGTGCCCAATCTTCCCCCGCGCGCGCAGCGACGACCAGGGCAGCGTCGGTCGGGCCCGTCCCGGATCGCGTCGCCGCGACGGAGTGGGCAGATGCCCCCGTAGGTCCAAGGCGAAGGACTGGCACCTGATGGAAGTACCACTTGACCCCCGCGATGGCTCACGAACGCTGCAAATGTACAGGATCAGGCATGGCCGCCACGCGGCAACACCGACTTCGTAGAGCGAAAAATGCAATCATTTCGATTAATTGAGGCAGTTTTTGCGCGGCTGCCTCGGCGCCAGGCATTTTCGGGCGCGCCCGCGCTCGGCCTCTTAAGCACGGGTCAGAAGCCGGCTTCGATCCCGATGCTGGGCAAGACGATCGGGCCGGCGAAACGCTCGACGCAGACGGTTCCGCAGTCGACCCTGACCACTTCCTTGGTCGATGTCGCGTTCAACATCTCGCCGCTGATGGCCCACCAGGAGGTCTGCCCCAGCACCCACCGCTTCTCGATACGAACGTCGGCGCGGAAGTAAGGCGTGCCGCGCCGGTCGGTGGTGAAGTGCGGTGACCCTTCTAAAAGGAGCGCCGGCACCCCCGAATAGAACATCGACCGAAACCCGGCACGAATTCCTAGCCCGAAATCGTAGGACAGCGCGAACTGCAGCACGTGAGGCCGGTCGAAGCCAGACACGGTGCGGCGTCGTCCACTCGTCTGCTCTGAGCGGGAGAGCGTGTACGAGAGAAAGCCCCCCAGCGCGCGCGAGAGAGGGCGCGAGATGCCGATTTCGATGCCCCCCGCGTAAATGGTGGAGCGCCGATCGAGGACCGTGCGGTCGATGCTGAAATCGCGCGCCCCCCCGATGGGGTCGAGCGCGTGGAAATACGCGGTGCGAAAACCAGTCGCCGTGGCCGTAACGTTGGCGGGAAGCTTCCACTTCACCCCAGAGCTGAACAGAACTGCCTGCTGCAGGCCGCCGGCCAGATCGGCCACTTGGGCGCCGGGCACTTGAGCGGCGAAGTTCGGCCTCTGGTGCGCGATGCCGAGCGAGGTTTCGATCTTGACGTCGGGATGAACGGCAAAGCTTGCCGTCACGCGGGGGTCGACGCCGACGGCTTTTTCAGTTCCCACCGCGTACACATCGGCGCGCACACCGGGCGCTACGACGATACCAGGCGTCGTCTCGATCTCGAGCCCGGTGTAAGCGCCCACCACGCCTTCCAAGCGCGCCGGGAAGAGCACCGAATAATCGGTGTAGCTGAAGTAGACAGGGCTCGTGCGCAGCTCGAATTTGTCGCCGCGCGCGTCGATTCCGCCGCGGATCGTCACGCCGGGGCCGAGCGGGGACGCTGCCTGGACGCGTAACCGCAGCGATGTGTCCGAAACTTGGCTCTCGTTGTCTTCAGTCCCCCCCGTGCGATCGAACCCGCCCGTGAGCGCGACGCGCAGGCTTGCTCCGGAAGGGAGCTTGCGATCCCAGCGCAGGTCGAGCCGATGGAAGGAGACCTTGCCCCCTTGATCTTGCTCGGAGGTGCGGTCCGACCGAAAGTAGTCGAACGCGCCGAACGAAAAGAGGCTCACCGTATCGTGCGGACCGAGCGAGTAGCTGGTCTGCGCTTGATAATCCCAATAGCGAAGGTCGGCGTTGCTCAAAAGCGAGAGGATGACGCCCGTGTACGAATATCTCCCCGACACGCGCGCGCTTCCGCGTGAACAGCCGGCGGGAGCGCCCGGCTCACATTCGCCAAACGGCACTTCCGCGAGCCCACCAACATCGATGGCGCGCAGATTCCCCTCCCCGCTGAAACGCCGGTCGAAGGGGCGCATGTTCGCCGCCACGATGGGACCGGCAAACCTGCCGTATTCGACGGGCGACGCCCCGCGATAGAGATCGACGCTGTCGATGAGCCCAGGATGGATGACGGAGGGCCCGAGAAACGCGTGATAGAGCAGCGGGACATCGACGCCGTCGATGAAAAACCCGACGTTGGCGGGAGGGGCGCCGCGGATGAAGAAGCTCGGAACGCCGGAAACGATGGGAACGACGCCCGGCTGCGATTCCACGGCGCGCAGCGGATCGCCGAAGCTGCCCGGCATGTTGCGCGCCTCGCCGCGCGTGACGGTGACCGAGCCTGGCGCTTGTCGCTCGCCGCGCACGACGACCTCGAACGGCTGACCCGCGACCGGTGGCGGCGTAGCGCCGGCCGCAACAGAAGGTTCTGCGGGCCGCGGCACAGACGGTCGAACAGGCTCGGCTGAAAGGTCCTGCGGCAGACCCAGGGTTTGCTTCGGTTCCGGTGCCGGCTCGAAGCGGACCGTATATCGGATTCGCGCCGCCACAGCGTGGCCGCGACGACGCGCGGGATCGAAGCGCCAATTGCGCACGGCGACGAGAGCGGCGTCGTCGAACGGCGGCGCGCCGGAGACGACGCTCGCGTCCGTGACCCGGCCCGTGACATTCACCGTGACTTCGAGCACCACCTCCGCCCCCCCCGTCGCGCCTTCCGGGTACTCGACCGGTGTGTCGCGCGCTTTTGGAGGGGTGAGCGTGTCGTCCGCGGCCGGAGGAAGTTCATCGGGAGCGGCCGTTTCGTCCGGCGCCGAGGTGGACGGGACCGGCGCCGGGCTCGAAGGGGCGTCTTGCGCGCGCGCGATAACAGGCAAAGCGAAGCAAACTGCGCCGATTGTGGCGCCGACGACGCGGCCCTTCACCCATCACCTCTATCGAGCCGAGCTTGACGCACTGGTCTCTGCGTGGTCCCGTAGTATTGGGTCGTGGCATGCACGGACTGGGTCACGGAAAATTAGCGCTCGCTCTCTGCCTACTCGGACTCTCGCAGAGCGGATGTGACATCGTCCAGGGTTTTCGCGACGCGAGCGCTGCCGTTTTTCCGGACGAGAAAACCTACTTCGATGCGCCCGGCTTCCGCTTGGTTCGCGGCGAATACCGGGACCTCGAGTTCGCGTCGGGGTCCAGTCTTTACCTGCTCGCCCGACCGGCCGATCGCGATGACGATTCACTTTACGTCATGCGCTACGCCGACCCGCGCCCCTGCGTGCTGAACCATGTGAAATGGCACGTGCCCGGGGTAGGCGTTTTTCTCGACGCGACGACCATCGCCTACACCGAAGAGGGCACAGACGAAGGGACGCTGCGCTTCGCGGACGGCGACTGTCACACGTACCCGATGTCGATTCCGGACAGCAGGCTGTACCGCATCGAGACGGCGGAAGGATTCGTGGTGAAGCAGGGCCTTGGCCTCGCCATGGTGAATCCCGTCACCGGCGCCAATCGCACGATCGTGAGCGACGGTGTTTTGGTCGGCGGGTTCGCGTATTTCTACGTCATCTACTCGCAAGCGCAGGGGAAGATCGGCGCCTTCCGAGCTGATTGGAAGGAAGTCGGCTGGTTCGGCAACGGCGTGGATCAGCGTGTCGGCGTGGGGTCCAGCTATTTTTATCACGACGCTGCGGGTGTCCACCGGCTCGTGGCCGCGAGCACCGAGAGCGTCACCGACACCGTAATCGCAGCCAAGGGCTGCAACCTCGAATTGACGCAAAACCTCGGCGTAGCCGAAAACTGGGTGACCTACTATTCGCCGTGCGAAAGCAAAAAGCTCGTCGCCTACGGCGAATCAGCGGGCCACGCATCCGAGCTCGACATCCCCACCGCTCCCGGCCACTTGGCCTTCCTTCCTGCCTACCCCAACCAGAGCGGCGATCCCGCCGTCGATCCTTTCTACATTTTTTATCTCACGGACGTGGACGGCAGCGTCGGCCAATTGGTGCTTCGCACGCCCGAACGGCAGACGAAGGTCATCGGGCAGCGCGCCGCATTCGAGCGGCTCAGTGTTTTTTCCTCGGCCGAAGAAACGCACGGCTACGCGCTCGTCGACGTCGAGGGCGACCTCGGCCGGTTCGTGCGCTGGGATACCGACGGCTCGACGCTTGGGATCGCGCAGGGCGTCGTGCGCGGCAACGGTGATCTCGTCACCGATTTCGACGGCAGTACCGGCAAATTCGCCCTCCTCTCCGAGTCCGGGCTCAGCACCATTTCGAAGCGCGTACCTTCCTCTGGCTTCAAGATGCGCGACGGGAAGAACCGCTGGACGGCCATCATCGACGACTTCAAGGACCAGAAGGCAACCCTTTCCATCACCGAGAGCACGCTCGACTTCAGCGAAGCAGCGCGCACGCCGGCTCCAGATCCCGAGCTGAAAGTCATCGACCACGACGTGCTCTGGGACTATCGCGCCCAGTTCGTGCCCGCCTTGCCGGGCATCGCCTACTTGACGCATTACGATCCAGAGAAGGACATCGGCCGGCTCGAATATCGAAACCTCGAGCTTCAATTCACAGCGACCATCAGCGACGGGGTGGCGACCTATCTCGCCACGCCGGGAGGTCTCATCTACAGCGTCCCCCTCGGCGACGGTGCGGGGATCTGGGTGGTTAGATCGCGGTGAGCTCCCAACGCGAACTCGGCGAGCTCGGAGGTCCCACGGCGCGGACGCGGCCGGCGCTTGCCAGCCACTCGAGCGACGCCAGTGCGGAACGAGCGGCGAGCGCATGCACGATGAGCGGTACATCGGCGTAGACCTCGGCCACGAGATCGGCGAGGTCACGCGCGCCACGCGCGAGGGCGCCCGCCAGCGCTTCGGCGCGCGCGCGTCGGTGCGCCAGGTATTCATCGAGCTTTTCGAGGGCGTGCTGCGTGGGTAGACCGTGCGCCGGATAGAGCGTGCGCGGAGCGAGCTCTTTCAGCCGCTCGAGTGACTGGAGGTAGTCTCCGAGGTTTCCTTCTGGGGGATCGATGATGATCGTCGACAGCGTCGACACCATGTCCCCGCAAATCATCGCACCCGAGCGCTCGTCGTGGAAAGAAAGATGCCCGCGCGCGTGCCCGGGCGTGAACACCGCGCGAAGGGTGATGGGCAGCGGGCCGGCGAGCTCGAAAATGACTCCGTTATCGATCACCTCACACTTCACGCTGGCGTTCACGGCCAGTCGATCGAGCGTGCGGGCGTGACCGAAAATCGGGACACCGAGGTGACGCGCGGCGGCCATCGCACCACCGGTGTGATCTTCGTGATGATGCGTGAGCACGACGGCGCGCGCCGTGCGCCCCTCGTCGCGAAGCTCGTCGAAAAGGCGATGCAATCGCGCTTGTTCTTCCGCGTACGGTGAGCCGGGGTCGATGACCACGAACTCGCCGGACCCTACGACGTAAACATTGGTGTGCTGCGCCGGAGGCAGCGTCGGGGTGAGGACCGGAAACATGACGAAGCCGCGCTGGAAATCGATACGCGTCGCCACCTGCTCGTCATCGCGGTAGCCACCCGTCGCGATGGCGCGGGCGAGTTCGTCCAAGGTCGAGGCCCTCGCGCCCGGTGACTGCCGATTCCACGCCGCGAGCGTGCACGCGAGGTGCGATTGCGGAGGGTGCAACAACACGTCTCCGCGTTCCCAGCGCGCCACCAGGGTGGCGGGGTCGATCCACTCGCCCGCGGTGAGCTCTCCTGGCCACACGTTGGGCTCATCTTCCGCCGAGGCTTCGACCACGAACACGTGAGCGTCGAAGCGCGTGGGGACAAACAGCGGCGTAACCCAGCGGCCGGCGCGGTGAAAACGCGCGTGATCGACGGTTTTGCCATGCTCGTCGAGAAACCGCTGAAAACCCGCGGCGTCGGCACCGCGCTCGCAGAGCGCACGCCGCGCGCGCTCGCGCGCGGCGACGGGTACACCTGTCGCGCCCGTGACTGCCAAGACGCCAGCTTCTTCGAACAGCTCTCGCGCGGCGCACTGCACGAGGGCAAGCTCGTCGTTCGGGTCTCCGTCGGCGGCGTCGAGACCTCCTCCGAGAAGCGCGACGAAACCGCCGAACATCCTGAGCTCCCGCGCGCGTCGTACGATGAAGAGGTCGAGAGGGGCGTCCGCTGCGCCGCGCCGGCGCACCAGTGCGACGATCGCCGCCGATCGGGCGGCGGTGACGACCGGCACCGGTCTTTGCCCGAAGGGGTGCTCGCTCATGGGTCGGGACTCGAGGAGGGGGGCGCCATCGGCTCGTCCCCGTGTACCACACGCTCTCTGCCGAGCCACCTAGCTCGCCCCACCGCGCGCGCGTTCCGGCGTGCCAGATGGGGCGTCTCTCGTCCAACGAAGCCCGACCCCTCAGGTTGTACGTGGAAGATCCGTATCGCATGATGAGTTGCGCCCTACGACTCGTCCGACATCGACTCCACCCGCAGGCGCGATCCAGACGAAGTCCGCTCGCGTCTGGCTCGGTGAAGACGGAATCATTCGGATTCGCGCCCAGGGCCGCCAGCGCGAAGAGCTGGAGGACGCCATCGCCAACGTGGGCGCCGTCGCCAGAGTGGCACAAGGTGTGAAAAGACCGCTGCTCGTCGACCTGTCCGACGCGGGTCCGCAGAGCAACGAGTGCCGCGACCATTACATGTGCGCCGAGTCGAAAAAGGACATCACCGCGATGGGCATCGTGACCAGCTCGTTGCTCGGCCGCATCGTCGGCAACATGATTCTCGGATCGAATCGGACTTCCGTTCCGGTGCGCCTCTTCCCGAGTGAAGCCGCGGCGCTGGCGTGGCTCGAAAATCAGGAATCGCCCACCAGCGGCCCTCGCTCGCGCTAGGTCGACGCGCCCGGCGCAATGCGATAGAACGCGTTCCATTGGGCGACGGCCCTCGGAGAAATGCGAATGGACGCGACGCGACGACCCCCCGGCCTCGATCACCCCATGGTGCCGAAGCTGCTCCGCCTCTACTCCCAGGCCCACGTTTGGGTTTATCGGAAAACGCGCGGGAAACTAGGCAACAAGTGGCGCATCGGCGCCGCCTTTCCGCGTGGCGTGCCCGTTCTGCTCCTCACCACGATCGGCCGAAAATCGGGAGAACCCAAGACGACGCCGCTCCTTTACCTCGAGGACGGTGAGCGCATCGTCATCGTGGGGTCGCAAGGAGGGATGCCGAAGGACCCTCAATGGTTTTTGAACTTGACCCAAAACCCGAAGGTCAAAGTGCAGGTTGGTGCTCGCGTTCGGCCGATGCGCGCCCGCGTGGCCAACCCCGAGGAACACGCGACCCTCTGGCCTCGCCTGGTCGCGCTTTATGCGGACTTCGCGACGTACCAAGCATGGACCGACCGTCCGATCCCCGTCGTCGTCTTGGAACCGATGCTCGATTGATTGCGGCCGCGGCGCGGGTTCTGCGCAGGCATTACGGAAAGAGCGGCTCCTCGAGCTTCGGCCATCCATCGGCGGCAAAGGAGATGGGGCGGATCGAGAGCTTCGAGGCGCCGTTATCCTGCGTGTCGTAATAGTGATAGGCGTAAAAATAGAGGGCGCCGTCGCGGTATGCCGTGCCGCCGCCCGGCCCCACGTAGCGACCCGTGCTGACGAGCAGCTCTTCAGCAGCGCCCTTCATCATTTGCGCACCAGCGCGGTCGACATAGGGGCCGGTGATGCTGGTCGCCCGGCCTACCATGGTGCGGTACGTGCTGCTCGCGCCTTTGCAGCACGCATCGAAGGAGACGAAGAGATAATAGTAGCCACCCTGCGCGATGACAGAAGGCGCTTCGATGGCGCCGCCGCCGCGCGAGGCCAGCGAATAGAGCGTGGGGTCGCTGGCCGCGAGCTTGCCGGAAGCCGCGTCGAGCCGCCGCATTTTGATGCCGTCCCAGAACGAGCCGAACGAGAGCCACGGGGTGCCCGTTTCGTCGAAGCTCACGTTGGGATCGATGGCGTTGTAGTTGTTGCTGGAGACCGACTCGACCACCAAGCCTTCGTCGACCCACGCGTAGCTCGCACTCGTGCGATCGAGGACGGCATTGGTCGCGAGACCGATCACCGATCGATTGGAGCCGAACGTCGAGCCGGCGAAGTAGACGTGATATTTGCCGTTGAAGAAACTGACATCGGGCGCCCAAAGGTCGCGCGGATCGGCTCCTAGCGCCGCCGTCACCCACGCCGGCATGGCGGAGAACACGCTGCCGGCATTGCTCCACTGCAGCAAGTTCGACGAATTGCGAATACCGAGCGTGCCGCCCGTCGCGAAAAGACTGTAGCGTGCGCCGTCCCAGATGACGGCGGGATCGTGCACCGGGATGTCGAGGTGCGTCGTGGATCGCGCGTCCGAAAATCCGCCAGGAGGCGCGTCGACGCGTGCACCGCCTTCCATCGGAGCGGCATCAGCGGGAGCGTCGCCGCGCGCGGCATCCGCGGTCGAGCTCCCCGCACTGCCGTCGCGCGGCGTCGTACCGTTATCGGCGCTCGCATCATTTGCGCCGCCGGAGCCGCCGCTGGCGTCGCGCACCATGCCACCGGTTCCCCCGGCCGCGTCCGTCGGAGGAGCTCCACCGCTCGCACCGGTACCCCCCGTGCCGGCAGCGCCTCCTGCCGCGCCGGCGCCGCCGGTTCCCTCGTTGCCCGCCGTGCCACCGCGCGCTCCGCTTCCCGTCGTGCCCGCAGCGCCGCCGGTCGACGACGCACCGCCGGCGCCGCCACCGGTCGTGCCGGCGCTCGTGTTACCGCCTCCGGTCGAACAGCTGATCACCGCGGCGGCGAGAAGGAATTCTAAGCGTGGCGCTTTCCGTAGGATCGAAACCATGGGGCCGCCTTTAAGTGAGATGAGCCGCCGAGGAGCGATCACCTATGCACAATAGTCGCCAAGCACGTCCGCATCGGCTCGACGAAGTCAAAAAGCGCGTCGCAGCGTTCTCGCCCGCGCGGAAAACTGTCGTACCGACGGGCGCGCGGGATTGACGACGCCGCGAATCCGGCGATACCGTCGCGCCAACCATGAGCAAAGTCACCATGTTGCTAGGCCTCTTGGCGTCGGGCGCCGCCGTGTCGCTAGTCGCCATCGGATGTGACAAGGGCCAGTCCTCTGAAAAACCCGCTGCGGTGGCCCTCGAAGGGACCGCCCAGGTACCCCCTCCCGGAGCCAAAGCGGTCTTTTACAAATTCGCTCCGCCAAAGTCCCAGGTCGCTTTTTCGGCCGCGAAGGTGTCGAAAAAGCACGACGGCTCGTTCGGTGCTTTCGAAGGCACGATCGGTCTCGTCAACGCCGACCCGCTGATGAGCGCCGTTCAAGTGAACATCGATCTCAGCAGCCTCACCACCGACGCGGAGAAGCTCTCCGGCCATTTGAAGAGCGGTGACTTTTTCGACGTCGCGAAATTCCCCAAAGCAACCTTCAACTCGACGAACATCAGGCCGAGCGGCACACCATCCAAGTACAACGTCACAGGCAAGCTCGAGCTCCACGGCGTCACCAAGCCGCTCACGTTTCCGGTGACGATCAAAGTTCTGCCCGGCGCCGTCGATGCGGAGGGAGAGTTCACCATCAACCGCAAGGACTACGGCATCGTCTATCCCGGCATGCCCGACGATCTGATCCGCGACGACGTATCCATCAAGCTCGTGATTCACGCCGAGCCCGCCCGAGCGGAAGCGGCGAAAGGCGAAGGAGCTTCGGCGGCCGACGCACGAACGACGGAGTGACGCCGCCAGGTATGCATCTCCTTTTGCTGATGGTGGCCGCGTTCGCCGCCGGATTCATCAACTCGGTCGCCGGCGGTGGGACGCTTCTCACCTTTCCCAGTCTGCTCGCAGCCCACGTCACGCCAGTCGCCGCCAACGCGACGAGCACCGTGGCCTTGGTTCCAGGTTCGTTTGCATCGTTCTGGGGTTACCGGCGCTCGGTCGGCGGCAGCGATCGAACCGATACGCTTTGGTTCGCGGTACCGAGCTTCTTCGGTGGTGCCATCGGCGCGCTCTTGGTCGTCAAAAGCGGCGATCGCGTGTTCAGTCGGCTGGTGCCTTGGCTCCTGTTCGGCGCAGTGGGTCTCTTCATCGCGCAGGAACCGCTGCGTCGCTGGAGCACGCGCCGCTCCCGCGCCCCACGCCCGACCCCTCCCCCGTTACGCCAGCGCTTCGCTGTCGCCACGGTGCAGTTCTTCATCGCCGTGTACGGCGGCTTCTTCGGGGCGGGAATCGGCATCCTCATGCTCGCGACCATGGGTTTCATGGGACAGAGCGACATCCACCAGATGAACCGCCTCAAAAACATTTCGGCCGTCGCCATCAATGGCGTGGCTGGGATCACCTTCGCTCTCAGCGGACAAGTGCGATGGTCGCTCGCCTTGATCATGATGGCTTCCGCCGTGGCCGGCGGGTATTTGTCCGCCGGCGTTGCCCAGAAGGTCGGCCCCATTTGGGCTCGGCGTGCCATCGTCGTCATTGGACTCGCCATCGGCGTCTACACGCTGCTCCGACCCCTGGCGACCAAGGCAGAACCAGCGGTCGAAAACGGAGGGCATCCGGGCGACACGGCGCCCCCCTGAAAATCAGGGGCGATGTTGCGCGAGCGCCGCAAAAAGCGCCAAACTCCTCGTATGGCGCTTTTCTGGAGACGGCCGGAGTCCCCCTTTTTCGAGATACGCGGGTTCAAACGGTCGATCGGCGGCGACTGGTATCACCTCATGCTGCGCGCGCCGTGGTGGTTCAACCTGGCGACCATCGCTTGCGGGTTTCTTGTCGTCAACGTGCTCTTTGCAATCGCGTACCTTCGCGTCGGCGGCGTGGCCGGCGCGCACAGCTTCTCCGATCTCTTTTTCTTCAGCGTGCAGACCATGGGCACCATCGGGTACGGGTCGATGTACCCGGTGTCGTTCGGCGCGCACGTGCTCACCACCGCGGAAGCCATTGCCGGGGTGTTCGTCGTCGCCTTGTCGACCGGTCTTCTCTTTACGAAGTTCAGCACACTGCGGGCGCGCGTGCGATTCGCAAAGACCGCGGTGATCAACCCGATGAACGGCGTACCGACGTTGATGATCCGCATCGGTCACGAACGCTCGTCGCAGGTGATGGACGCGCTCATCCGCGTGGTGTTCTCACGCTCGGAGAAGACGGCGGAGGGGATCGAGATGTACCGCATGTACGACCTCAAGCTCGAGCGTGAACGTATCCCGGCGCTATCGCGCGCGTGGACGGTGATGCACGCGATCGACGAGAAAAGCCCGCTTCACGCGGCGACACCGACCTCGCTGAAAGCGATCGAAGGCGAGTTCTTACTCACGCTGAGCGGGGTCGACGAGACATCCGGCCAGATGCTCCATGCGCAGCACACTTATGAAGACATCCATATCCGCTGGGACGAGCGCCACGCCGACATGCTGAGTCGCTTGCCGGACGGACGAATCTTGGTCGACATGACCCGCTTCGATCACACGGTGCCATGTGCAGAGCGCCAACCGAGCGCAGAAAGCGCCGACAGCAACGGCATGCCCGCCCCGAGCATCGCCGCGACGACGCCGGTTCAGTTTGCGCCGAGTTTATTGGGCGGATCGAAAAGGCCGTAAGTAACGCCGGCTTGATAAAGGTAGTCGGGTACCGTCTTGTACGCGCGCAGGTCGTGCGCGTAGTGGTTCTGATTGATGAGCACCTGCGTGCAGGCAGGGTCGAGGTTCTGATCGCAATCGGGAATCGGCGTAAGGGTGGACCCATCCGGCGCAAGATTGCGAATCGCTGGATCGGCGAGGACGATGGGGGTGCCATCGGGGTGATGGAGGATCATCGCTCGACCGTAGGCATTGAAGCCGGCGCCGTGCTCGGCGCTCGCCGGATAGCCCGCGACGTCGAGCTTGTAGCCCTGCGCGGTGAGCTCATTGGCATATTCGAGCATGCGCGCTGCGATCCCTTTTTGCACCCACTTGCCGCCCTGGCACCCGTTCTTGCCGTCGCCGTAAAGGCACTCGCTGCCGAATGTGCGCGCGTAATAGAGCTGTCCCGACGTCGGATCCTGCCATTCGATGCGCTGCTCGAACTCCGGCTTGGTGGTCACGCCGAGCGGATAGAGCCGCATCATGTCGGTCCAATTCGTCTTCTCGTTGGCCTTGATGTGGGTGACGGTCCACACGATGAGAAACTTCTGAACCTCCCAACCGATCTGCGGGTCGATCGCCACCGAGGTCGGCGGAAGAAGCGGATCGAAAGCCCCGTCACCCGCATAGTTCGTACAGACGTTGCGCCCGCCGCTCGCAAAGCAAACCTCCGGTCCACTGGGCGACCAGAAGCTCGGCCATCCGAGCGGCGAGGCCGGGTAACGGTTGGCGAGTGGATCGCGACCTGTATCGGCGCGCAGGTCGAGCAGAGGTTGACCGTTGGCATCCGCGGCAATGCGTGGCGCCAAGAGGGAGCGATCGCCGGTCAGCGCATTGGCGATCACCCGCCGAAACCCTTCGCCGAGAACGTCGGCAACGCCCACGGCACGAAAACGTGAATCATAGAAATCGCGGCGGGATTCGCTGATGAAGCGGTCCTCCGACTCGGCCAGCAGCGTCGCGACATTGATCTTGTCGTAATAAGAGCCCGCGTTCTGTACGTAATCGATGCGAAACTCCCCCGCGTTGTCGGGCAGCCGATTCTCCAGTGGGTGACCGCCGAAACCGACGTCGCGCAGGTACCCTGTGCTCCCATTGGGGATGATGACGTTCTTGCGCGGAACGTTGATGGGACCGCTCGATCCAAAGTCGTCGGGGTCGGTGAGGGAATGGAGCACCGGATCGTGGAAGTCGAGCGCGCGCAGGGCATGCTCGCCAGGCTCGGGCCGGGCGAGCTCGCGTGTAAAATGGTCGAAGGCAATCGTGGCGGCGATCATGTTGTCGTGCACGACGTCCTTGACGATGATCGGCCACACCGAATCGAACGCGTATCCCTGGTTGGTCGACAGGTCGTCGTAGATGGACGCGAGAAAGCCCATTCCGCCAGCGATGGCCTGGAGCTTGGCGTTGTACCGATCGAACGAACGATCGACGGCTCCGCGCACCGAGAAGGTGGTGCGATCGCGCCGGAAGTTGTCGAAGATGTGCCTGTTTTCTTGGGTCGAAATGAGAAACTGCACCTGTTCGTAAGGATCCGCGCCGTTGTCGTGGCGGAACACGGATACGTTGCCGATGTCCGCCCAAGTGTCGGTACCGAACGCGTAGGGAACCCGCACGCGATTGGTGGCGCCGTCGACGCTCGGGCTTCCGCGATACGGAGTGTCGTTGTTCTCGGGAGCGGTGGGCATGCGCAGCTGCGTGTACGGCACGTAGTCGACCTGCTGCTGGCGGCATTTGGTGGGCTGCCCATCGACGGATACGACGTGTCCGTCCAGCACCGGGTGCCATTTGCCGCGCGTCGTCTCGGGCCAATCGGGGGGCGCGGTAGGCGTCACCGCGCGGCAGTTGCTGATCACCTTGTAGTTGTTTTGCAGCTGCGAGTAGTTGAATTCGTCGACGCCAGTCGCGCTGGTCGAGCGAAGCCCGTATCGGATCCCCAGCAGACCGCCAAAGTTGTCGGTGGCCGCGGTGATACCCGTGCCGATCGACGTCCGCGCTTTATAGTCGGGGTTCGTATAGACCGAGACGACGTCGCCGTAGAAAAACCGCGTCGAAGCGAAATCGGTCACCCCTAGGCCAATCATGTCCTGCGCCACGTCGCCGGCGTAGTCCATCACCGACGACTGCATCCACATGGTGATGAGCTGGGACTGCTCTTCGTCGGTCAGCGGATCCCAATAGCGCGGCCCTACACAGGTCGACCCGTCCGCGACGGCGCTCGTGCACGGCGCCTTCACGGCGCCATTTTTGGTGCGCAGTTGCCAGTATTGCGGTCGGTAGAAGAGCGGCGCCGAGCTACTGACGAAGTTGTGGCGCAGGCCGACGGAATGGCCCATCTCGTGCGCCATGACGGCATAGTGGTACTGCTGCTGCACGTAATGGAACATCCGTTCGTTACGCGCTTGTCGGTCCTTCACCGATTCGCCGCCCGTCGGGGGGAACTTCTGGCGCAGAATGTCGGCGAGGCCGCTGAGAGACGTCGGCTCGGGTGCCTCGTTGACGATGCATGCCCCGCGCGCGGCGAGCGCGTTGTCGCGCGCCTGACGAATGCGCGACCATAGGCGCGGTTGATTGATGGCGAGGGGCGACGCATTGCCGATATCTCTTCCGGCACCGCCGACCCCGCTCTTACCGGCGAGCTGCAGTACCGCAGGGTTCAGAAGCTCTGCTTCCACGGCGCTGCCGCGGCCTCGATTCAAAGTCGCTTTCAGCTTGGCCGTGCTCGGCGACGGCACGTCGCTGCGTGCCTGCACGTCGAGAGCGCGTGCTTTACCCGTCTTCTCGAATTTCGAGATCTCGGGCAGCCGGGGGCCGCCCGTCAAGGCGTCGAACGCGGCGGCGTCGAGCTTGGTACCTCCGGCGAGGCGCGCCACGACCTCGGCATTGGACAAGAGCGGCAGACCTGTACCCGACCCGAGCCGCGACGCACCGGCCCAGTCGCGAACGTAGGAACCGTTGGTGATCTGCTCGGTCGTGAGCTCACCGTTGACGTAGCGGACCAGATCGACGAGCTGCTGCGCGGCAAGATCGGTGACGTGCGTCCACACGTTCATCGAGCCAGCCACCTTTTCGCCGGTGAGCGGGTCGTTGCCGTCCACCATGATGCCCCACGGGCTCGGCGACTGCGGCGCTTGCACGTTCAGCACGATGTTGTAGCGAAGATCGCCGGGCCGTGCGGCGAGGCCCGCTTTGCCGCAGGCCGCGTGATCGCCGACGATGACCGGGTTGTGGCAAAGAACGACGATGGGATCCATGGCCGCGATCGCCCCGATGGCCCGCGCGCTCGCGTCGTCGGGCGCGCCGCGTTCCTCGGCGACGGCCGACGCCCCGGACCGCGCGAGCTCGACGCAGGACGGCGCGGCATAGCCGTTTTGGCGCCGGCAAACGTCGACATCGCGCGCGATGCGTGCAGCCTCGTCGATGTCCTCCTGCTGGCCCGTCCACATCGCGAACTGTGTACTGCACTCGTCGCCGCCCCCGAGACGGCGGCATTCGGTGAGCCGAGCCGTTTGAACGGCGGTCCGCAGTGCGAGGTCCCATTCCAGAACCGCCCAGTTGGTAGGCTCGAACAAAGTGGTGTCGCCGGCGATGTACCAAGCGATCGTCTTCGGTTTACGTTGCCGATAGGGCAGCGCGCATTTTTGCGTGAACACGTCGCAATGCGCGCCCACGCCGGCCCCTGCGCATTCGTCGGCCGTCCCATCGCCGTCATCGTCGCGATTCGGGTCGGCCGCCGGGTCCCCCGTCGGGTCCTCGGTGGTTGCCTTGGTGGCGCAGGCAATCGGACCCGTCATCTTGTCGGAATCGGCGTAGTAGTGACTGCGCTCCCAGATGTCGTATCGCGCCAGAAAGCGCATCCAGTCGCGGTCGAGGATGCCGTAGTTGCGCGCATAGCTGCGCCGGTAGTCGAAATTGAAGCCGCCCAGCACCTGAAATCGGACCCCGTCGTGGTCGGTCGGCTCGTAGTCGCTCGGCGCCACGCGGCGGTAGGACTCGCGAATCGTGATTTCGATGGGACCGCAGTTGCCCCACGGTTCGGTGCCGCCTTCGAAGTAGCTGGAGAGCATGCAAGCCGGGTATTGCTCGGCGCCGGCATCGAGCCCGGAGAGGTCGACGATCTGCGGCGTGGCGTACGCCTTGTTGGTGACGTCGAAATAGCCGGCCTGGTCGTCGAAATGAGGCGCGTCGGGGTGCTCGGGATCGAGCACGGTATAGGCAAATGCGTCGTATTTGACGCCACCGATGACGCCGAGAGAGGCCAAAGTGTCGAAGTCGTACGAATCGGTGACGAGGTTCTTCGACCAGTCGACGCGGAAGTGCTCGCGGTCGTACCACGGCCGATCGCTCTCATTTTCGACGACGACGTTGAGCTCTTCGCCGGTCTGCGGATTGTAGTCGCGCCGAATATCGAAATGGCTATCGATCTCGTAACTGGCGACGATCTGGCCGTCGTTGGTGACTTTGCGCTCGACGCCGTCGTAGGCGTTTCCCTTGCCGTCGGTCGCCTTGATGCGCTCGTAAGCGAGGCGCGCGTTGAGCGTCTTTTCCGTGATCTCCCAGCGGATGCGCGACACCGGCTGCGCGTAGGTGGCCGTAAAAAGCCCGCTCTGCCCGGCGCCGTACCCGACGTCGACCACCGTGCCGCGCTTGTAGAACTCGGGGTCGTCGTCGGCGCTCTGCAATTTCGCTCCCACGAAGAACGATTTTGCCAGCGCATCGGCTTGCACGCGGTTGATGGGGTCTCGCTCTTCGGCGCAGGCGCCGAGAGAGCCAAGCAGACCGACGAAGGCGGCCATGACAATGCCGCGAGGAGCGAGTTTTACCGCGGCTCTCGCTCGAAGCCGCAAGATGCAATCGTTTCGCATGACGCCTAGTCTTGCGTTTATAACTTGCCCGGCGCGGGGCGGCTAGAGAGCCGCACGCACCCCGACGTTACTCGGCGCCGGCGTCGACGGGCACGTCCCTCGGCCGCGGATCGCCCGATGCCAAGACGAGCAGCGCGTACTCCACGCAGCTATCGTTTTTCACCCGAATGAACTCCGCGTTCTTCAGCTGAATGATCGCCGAATTGCCCGTCGCCAGTGTGAGTGAGCTCTTGCCGTCGCTTTGAGCGTCCCAACCGATGCCATCGGTGCGAAACGACCAATAGAGCTGCACTTGAAGGGGCTCGAACCCAAGATGATGAACGATGTCATAACGCTTACCGCCCGGGAACGGCAGAAGGCCCTCATGCGCGGACGAAGACGCATAGATACCGTTGACCGCCGTTCCCGCCTCGTACCGGACGGGATCGTTGGCCTCATCGGAGGTGTCGCACGCGGACGAGCAGGCGAAACCTGCCGCACCGAAGGCGAGCACGACGAAGAACTGGGCGACTGTCTGCCACATGGAAGCGCGCGAGCAGTACCACGACCCGCTCGCACCATCTAGATGGCGGCGGGCGGAGCGTCCCGACCACGTCGGACCGCCACTTCGCGCAGATGCTGGCGCACTTCCCCAACCGATGACGCGATCGTGACAACGTCGTAGTTGACAACGCGACCCGCGCCTTTCATAATCTGGAAAACGAACGGTCGTTCTATTTTTTTCACCTACCCTGACACCGGGCCATGATGTCGCACCATGCGTAAAGGCGAACAAACCCGAGCTGCAATCGTGGAAGCGGCCCTCGAGCTGGCAGGGCGTGACGGATTGGAGGGGCTCACCATCGGCCTCGTTGCCGATCGAATGAGGATGTCGAAGAGCGGCGTCTTCGCGCACTTTGGCTCGCGCGAAGATCTGCAGATCGCCGTTCTCAAAGAATACGAAAAACGATTCGTGGAGGACGTCCTTCTCCCGAGCCTCAACGAGGGGCGCGGTTTGCCGCGACTCGAAGCGATGTACGGCCGGTGGATCGACCGCATCAGCGTCGAGATCTCGAGCGGCTGCATCTACGTGTCGGGCGCGGCCGAGTACGACGACCGCCCGGGACCCATTCGAGACGAGCTGGTGGGCATGATCCGCTCCTGGCAGGCGGAGTTGGTGCGCGCCATCAAGCAGGCCATCGAGGTCGGGCATTTGCGCGCCGACACCGACCCGGCGCAGCTCGTGTTCGTTCTGCAAGGCTTCGTTCTCTCGGTTCATTTCAATACTCGACTCATGCACAACAAGGACAGCGTCACCCGGGCCCGCGCCGGGTTTTCCCAACTGATCGGTGTTTACCGAGCGCCTGCGCAGAGCCCGATCCGGCTAGCGCCACGCAATCGGAATCTCTGAAGGAGAATCTCCCCCATGGGACAGTACATTGCCCCCCGACGCGACATGCAGTTCGTGCTCTACGAGCTGCTCGACGTGGAGCGCGAATTCAAGGCCATGCCTCCGTTTGCCGAAATCGGCACCGACGTCGTGGACCAGGTGCTCGAGCAAGCCGGCAAGTTCACCGCCGACGTGCTCTTTCCTTTGAACCAGAGCGGCGACCGCGAAGGCTGCCATTTCAAAGACGGCGAGGTGACCACCCCCAAGGGTTTCAAAGAGGCGTACGCGCGCTTCTGCGAGGCGGGATGGCCGGCGCTCTCCGCCGATCCGGACTTCGGCGGCCAGGGACTGCCCCATACGGTGCAGTACGTCGTACAGGAGATGCTGAACTCGGCCAACCAGGCCTTCACCATGTACCCGGGCCTCGCGCACGGCGCCTACGAGGCGATCCATGCTCACGGCACCGACGAGCAGAAGCAGACGTATCTGCCCAAGCTCGTTTCCGGGGAATGGTGCGGCACGATGTGCCTCACCGAGCCGCACGCCGGCACCGACCTCGGTCTCTTGCGCACCAAGGCCGAACCGGACGGCAAGGGCGCTTACAAGCTCACCGGCACCAAAATCTTCGTCTCCTCCGGCGAGCACGATCTCAGCACGAACATCGTGCATCTCGTTTTGGCAAAGCTGCCCGATGCGCCGCCCGGCACGCGCGGCATCTCCCTCTTCATCGTGCCGAAATTCATCCCTGACGCGAATGGCAATCCCGGCGAGCAGAACCGCATCCGCTGCGGATCCATCGAGCACAAGCTCGGCATTCGCGCCAACGCCACTTGCGTGATGAATCTCGAGGACGCGATGGGCTACATCGTGGGCGAGCCGCACAAGGGGCTGCAGGCCATGTTCGTGATGATGAACGGCGCACGCCTCGGTGTGGGCCTGCAGGGCCTCGGCCTCACCGAAGTCGCCTACCAAAATTCCGCCGCGTACGCGAAAGAACGCATTCAGTCGCGCTCGTTGTCGGGCCCCAAAGCACCCAACAAACCCGCCGATCCCATCATCGTGCACCCCGACGTGCGCCGCATGCTGTTCACGCAGCGGGCCTACGTCGAAGGGGGCCGCGCCTTCGCGTACTGGGTCGCGCTCGCACTCGACCGAAGCCAGCGTCACCCCGATGAAAAGGTGCGAAAAGAGAGCGACGACCTGGTGGCGCTTCTCACGCCGGTCGTGAAGGCGTTTCTCACCGACAATGGCTTTCTCTGCACCAACCTGGCCATGCAGGTCTTTGGTGGACACGGCTATATCCAGGAAGGCGGGATGGATCAGTACGTGCGCGACGCCCGCATCAACATGATTTACGAGGGCACCAACACCATTCAGGCCCTCGATCTACTCGGGCGCAAAGTGCTCGCCGACGGAGGTGCCAAGCTGCGTCTCTTCGGTTCGCTCATCAAGAATTTCGTGGAGGGCGAAGGCTCGGGAACGGACATGGCCGAGTTCACGAAGCCGCTGCTCGAGCTGAACAAGCGCATCGAAGAGGTAACGAAAGAGCTCGCCGTGCGCGCCAAGCAAGACCCCGAGGAGATGGGCGCCGCGGCCGTCGACTACCTGCGGCTGACGGGGCACCTGGTGTTCGCGTACTTCTGGGCGCGCATGGCGAAGATCGCACTCACCAAGCAAGGGCAAGAGCCGTTTTATACCGCCAAACTGGCCACGGCGCGTTTCTACTTCGCCCGCCTCGTCCACGAAACCGAGGCGCTCGTTCCGAGCGTCCGCTCCGGCGCGGGCAATTTGCTCTCGCTCGAAGCAGACCTTTTCTGACGTCGCACGTCTTCTGATCCGAACGACGGGAGCTAACCGTGAACAATGTGATCGTAAAGAAAGTCGCCGTGCTCGGCGCCGGGGTGATGGGCGCGCAGATCGCCGCCCACGTCATCAACGCCAAAGTGCCCGTGCTCTTGTTCGACCTCCCCTCCAAAGAGGGCCCCAAGAACAAGATCGTTCTGTCTGCCATCGAGAACCTGAAAAAGCTGAACCCGGCGCCGCTTGCCAACAAGGACGACGCCGCGTTCATCGAAGCGGCCAACTACGAAGAGGATCTCGGCCGTCTCAAGGAGTGCGATCTCGTCATCGAAGCCATCGCCGAGCGCATGGATTGGAAGCACGACCTTTACAAAAAGGTCGCGCCCCATCTGGCGCCGCACGCGATCTTCGCGTCCAACACGTCGGGGCTGTCGATCACGGCGCTTTCGGAAGGATTCGACGCGGCGCTGAAGGGTCGATTTGCCGGCGTCCACTTTTTCAATCCGCCGCGCTACATGCATTTGGTCGAGCTCATCCCAACCGTCGACACCAGTCCGGAGATTTTGGATCGGCTCGAGACTTTTCTGACGACGGTGCTTGGCAAAGGCGTCATTCGCGCCATGGACACGCCGAACTTCGTCGCCAATCGCCTCGGAGTGTACGGGATTTTGTCGACGATCCTCGAAGCGGAGAAGTTCCAGCTTCCCATCGACGTGGTCGACGATCTCACCGGGTCCAAGCTGGGGCGAGCCAAATCGGGCACCTTCCGCACCGCCGACGTCGTCGGTCTCGACACGCTCGGGCACGTCGTGAAGACGATGCAAGAGCAGCTCAAGGGAGACCCTTTCCACGGTCTTTACGCCACGCCCAAGCTGCTCGCCCAGCTCATCGATCAAGGCGCACTCGGGCAAAAGAGCGGCGCGGGCTTCTACAAGAAAGTCGGCAAGGACATTCACCGCATCGACACGAACGGCGTTTACGTTGCCTCCGGCGGCAAAGCCGATCCGTCGATCGTCAGCATTCTCAAGAAGAAGAGCCCGGTCGAAAAGCTGCAGCTTCTGCGCGAATCGACGCATCCCCAGGGCCAGTTCTTGTGGGCCATTTTCCGCGACGCTTTCCAATACGCCGCGCATCATCTCGCCGCGATCGCCAAGACGGCGCGCGACGTCGATCTCGCGCTGCGCTGGGGCTTCGGGTGGAACAGCGGGCCGTTCGAGGTTTGGCAAGCCGCCGGCTGGGAGAAGGTCGCCGGCTGGGTGAAAGAGGACATCGACTCCGGCAAAGCGCTGGCGAAAGTTCCGCTGCCGAAGTGGGTCTTCCAGGGCAAAGTGCCCCAAGCGGGCGGCGTGCATACCGCTGAAGGGTCGTACGCGCCGGCGACGGACGCCTTCGTGCCGCGCTCGGAACTGCCGATCTACAAGCGCCAGGTGTTCCGCGCGACGCTGGTCGGCGAGACGTCGGCAGCGACGGCCGGCACCACGTTCTTCGAAGACGAGTCGGCGCGCGTGTGGACGATGGACAAGGAGGTCTTGATCCTATCCATCAAGACCAAGATGCACGCCATCGGCCCGGGCGTTACCGGCGCCATCGACAAGGCGGTCGAAGAAGCAGAAAAGAATTACGCCGGGCTCGTGATCTGGAGTCCCGACGAGCCATTTTCCGTGGGTGCCGATCTGCAGGCCATGCTTCCTCTTTTCATGTCCGGAGGCGTCGCCGCGCTCGAGCCGGAAGAAAAGAGGCTGCAAGATGGCATGCTCCGCTTGCGGTACGCGGGCATCCCCACCATCGCCGCGCTTTCGGGGCTCGCCCTCGGCGGCGGTTGCGAGCTCGCCATCTCCTGCGCGCGCCGCGTCGCTCATCTCGAAAGCTACCTCGGGCTCGTCGAAGTGGGCGTCGGTCTCGTCCCCGGTGCGGGAGGTCTGCTCTACGGAGCGCGTCGCGCCGCCGAGGAGCGCGCCGTCTCGCCCGAGACACCGCTGCTCAATTTCCTGAAGAAGTATTTCATGAACGCAGCCATGGCGAATGTCTCGAAATCGGCCCTGGAAGCGAAACAGATCGGCTACCTCTTACCGAGCGACCCCGTAGTTTTCAATTCGCACGAGCTCCTCGGAGCCGCGATCCGCGAAGCGAAGACGATGTTCGAAGCGGGCTACCGTCCCCCGCTGAAGGTCAAGGGATTCCCGGTCGCCGGCCGCACGGGTACAGCGACCATCATGGCCCAGCTCGTCAATTTGAAGGAAGGTGGTTTCATCTCCGAGCACGACCTCTACCTCGGCAAGACCATTGCCGAGGTCATGTGCGGCGGGGACGTCGACCCGGGAAGCCTCGTCGACGAAGCTTGGATTTTGGGGCTCGAGCGCAAAGCATTCATGAGTCTCCTCATGCATCCGAAGACGCAAGAGCGAATCATGGGAATGATGAACGACGGCAAGCCGGTCAGGAACTAGCCATGAGCAAGCAAGTGCAAGACGCCTACATCGCTGCTGCTATTCGCACCCCCATTGGCAAAGCGCCGCGCGGGGTATTCAAAAACACCCGTCCCGACGATCTGCTCGTTCATGCCATTCGTTCAGCCTTGGCTCAGGTGCCGAAGCTCGATCCCAAGCTGATCGAAGACGTCATCGTGGGATGCGCCATCCCCGAGGCCGAGCAAGGGTGGAACGTCGCCCGCGTGAGTCTCTTGCTCGCCGGGCTGCCCAACACCGTCGGCGGCGTGACCGTGAACCGCTTTTGCGCTTCGGGGCTCACGGCCCTGGCAATGGCCGCCGATCGCATTCGCGTAGGCGAAGCGGACGTCATCATCGCCGGGGGAACCGAGTCGATGAGCATGGTGCCCATGATGGGTAACGTGCCGTCGATCAATCCGCGCATATTCGAAAAAGACGAGAATGTCGGCATCGCATTCGGCATGGGGATCACCGCCGAGAAAGTGGCCGAGAGGTGGAAGGTGAACCGCGCCGATCAAGACGCATTCGCTTTGGCGTCCCATCAAAAAGCCATCGCCGGCCAAAAGAACGGCTGGTTCAAAGCCGAAATCGCCCCTTTCGAAGTCGTCGATCGCCAGCCGGATCTCGCTGGGGGCGATGTCAAAACCAGCAAGCGCGCCGTAGCCCTCGACGAGGGCCCGCGCGCCGATACCAGTCTCGAAGCGCTCGCCAAGCTGAAACCGGTGTTCGCCACCAAAGGAAGCGTCACCGCCGGCAACAGCTCGCAAACTTCGGACGGAGCGGGGGCGCTCGTGGTGGTATCGGAAAAGATCTTGAAGCAGTTCGATCTCACGCCGCTGGCGCGCTTCGTCACCTTTGCCGTCAAAGGTGTTCCCCCCGAAATCATGGGCATCGGTCCGAAAGAAGCGATCCCCGTCGCGCTCGCGCGCGCGGGCCTCAAAAAAGAGGACCTCGGCTGGATCGAGCTGAACGAAGCCTTTGCCGCTCAGGCGCTCGCCGTGATCCGCGAGGTCGGGCTCGATCCAGAAACGGTGAATCCGCTGGGCGGCGCGATCGCGCTGGGGCATCCGCTCGGTGCGACTGGCGCGATCCGCGCGGCGACCGTGGTGCACGGCCTCCGCCGCCTCAACAAAAAATACGGCATGGTGACGATGTGTGTCGGTACCGGCATGGGTGCCGCCGGTATCATCGAGCGCGTGTAAGGTCTTCTGCAACGACGGCTTTCCAGCGCCAGTGGCGCGACCACCGAAAGCACCGTATCCCTAAAGTCCATCGAATCGGCGCGGGCTCCGCGCGCGCGATCCGCCGCTAGTCCTAAGCGTGGCGTGAGCGCAACACGATTTCGCACGATTCATGAAGATTCATTCACCGTATTTGAGCGACGCCAGCCACTAGAGCATCGACGAGCTTACCGCGTGAAACACGTTCCAATGATGATGTCCAAATCACTGTCATTATCCTCCCTTACGGCAAGAGAACGTCCGTGCGGAAGGATTGCGAACAGGGCGGGCGGCATCGAAGGGAGACCCTCATGATTCGACTGACCATCCGACGCTTTCTCAATCGTACGACCATCGGACTTGCGCTGCCGATGGTGTTCAGCGTCGTGGCGTGTGGTTCCACTGATGATACCGGCTCGCCGAGCAAAGGCTCGGGTGGTCAAACGACTACCGGAGCGAGCGGCGGCGCAGGAGGCAGCACGGGTACCGGCACGACGGGCAGCGGCGGCGCGACGACCGGCGGCACCACGACCGGCGGCACGACAACGGGCAGCGGCACCACGACGACCGGCGGCACCACGACCGGTGGCGGCACGACGGGCGGTACCACGACCGGCGGCACGACAACGGGCAGCGGCGGCGCGACGACCGGTGGCACGACAACGGGCAGCGGCGGCGCGACGACTGGCGGCACCACGACCGGCGGCGGCGGTACGACGGGTGGCGCTGGCGGCACGACGACCGGTGCGGGTGGCGCAGCAGGTGGATCGGGCGGCGCGACGGGTGGCAGCGGCGGCGCGACCGGTGGAACTGGCGGCGCTGGCGGGACGACCGGAGGAGCGGCAGGCACCGGCGGCGCCGGTGGCAGCGGCGGAGCGGGCACGCTCCCGCCTCCCGCAGCAGGCACTGGCATTCAGATCCAGACCAAGCCCTTCACAGTGATGCCCGGGCAAGAGCTCTTCAAGTGCTACCACACGCAGATCCCGATGGACACCGAGCTTGACGTCGCCGAGTTCGAATCGATCATGTCGGCCGGAAGCCATCACTTCATCCTCTACCGCGCCGACGGCGACACGGCGCCGCTCGACACGGTGACTGACGGAGGTTGCTCCGGCAATTTCAGCAACGCCTGGGTGTACAGCTCGGGCTCGCCCCACTACGGGTTCAAGAACCCGCCCGGCGTGGCCATGGTGCTCAACGCAAAGCAGCGCGTTGGGTTCGACATGCACTATCTCAACACCACGGCAGCGCCCATCAACGCGCTGGTCACCCTCAACATGATGTTCGCCACCGGGACGTTCCAGAAGGCAGCGCCGCTCATCAGCTTCAATACGGGTATCGCCATTCCGCCCAACGGTACCCAAACGGTCGGCGGCGATTGCACGCCCGGCGCCGGCGCGAACTTCTATCTCGCCAGCACGCACACCCACAAACGCGGCGTTCTCTCGACCATCAACCGCGTGCTCGCCGACGGCACCATGGGCGAAGAGCTCGTGCACACGACCGACTGGGAGAAGCCGGATTTCAAGCAGTGGCAAGCGACGCCATTTCTGACCTTCAAGCCCGGCGAGAAGTTTCACTACAGTTGCAGTTACCAGAACGACCGCAACAGCCTCGTCACCGTGGGCAACTCGGCGGAGCTCAACGAGATGTGCATGGCCGTTACGTACTTCTTCCCTGCGTCCGCCGCAGGAACCTGCAGGTAAACGCGAATCCTCGGCTGAAGCACGGCGGCATCGGAGCACGCGCTCCGATGCCGCTCGTCTTTTTGTGGCGCGACGCCGATCGCTAGTCGGTCTTCGCGAGGTTCACGTTGTAAACCTGCGTGCCGTTTTGCGTATAAAGAACGATGCTACCGTGCGCGTCTCCGGCTTCGAACTGACCGTCGAAATCGAGAGGATAGCGAGTGTCCGCTCCGCAACCGGACTGGTTGCACGTGCACACCATCCAAGCGCCGCACGCGTACGCCTTGCCACAGTCAACCATGTGCTCCTGGCCCGTCTTGGGACTGCGCGACCAGCAGAAGTTGGGAGCGCCGTCGACATTGTTCCAGTCTTGACTAAAAAAGCCGTCTAAACAGCTCCACTGGGTGATGACCTCGTAGCTCTTCTGCATTCCACACCAGACCCTCCAGGGCTCGAGCCCGAGCGCCTGGAAACGCACCCGCTTTCCGCTCACGACGCCGCTGAGAAGTGTATGCGCAAAGCGTTCGACCGGAAGCAGCGTAGGCATCTGTTGCGTCACATCTTGGCCCGGTGGATAGCCGATATCCGGATTGGTGGGCGGACCAAGCGGGGTGTTGTCGCCAAACGTCACCGTTCCGCAGAGTGAGCTCGCGTCGGCGCCGCTGATCGTGAGGTGCACGACGTCGCTGCCCGACGAAAACTTGTGGTTCTCGATGTAGCCGACCCACGTGCCGAGCAAGGGCGAACCGCTGCCCGTTGGGCAAGTCGGGTCTTTCCATGGCGGGATCGGGGGACCGGGGCCCGCGTCGGGCGGCGGCGGGAAGCTGCCCGCGGAGCCCCCCGTACCTGCGAAGCCCGTACCTGCGAAGCCACCTGTGCCAGCGGAGGCCCCTCTACCTGCAAAGCCACTGGAACCAGCGGCGCCTCCCGTGCCGCCCTTTCCGGCGACGCCTCCCGTACCGCCAACCGCGCCCGTACCTCCATCGCCCGCAACGCCTCCCCCGCCGCTGCGTGCGCCAGAACCGCCCGTACCCCCTGTCGCACCGGCGCCTCCCGTACCGCCCTTTCCTCCGATGCCACCCGTTCCTCCGGTCGCGCCGCCGGTTCCACCTCCGGCTCCGCCGACGCCCGTGGTGCCTGTGCCGCCCGTCGTGCCGGTGCCCCCCCCTGCGCCACCCGGATTGCCGCCGCCGTTTGCCCCGGACCCACCCCGGCCGTTGCCGCCCGTTACGCCCGATGCGCGGTCGGCGCTCGCGTCGCGACCGCCGTCGAACTCGTCGACATCGAGCTCCGTTCGCGAGCTACACGCGGTCAACAGAACGACACACGACGCAAGGCTTCGGAAACGCATTCGGCACTCCTTCGAATTATCGTCAGTCTCCGCTCAGTATCGATCAAAGCAGTGAACAGCACTGACGAGGCTGATTACGCAAAAGGTAGGCCGTTCGTAGGTGTTCGATACTGCTAGCAACTATGTGCCAAAACACAAAAAGCATGTGCCAAATGGCATGGCGCAGACAGTCGGCAATGCACGCCTTGCTATTAAGCGTGCGGCGGCGCTTCGAATGACGGAGGATTTGCCACACGCGCGACGGCGGAGGAGCGAACCGGTTCGCCCACCACCCGGCCAGGGTTCATCACCGGCCCCTACGGCGCAGCGCAGTCGGAACTTGAACGGTCAGTGGGGCGGTCGGCGGCTTCAGGCGCGGAGGCGCGGGTCCGAGGGGGCGATCGACGCCACGTCGTTCTCGCGGCCGTCGGCGGGCTCGGTATGGATCAGAACATCCGCCACTTCCGGAAAGGCCGCCCGCACCGCACCGGCGACGTCGTGGGTGACACGGTGCGCGCACTCCACCGTCATGGAAGGGTCGACATGGATGTGCAGATCGACGTGAACGTGATCGGCCGAGCCGCGCGACCGGATCTTGTGCGCCCCCCGCACCTCGGCAATGCTGAGGGCTACGTCGCGGACCGCCAGGGGGTCGAGGCGCGCGCGATCGGCGAGCACTCCGATGTTCTCGCGAAGCACGCTCCACGCCGTGCGAGCGATGAGCAGCGCTACGACGACCGCCGCCACGAGGTCGGCTGCGCGAAAGCCGAGCCAGGCAGCACCGAATGACGCCAGTACCGCCAGCGCGCCGAGCGTATCGCTCAGGGTGTGATCGGCATCGGCCTGCAGGACACCACTGTGCAACTCGGCACCTTTGCGCGATTCGTAGCGGCTGATCGCAAAGTTGGCGGCGATCGTCACCGCCAGCACCACCGCCGACAGCGCGCTCACATCGGGCAGCGCACGGCGCCCCGCGATGCCTTCCCAGAGCCCTCGTAGGATTCCAGCC
Organism: Polyangiaceae bacterium; assembly: GCA_035318505.1. Taxonomy (GTDB): domain Bacteria; phylum Myxococcota_A; class Polyangia; order Polyangiales; family Polyangiaceae; genus DASWDH01. The sequence goes on along the minus strand of DATHEQ010000016.1, from coordinate 24,066 downwards.
ATGCCGCTCAGGATGAGAAGACCGATGCAAAGCGCGGCGAGCGTCTCGAAACGGCGGTGACCATAGGGATGACCGGCGTCGGCGGGACGCGAGGCCACCGCGATTCCGACGATCCCCACCACGTTGGAGGAAGCGTCGAGAAGCGCATGGATGCCATCGGCCAAGAGCGAAAGGGCGCCCGTCGTGGCCGAGAGCGTCAGCTTGACCGCAGCCACGCTGAGGTTCAGCCCGAGCACGATGAAAAGAACGCGACGAACGCCTCGGTCGCGCTCACGCCGCGGCGGCGAAACGGAAGTATCGCTCACTCGGCGATCATGCTTCATTCACTGCAAAGCGGCTAGTTTCGAAGGGCCCAGCGCCGCGCCGTGACACGCCGAGGGGGTTGACGAAAGTAGCGAGGCAAGGCACGGTCAAACCTCGACGAGGCAAACTTCCACGCAAAACATGCGGGGAAAGCTGGGAGGCGGTGCCATGCAGATCTTGCGTAAAGGTTCGAGCGGACCCGAAGTGGCCGAACTGCAAACCGAGTTGAAAACGAGAGGCTTTAGCCCCGGGGCGATCGATGGCCGTTTCGGCCCCGGAACCGAGGCCGCCATCATCGCCTTTCAAAGCAGCGAGGGGTTGCTCGCCGACGGAGTCGCCGGCAGAAGGACGCTCGAGTCACTCGGCTTCGAAGAGCTCCCGGCGACGGACGATCTCAGCGCCATCAACATCGACGTCGCGTCGCGACTCTTCCCGACGACCGCACTCGACACGTTGAAGACCAATCTCCCCCTTCTCCTGTCGGCGCTCACCGAGGGCGGACTCGGCAGCACGGAAATGGCCCTCATGGCTCTCGCGACCGTACGTGTCGAAACGGGAAGCATGAAGCCCCTCAGCGAGTTCGTGTCGCGCTTCAACACCTCGCCGGGTGGGCACTCCTTCGACCTTTACGACAATCGCAAAGATCTCGGTAACGAGGGGCAGCCCGACGGCGAGCGCTACCGCGGTCGCGGCTTCGTACAGCTCACCGGTCGTTCCAACTATCGGCGCTACAGCGATGCCCTCGGGCTCGGCACGCAGCTCATCGACGAACCCGATCTCGCCAATGAGCCGAACATCGCGGCACGCCTGCTCGTTCATTTCTTGAAAGATCGCGAACGCGCCATCAAGGAAGCTCTCGTGATGCGCAACTTCGCGGGCGCGCGACGACTCGTCAACGGCGGCACCCACGGCCTTACCGAATTCTCCTCCGCTTACATGCTCGGGGAACGCCTGCTCGGCGTCGAGCTCGCGCCCGCCGACCGCAGCTGACGTCGACTAGCTTGCCCGGCGAGCGCTCACCGTAGATCTTGCACGAACGGCGCCCGTGCGACGCCGCTTCGTGACCCGTCAAACGCGCGGAAGCCGCAGTGCTTTGAGCGGCGTCGTCGGAACCGCTTGATGCGTGCCCGAGGCCGGGGGCGGCGGAGCGGTGGTGCGACGAAACTGCCTTCGTATCGTTTCGAGAGCGCCGAGCGCTTCATCCATGGTGGCGAAGTTCATCGTCACGTCGTTGGCCGGCTTGTCTTGCCGCGCCAGGCGCGCGGCCTGCCACTTCTGCGTCGCGTCGTCGCTCAGGTGTGCGCAGCAAATCACGCCGTGAGTCCGCGCATAGCCGACCGCGGCGGAGAACACGTGACCCACTTCGGGCAGCAACGGCGAGAGCCCGCGCATGTCGGCAAAGACGAGATGCTCGCCGCCGTCGTAGCTATCGGTCGCTTCCCGATACTCGGCGGCGAACGCACGCATGAGCCCCATGTCGAACCGCCCGGTCATGCGGATGTAGATCGTCCGCTCGTACGCCACATTGCGGATCGAGTACCCACCGTCCATACATCCGCTCTTACACGATTTAGAGAAAATGCCAATCGACATGCGGCCTACGGCGTTCGCTCGACCGGATCCGCGACACGAGGCGGCCATGAGATTTTCGGCTCACAAAAACGACAAGACGCCTAGCGAAAGTGAGGCGCGTGGCTGTTAAGCGGAGAGCCATCATCATGCCACCCGGGTAAGGATGCACCCTGATTGACGATCGCAGGCTCTCCGGTCCTGCGAAACCGCCAATGGTCGTCGCCCGTTAGCGCGCCAGAGTACCCGTCACGTCACGAGCACCGCAGCTCCGTCCACCAGGCCGCTTTCGAGCCGCTGCAGTGCGGCATTGGCCTGCTCCAGCGGGTGGGTCTCGAAGGTCGTGCGCACGGGGATCTGCGCGGCAAGTTGTAAGAATCGGCGGGCATCGTCGCGCGTGAAGTTGGCCACGCTGACCAGGCTTCGTTCCCACCACAGGTCGGCGTAAGGCATCTCCGGGAGGCGATCGAGATGAATGGCGTTGATAGCGACGGTTCCCCCGCGTCCAACGGCGCGGAGCGCCGAGGCGACGACGTCGCCGGAAGGCGCAAACGTGATCGCGCCATCGAGCGGCTCGGGGGGGCGCTCGTCGTAGCCCCCCACCCACTCGGCCCCGAGCTGGCGCGCGCGCTCGCGGTCGCGCTGGGAGCGGGTGGCAACGAATACGCGGCACCCGAAGTGGCGTGCAATCTGAATGGTGATGAGCGCCGAGGCGCCGAACCCATAGAGGCCGAGGGTTCCCCCCGGCTTGACGCAGGAGCGCCGGAACGACCGGTACCCAATGACGCCGCCGCACAGCAAGGGCGCGGCGGCGAGGTCATCGAATCCGGGCGGCAGGCGCAGCGCAAAATCGGCGCGCACCGCAATGTGCGTCGCGTACCCGCCATTCAGGTCCCAGCCGGTAAACCGGGCGTTCTCGCAGAGGTTCTCACGCCCTGATCGGCATAGGGCGCAAACGCCGCACGCGCCGCCAAGCCACGCTATCCCGACGCGATCCCCCGGTTTCCACGCGTCCGTCCCTTCTCCCACCTGCTCGCCCACCGACTCGACCGTTCCGACGATCTGGTGCCCGGGGACGATCGGGAGCACGTGCGCTTCGAGGTCGCCCTCGCAGAGCTGCAGGTCGGTCCGACACACGCCGCACGCTCGAACCCTCGCTACGAGCATTCCCCTGGTTGGCTCGGGTCGGGCGATTTCTCTGAGGACGAGCGGGCCCGCCGCGACGCGCTCGGGCCGTTCGAGCATCATGGCGCGCATGGTCGCCGTCACGGTTTCACCCCTTTACCCCGCTGCGAGCGGACCGCGGCGCCTCGCTCGCGCCGCTCGATAGAGCTGCTCGTATTCGAGGGCCGACCGATCCCACGTGAAGTCCTGACGCATGGCTTCATCGCGCATCTTCGCGACGTGCTGGGGGCGATCGTACCAGGTCGAGGACGCCCACCCGATGACGTTGAAAAGAGCGCTCGGCGTAAGATCGTGAAAAACGAAGCCAGTGCCCGCACCCGTTCGTTCGTCATAAGGAATGACCGTGTCGGCGAGACCACCGGTGGCGCGCACGAGGGGAAGGGTGCCGTACCGCAAGCTATAGAGCTGGTTCAAACCACAAGGCTCGAAACGCGACGGCATGAGGAAGAAGTCGGCGCCCGCTTCGATGCGGTGCGCCCTCTCGTTGTCGAAGCCGAAGAACGCCGCCATCCGATCGGGACGGCGCGCCGCCATGTGCGCGAAGTACGCCTCGACATCGCGGTCCCCGCTCCCGAGAAAGACGAGCTGCAGATCGAGATCGAACAAGCCGCCCAGGATCTGCGCCACGACATCGACCCCTTTTTGCCGCGTGAGCCGACCCACCAAGCCGAACACGGGCACGTCACTGCGCACTGGCAAGCCGCTCTCCGCCTGCAGGGCGCGCTTGCACTCGGCTTTGCCAGCGAGCGACCCCACGCCGAAGGGTGCGGCGATCAAGGGGTCGGTTTCGGGATTCCATTCCTCGGCGTCGATGCCATTGAGCACGCCGAATAGATCGCTGCTTCTTTCGGCGAGCACGCCGTCGAGCCCGAAGCCATGCGCGGCGGTCTGGATCTCGCGGGCATAGGTGGGGCTCACCGTGCTCAAGAGGGTGGCGCGGTAGCAAGCAGCCTTAGTGAGATTCATGCTGCCGAAATGCTCGAGCTCGCGCGGGTTGTAGTGCTCGCGTCCGAGCCCGGTGAGGGGGAGCGCGCCGCCGTCGAAGACGCCTTGGTAGGCGAGGTTGTGGATGGTGTAGAGGGTGGCCGCGGCGTGGAGCGGTTTCATCCACTCGACCGTATCGATGTAGAGAGGTACGAGCGCCGCCTGCCAGTCGTTGGCGTGCACGACGTCGGGGAAAAAGCCGATCGCTTTACATAGCTCGAGCGCACCTCGCGAAAGAAAGGTGAAACGTTCGAGGTTGTCGGAATAACCATCGCCCGGCGGGCCGTAGAGGTAAGGGCGATCGAAGTAGCCGTGATGCTCGAGGAAGTAGATGGTGACGTCGCTCTTCGGCAGCTTGCCCATGCGCACGGCACCGCGCGCCTGCCCCCGGCCGATGGGAACGGCGAGCACCCCGTCGAGGCGTTCGAGATCCGCCCAGGGAAACCCAGCGTACAGCGGGATGACGACGCGCACATCCATGCCTCGCCGCGCGAGCGCCTTGGGAAGCGCGCCTATCACGTCCCCCAATCCGCCAGTCTTCGCGAATGGAGTGCACTCCGACGCAACGAAGAGCACCTTGAGCGATGCTGGCATAGAACGGATCGCCGTTTTACGTGGCGTAGAGGCGATAGTCTACGTCGGGGAAGAGATTATCCTTCGCTTCGAGGTCCGCGAGCCATCGTTCGCTCACCTCGCCGCCCAGAAGGTCCTGGTAAAGCCGTGTGAATTGCAGGATATGGCCATTGGTGCGCCGCTCGGCGTAGGGCACGGTCGTACCGGTGCGCATGATGAAGGCCCAGTCGCTGCTCTGGGCGAGCATGAGCTCGCGCGCGGCTTGTTTCAACGCGCGCCCCGCGACGCCGTCGGCGCGCGGAAAGCGCTGCGCGAGCTCGGTCATGCGCTCGGCCGCGACGTGCAGGTGCCGATAGATCCACGCGTTGGTCTCGTTGAGCCAATACTCGTTGTAACCCGCGTGCCCCCACGAGCTGGCGCAGGGCTCGGCCAGCTGGTTGGTCGCGTGGCGCTCGAGGTACTCGCCCGGAGTAATGGTCGTGATCTCGTCTTGGTTGTAATGAGTTTGACGAAAAAGGTCGTCGAGGAACTGCAGGCCCTCGAACCACCAGTGCCCGTAGAGCTCGGCGTCGTATGGGCTCACGATGATGGGGGGTCGGTCCATCCCCGGGGCGATGCGTCGGGCTTGCTCTTGTCGCTTGGTGCGAAAGTGCATGGCGTGCTCACCGGCGCGCCGGCGCGCGATTTCGGCGTCGTAGACCCACTTGTCGTGCAGCTTGTCGTGGGTGATGGCGTGGTACTTGAAACCAGTTGCCATGCGATGTCCGGCCGGATGCACGTACGGCCCGATGTACTCGAGCGGTAGATCGAAGCCGATGTCGCGGTAGAAGTCGCGGTAGTGCGGATCGCCGGGGTACCCTTCTTTGGCGCTCCAAACCTGCTGCGACGACTCGGTGTCGCGCCCGAACGCCGCCACACCGCTCGGGCAATAGAGAGGCGCGTGGACGCCGTAGACGGGACGGCGATCGGCGAACAAGATGCCGTGGGTGTCGACGAAGAAGTAACGAACGCCGGCTTCGCGCAGGAGCGAATCGACACCGGGAATGTAGCCGCATTCGCCGAGCCACATGCCGAGCGTGCGGCGCCCGAAGTGCCGCTCGTACAGATCGGCCGCCGTTTGAACCTGGGCGCGCATCGCGGCCCAATTGCGATCCATGTTCGGGAAAAAAGCGTGGGTAGCGGTGGAAGTAATGACCTCCAGCATCCCCGCGTCTTGGAGACGCCGAAACGCGCGCACCAGGTTGCCGTCGTGGCAACGCCAGGTGTGACGGAGGGAATGGAATCGATCCATGTACATCTGCGCATTGCGCCGGTAGTAGGGCTCGTGACGCGTGCGCGACAGCTCTTTTTCGGCGAGCTCGATGAGCTGATCGAGCCTGGCCGCGTAACGCTCTTTCAGCAGATCGTCGGTCAGCATGCCGATGAGCGGCGCGGAAAGCGAAACGGTGCAGCGGGCGCGCGCACCGTCGGCGAGAAGCCCCTCGAAGAGCTGCACCAACGGAAGGTAGGTGCCGGTGATCGCCTCGTAGAGCCATTGCTCTTCCATGACGGTCGCGTCCTCGGGATGCCGGACGTACGGCAAGTGCGCGTGAAGGACGATGGCGAGGTACCCGGTCGTCACGTTCACCGTCCTCCGAGCTTGACCAGACCGTCGTCGATGGCGAACGCGAAACCGTCGTCGCTAGCGTCGCCCAACCTGCGCTCGCTGGCGCCGAGCCAAACTTTCTCGCTGCCGCCGAGCCACAGCCTTTCGCTCGCGCCGAGGAGCCGCCTTTCGCTACCGGCGAGGACCTCGCTCGCGCCGCGCCAACGCAGCTCACTCGCACCCGCGAAGTAAACCTCGGAAGCGCCGCCCAAGCGCATCTCGCTCGCGGCGAGCCAACGGCGCTCACTCGCGCCGAAAAGGGCCGAGCTTCCGACGGTGTTCGGTCCGCCATCGGCGCCGCGTTCGGCGTGATCGCGCAGGTTCGAGGGTGAGAGGACATGAAGAACGCGTTCCACGCCCATCTCGACAACCCACGATGCCGCGACCTCCCACCGGGCGAGCACGCGTTTTTCGGCGTGGCCACCGAGACCGCGCATCACGACCTGCCAGGGCCCGTAAACGACGCGTGTTTTGCCATTCGCCGTCGGGATGACCGTGACCGGACCGTGGTGAAACTCCTCTGTCACGTGCGGCGCTTCGACGGGCACGTCGAAGGGCCCCGCTTCCCAGCTCGAGCGCAAGACCGGCGTCGACCAATCGAGGACCGCTTGGCCCTCGCGCCACCGCGTTCGAAAAAGTTCTTGCCAAGTCGTCTGGAAGAGCTCTTCCCAACCGGTCTGCGACCAATCGTAGAGCTCGATGGGAGCTCCGGCGGACGCGACTGCACCGTTGGCCTCGAGCTGTCCGCCGCCAGGCTGCCCGGTGGGAGGCACGGCCCCGGAAGGTGCGGGGTTGCTCGATGAACCTCCGGGCGACGCCCCTTCGACCGGTCCCGTGGCAGTGCGCACGGTGAGCCATTCCACCGTTCCGTCGGAAGACGGTTCGAAACGGGGGAACTCGATACGGCCCGATCGCACGACTTTGACGAAGTAGCCTTCCAGCGATTTGAGGCCAATCTCGGCCACATGCGTCGACGCTGGTTTGCCGACATGGACGAACCATTGCCGGTCAGAACGATCGACTTTGATGTCGAAATACCCGTGGGCATTGGTGCCGTCGAAGATCCGATCGGTGACATCGTAGATGCGTAAACTCACCCAGGCGTCTTTGGCGCCCGTCCCGAGGGATTGTCGCGCCTTTTCGACGCCGGGATCGGTGAGCTCCCAGTAGAGATAAAGACGGTTCGGGTCGACGGGCATGGCCGTGAGACGGTCCTTGCCGTACCCCCACGGGATGTGTTCGTCGTGGGAGCCGCGTGGCTCCTCCTCGTCCTCGGAGGGCGGGGAAACACGCCCCTTTTCGATGCGAAGCACCGGGTTGTCGAGCACGAGACCTTCGTTCGGCATGACTGGAGCGCCCTACGTTCGCAGAACCTCCCCCCTCCGGCAAGCGCCCTTGCCGCGACTTTTTGCCGAGCCCAGCTCGGCGCCCATGTCCGACGCTTCAGGACGATGATTTGGGGCGTAACGATTCTCGGGGGGCCAGATCGTCGAAAAACGCGCAGAGCTCGGCGTGGCGCGCGCGCGCATCGTTGCGACCGAGCTCGATGAGACGGGCTGCAAACTCGCCGTCGAAGAGGATGTAAGAGAGCAGATCGGCCTCCCCCGCCCCTTCCCATTCGCTGATGCGCCGAATCACGCTGGCGATCATGCCCGACGCACGTCCGTTGAAATCGGGCGACCGCACGTACTCCGCGGCGAGAGCGCCGATGTCGGCCGAGGCTCGTATGTGCACCACACGCAGACGTTTGAGTCCGTGGACCCGCTTGTCCCCGAGCTCCTTGTTGAGCTCCGGCACGAAAGTCGGTCCAAAGCGACGCACGCCGGCTTCGAGGATGAGATTGATGCGGTGCAGGCGGTCGATATCGGCATCGATCCGATCGAGGAGAAGCGCATTCAGCGCCTTGCCGAACAGAAAGAGCGGTCCGGGGTAGTCGCGCTGACGCTCGCGGGCGAGGTCGAGCGCCGGCAGCTCGGCGGGGATGTAGCGTGGATTGACGACAATGAGCCCGTCAGCGCCGAGGCGGCGCGCAGGAGAAAGCGGGACATTTTGCCGCAGACCGCCGTCGCAATAAAAATCCCCGTCGATGCGCACTGCGGGGAAAAGGAGCGGAACGGCGGCAGACGCGAGCGCGTGCTCGGCGGAGATCTGCGTGGCCCGCACGCTGATGGTTGGATCGCGGCTCCACTTCGGCGGTGTATGCTCTTTGCGCTGCAAGAAGATCACCGTGCGACCGCTGGAGACGTCGGTCGTCGACACGGTGAGCGCCTTGACGCGCCCCGCCTCGATGTTTCGCCGGATGCCGCCGGGCGAGATGACCTGCCGCACGATGTCTTCGATCCCGCGTGGATCGATGAGCCCCCCTCGCCGTATTTCATCGGGACCCGGCGGCTTGCGCTTTCGCCCGACCATGCTGCCGAAAAGTCCGAGAATTTCGCTACGGCTCGGGCGCGCGACTTGATCGAGGCGCAGACCCTTCCACTGCTGATCGAGAATTTCGACCCGTTCCAGCGTGCTTTCGGCGTGCGCAGCGAGCGTGCAGGCGTTGATCGCGCCCACCGAGGTACCGCACAAAATGTCGAACGGGACCGGACGCCCGATGTCTTTCACGACCTCGGTGAGGATGTGCCTCACGACCCCCACCTCGTAAGCACCCCGCGCTGCTCCACCTGCCAGAATCAGCGCGATGAGCCCGGACCTCATCATGGGGATGTTACCTTGCCCATCGCGACATTGGCAGTTTTCGCCATCCTGATCAGGATCGCCCTTGTCCGCCCTGGTGGCCACGGTTCTTCCGGCCCATCCGCGATAAGATGCCGCGCCATGACCGACACCCTGAGAACTGGGCCCAAATTCGCGGATGAAGGGCGAGGCGACCCCATCGTTTTTTTGCACGCGTTTCCGCTCGATGCAACGATGTGGGACGCCGAGCGGGCGGAGCTCTCGCGCGATCGACGCGTCATCGTCCCCGACCTGCGCGGCTTCGGGGCGTCGGCAACTTTGTCGGCGCCCAGCGTGCTCGACGAGCATGCTGACGACATCGCGCGTCTCTTGACCGGCCTTGGGATCGAGCGTGCCACGGTGGCAGGGCTTTCGATGGGTGGTTACATCGCGCTCGCTCTGGCGCGCCGTCATCCGCAGCGCTTGGCACGCCTCATTCTCGCCGACACGAAGTCGGCTCCCGACAGCCCCGACGGGCGCCGCGCGCGCGACGAGAACATCGAGCTGGTCCGAAGCCAAGGCGTGCCGCCGCTCGTCGAACGTCTCTTGCCGAAGCTCTTGTCCGCCGGCGCGTCGCCGGAAGTCGTGGCGCGTGTTCGCGCGCTCGGCGGACGGCAAACCCGAGAAGCCATCGCCTCCGCGCTCGCTGCGATGCGCGACCGCGCCGATTCAACCCCGATGCTGGCCGCAATCGACGTGCCGACCTTGGTCATCGTCGGCGAAGCGGACAGCATTTCGCCGCCCGCTGAAGCTCGTGCGATGGCATCAGCTCTCCCGCGGGGAGAGCTGACCATCATCGCCGGCGCTGGTCACCTCACGAACTTGGAATCGCCGTCTGCCTTCATGACGGCGATTCGCAAGTTTCTCGACGGTTAATCGCGCATACCCCCGCCGCCACCACCACCACCACCACCACCAGCCCCCGTACGCGGCGGCGCCGGCGAGATGAGTCCTGCCTCCATGCGGGCGCGCTTGCGGCGACGTCGTGCGGCTTCAGCCGCCTTCTTGCGGCGCTTGACCGACGGCTTCATGTACTGCCTGCGTCGCTTGAGCTCCTTCATGATGCCTTCGGTGGCCATCTTGCGCTTGAGTTGCTTGATCGCTCGCTCGATGCCCCGGTCGGCAACCGCGACTTCCAGGGGTTTACATTGAATTGCGTCCGTCGGCATAATCGTCCTTCCGAAGTTTCGCCCCTCTCGTACAGGATCACGAGACCGAGTGCAAGCTCGCCGCTTTCGTCAGCCATCCCCGCGAGTTAGCACTGCGTTTGACGGCTCCTTCGTCGGCGATCGAGGCCGGTAGGCACCTACCACGCCTGCAATTTGCGCAGGAATGCCCGCGTGGTGTCGTGGGCCGGGTTCTCGAAAACGGCCGCGGTAGGACCGTGTTCGACCCGTCGACCCGCCGCAAAGACATGCACGGTATCGGCGATGGCTCGCACGAGGCCCAGCTGGTGCGTCACGACGATCATGGTCTGCCCTGCGCGAGCGAGCTCCGAGATGACCGACATGACCTCGGCGGCCATGACCGGGTCGAGCGCGCTCGTCGGCTCATCCAAGAGAAGTACCTCGGGGTGCATGGCGAGGGCGCGCGCGATGGCGACTCGCTGCTGCTGGCCGCCCGAGAGCTCGTGCGGGTAAGCGTCTTTCTTCTCGGCGAGCCCGACCCGATCGAGGAGGCGAACCGCTTCGGCTTCGGCCGCGGCGCGCGCGTGGCCGAGCACGCGAAGGGGCGCTTCGCTGACGTTGCCGATGACGTCGAGATGCGGAAACAGGTTGAACTGCTGGAAGACGAATCCCACTTTGCGACGAATGGCGCGCAGACGATCGGCGCGCTCGCGCGGCGATCCGTTCCACACGAGGACGTCACTGCCGACACGCACTTCGCCCCGTTCGAACGATTCGAGCCCGTTGATGCAGCGAAGAAAGGTCGATTTGCCGCCGCCGGAAGGGCCGATGACGGCGGCGACTGTGCCCTGTGCGACGGACAAGGTGAGCTCGGAGAGAACGTCGACGGCGCCGAAGCGTTTGCAGAGGTCGCGTACCTCGATCATGTGACCGGCCTGCCCGCGGCGAGCTCGAGCCGCCTCGATACGAGAGAAAGCGGATAGCTCATGGCGAGATAGAGGACGGCCGTCATCGCCATGAGCTCGGTGGTCGCTTGCGTGCTCTGCGAGAGCACGGAAAAGCGCTTGGTGAGCTCGACCAGCGTCACCACCGAGCAGACGCTCGTATCCTTGAAGAGAGCGATGAAATCGTTGACCACCGGCGGCACGACGATGCGCACGGCTTGCGGAACGATGATGCGTCGGAGCGCGAGCGGGCGGCTCATTCCGAGCGCGAGCGCCGCCTCCATTTGCCCCTTGGGAACGGCCGAGAGCCCGGCGCGGTAGATCTCGCTTTCGTAGGCCGAGTAGTTGATGGAGAGCCCCAAGATGGCCGTCCAGAAGGCGGGCACGTTGATGCCCACTTCGGGCAAGAAAAAGAAAATGAAATAGAGCTGCAACATGACCGGAGTTCCGCGCAAAAACTCCACGTACACGGTGAGCGGCGCTTTCAGCCATGCCGGGCCGTAGAGCCTTCCCATGGCGATGAACAAGCCGGCCATCACGGCGAGGGGAAACGAAAGACAAGAGAGCACGACGGTGAGACCCGCCGATTGGAGCAGGATGCCGCCATACGCGCGCACCACGTCGAGACCGTGCTTGCGCGCGGTGACTTCGACATGCCGATCGGACGTGCCGTCATCGCCCGCGGGTTGCGGTCTCGTGTCGGAGGTCGCGGGTCGGTCGTTCCACACCTCGGGGTAGTCGTAAAATCGACCGCTACGCGCGATGTCTTGAAGCTCGCGCTGCGCGTCGTTCCAGATGCCGTACGCGCGGTCGATCTTCTCGATTTCCCCGCCCAGGATCATGCCCAAAAGCGCGTCGTTGAGGCGGCGGACGAGCTCCTTTTCCCCTTGGCGGGCATAGATGACGTAATACCCGTGCCCCACCGGGGCGCCGATGGCGCGCAGCGCGGGAAAGCGCGAGCGGTAGAACGTCGCGGCCGGCGTGTCCTGCAGGGTGGCATCCAGCTTGCCCGTTTCGACCTCGCGCATGGCGTCGGTCGAACCATCGTAATTGACGATATCGACGTCAGAGCTCAGCGCTTCGAGGTATTTCTCCGCCGCCGACGCCGCGAGCACGCCAACGCGCCGCCGGCCGTGCGCGGAAGGGCGCCGCAGGTCGTCCCACGACGCGACCTCGCCCGTGTCACGTGCGAGGAGCTGCAGACCGAAGACGTAATACGGAATGGTGGCTTCCATCCGTTCGAGGCGCGCCGGCATCCACTCATAGCCGTTCAGCACGATGTCGCATTTCCGGGCCTGCAGAAGATCGAGCATCCTGTCCCATTGCCCCTGGAAAAATTGGGCGCGCAGCCCGAGCCGATGGGCAAGCTCGTCGGCGAGCTCGACTTCGAAACCGACCACGCGGCGCGGATCGTCGTCGGCTGGATAGACGTAGGGCCCCCCGCCCTCCTGATCGCCGCCCCACATCAGTGTCCCCGGCGTAAGAACCGGCAGGCGCCGTCCCTCGGCGTGAGCGGGATTGGCAAGCGAGAGCGCCACGACCAACGTGACGAGCACGAGCGCAGCGAGCCCCTTCCGAGCCATCGCCAAGCGAGCCTTTTCGCGCATGAGCAGCGCTGCGCATCGTAACAGAACCACCGCCGTCGAAGTTGCGGGGGGTCGCTCTTCCCCTTCAGGGCGGCGGCATGGACGTGTCGCGGCCGCCGCGCTGGATCACGCCGCGACGCGCGTTGAGACGCCATTCGCGGTCGACGGTGTCGAGGTGTTCGGCGAGCCCGGCGGGCAGCCCGACGACAGCATCGCTCTTCATGGTTCGGACGAGCAAGAGGGGCGCCGGGAAGTAGCCGGTTGAAGCGCCGAGCGAGGTATCGGGTGGCCACAGCGCGTCCCCGATGACGCGGCGGTAATTGGCGTCGCCTTTGAAGATGACCATGGTGGCGCGGTCGAGCTCGCAAGCGATGCGCGCTGGGCGCTCCCAGAGAAAATGGGGGCCGTTCCAGAAGAAGTCCGGCAAAACGCGCAATTGCCCGGCTTCGAACGCGCGCTCGAGGCGCGTCGCCAGCGCGCGGCAAGGGTCGCCGCGATCGCGCATGGCGAAGACGAGGTTCCACACGTCGGCGACGGTGGCGTCGCTCACGAAGACAGGGTGCATCTTGACGTGCAGGCTGACGCGCGCGCCGGCGACGGTCATGAGAACATCGGCCAGCGCGAGATCCATGGAGAGCTCGCTGCCTGTGTTGTCGGCGACGAGATGCACATCCCCGCCTTGCTGTAAGAGCTCGGCCACGGCGCGTCCGCGGTCGTCGCACAGCAGATCGTGACTTTGGCCCGCGCGACCGAACGCCGTTCCCACCGCGTAGCTCAGATCGACGCGGTTGCCCCACAGTGAAAGATCGAGAAGCGCGTGCACGAGCGCGGCGCCCTCGGCTGCATGGCCGACGACCGCTTCCACCCCTTGCCACAGCGCTTCACTCGCGAGCTCGCGACGCTTGATGGGCGCGAACGGATCGCGGCCGCGTTCCCAGTAGCGGACGGCCGCCATGAGCGATCGATACACGTAGTTTTCGGCCAAAAACCACTCCGTGCGAAGCCAGCTGCGCGCGCCGAGATCCGCCCATTCGTGCGCGTCGGGCGCGGGAAAGCCGAGCGGCGGCAGCGGCGCGTCGTCGCGGATGTCGTCGCGGAGCCGAGCGACGGCATCGCGCACGGCGCTCGGGTAATCGGCATTCTGGTCGCGCACGTCGTCGAGGATCTTGGGAACGCGCACCTTCATGCTGTAGTGCGCGAACGCGTTGCTCGGGTCGGTGCGTAACGGCGGGGGCCGCAAGGTTTCCATGCGCGGGACCTGCGTACCCTTGTAGCGGGGGCGGGGCGTGTGTCAAAAAGACGACCCATGCGCATTCTCCACACCATGATCCGCGTCGGCGATATGAAGAAATCGATCGACTTTTATACGAAGGCGCTCGGTATGACGCTCTTGCGCCAGCGAGATTATCCCGACGGCAAGTTTACCCTCGCCTTCCTCGGCTACGGCCCGGAAGATTCGCACCCTGCCATCGAGCTCACGTACAACTACGGCGTCTCGACGTACGAGCTCGGGACCGGGTTCGGCCATATCGCCGTGGGCGTGAGCGACATACGCGCCGCCTGCGACGCGATTCGGCAAGCTGGTGGAAAGGTCACGCGCGAACCGGGACCCATGAAACATGGGTCGACCGTCATCGCCTTCGCCGCCGATCCCGACGGCTACAAAGTCGAGCTCATCGAGCGAGGCTAATTCCCTTTGCCCCAGAGAGCCCCGCCAGGTTGCTTGCTCGCGGCGCGGGTTCCGCCTACACCGACGCCGTGCTCCAGAAAGCCCTCGCACGTCGCTCCGACGAGATTTACCTGGTCTTGCGCCTGCTCAGTGGGCTGATGTTCATGTTTCACGGCCTGCAAAAGGTGGTGGGCGTTCTCACCGAGCATCAGCCGCCCGTTGGCTCGCAGATCTGGATCGGCGGCGTCATCGAGCTCGTGACCGGTCTCGCCATCGCCGTCGGTTTTTTCACTTCGTGTGCGGCCTTCCTCGCCAGCGGAACGATGGCCGTCGCCTACATTCAGTTTCACTGGGCACTCGGCTTCGGCAAGGATTTCTTCCCCGTCGTCAACAAGGGGGAGCTCGCGCTCGTTTACGCGCTGCTCTTTCTCTATATCGCCAGCAAGGGCGGCGGACGGTTCAGCGTCGACGCCTTGCGCAGGAAGAACCAACCCGAGCGTTAGGACGCCTCGAGCAGGATCCCGAGCGTGCGGCGCAGGGGCTCGGCCGCACCCCAGAGAAGTTGATCGCCGACGGTGAAGAGCGACAGATACTCACCGCCGAGACGCATTTTGCGAACGCGACCGACGGGAATGGCAAGCGTCCCTGAAACGGCCGCGGGCGACAAGCGGCGCACGGTGTCCTCGGGGTTATTGGGAACGATCGACACCCAGTCGTGCGCCGTACCGATGGCGGCTTCGATCTCGGGAAGCGGGATGTCGCGCCGGAGCTTGATGGTGAGCGCTTGGCTGTGGCACCGCATCGCGCCAACGCGCACGCAAACGCTGTCCACGGGTATCTCGGGGTTGGCGCCCAAAATTTTGTTCGCCTCGACGTGACTCTTCCACTCTTCACGGGTTTGCCCGTCGGCGACGGCGGTGTCGATCCAGGGGATGAGGCTGCCCGCGAGCGGCGCGCGAAACTCGCTCTTCGGAAAATCGGGCGACCCCAGCGCGGCGGTGACGGAGCGATCGATCTCGAGAATGGATGAGGCGGGGTCGTCGAGGAGATTGCCCGCCGAGTTGCCCGCGACACGCATCTGCGCGACGAGCTCGCGCATGTGCTTGGCCCCGGCGCCGGAGGCGGATTGGTATGTCGCGCAGCTGACCCACTCCACCCACCCTTGTCGGAAGAGGCCGATGGTCGCCATCAGCATCAAGCTCACCGTGCAGTTGCCGCCGATGTAATCGCGGACGCCGGAGGCGATGCTTTTGGTGATGAGATCGCGGTTCACCGGGTCGAGCACGATGATGGCGTCCTTTTCCATACGAAGAGGTCTCGCCGCGTCGATCCAGTACCCCGTCCAACCCGCGCGACGGAGGCGGGGATGCATCTCTTTCGTGTAGTCGCCGCCCTGGCAACTGATGAGGACGTCCATCGCGCGGAGCGCGCTTTCGTCCTTCGCGTCCTCGACGAGCGGTGTGTTACGACCCACGCGCGGCGCGGGCACACCCTTTTGCGAGGTGGAAAAGAAATGCGCGTCGATGCGCGCGAAGTCCTGTTCGGCGAGCATGCGCTCGACCAGCACCGAACCGACCATGCCGCGAAACCCGATAATGCCTACTCTTTTCATCTTTTGGTCGGCGCGAATGTAGCACGCGCTGTTGGCAGACGCGCGCCCATCTGGGATAACAGCCGGGTCCACCTCCCCGAGCCATCATGACAAGCGAACGCCGAACGGCTTCTTCCTCTTCCGAGAACCCGACGCACGCAGGCGGCGATGCGCAAACCAGCTCCCATGCTGGCCCCACGCAAGGCGCGGGCTCGGCGGCGCACGGCGCGCGCGCGGGGGGGGGCGAGGGACTGCCGACCATCGACGTGAGCGAGCGCGGAGCGGAACGCGAGGGCCGCGCGCAAGTCATGGATCGCCGGCTTTTCATGCAGTTTTTAGCGTTCCACACTTCGGCCGCAACGCCGCGAATGGGCGTCGAGTCGCTCGCCAGCGCCTTCACCGAGCGCCGTGTCGCGGCCGTGGTCTACGACGACGTGAACGATCCGCGCGGCATCGGCGTCCTCACCTGGAGCGAGAATCCCGCCCATTTCGTCACGGCGGTGCGACCCCTCTTGGGCGAATCGTCGCGGGGGCTCACCCTCCGCCCGGAGCTCAGCATGCTCGGTCGTACCTACAGCACCGGCTACGAACAGGATCTCCCCTTCTGGCTCCTCGACCGGCCGCAGCAAACGGTGCTGAACCCCAACCACGATTGGGCCATTTGGTATCCCTTGCGCCGAAGCGGCGGCTTCGCCCGGCTCGAGCCGCGCGAGCAAGGAGGGATCTTGCGCGAGCACGCCACCATCGGGCGCGCCTACGGCGAACAGGACCTCGCGCACGACGTACGCCTCGCGTGTCACGGCCTCGACGCCCGCGACAATGAGTTCGTCATTGGTCTCGTCGGCAAGAACCTTCATCCGCTCTCGCACATCGTTCAGGCGATGCGCAAGACGCGCCAAACGTCGGAGTTCATCAGCCAGATGGGGCCGTTCTTCGTGGGTCACGTCGCCTGGCGAAGCTCTCCCACGCACCCCGGTCCTTGAGCAACGCTGGCGCGTTCGTCACACCCGCGCGCATTGTCGGGGACGGCGCTTATGTGACCATTGCAACTTGCCGCTCGCGCGGGAACTAAACCAGTCGTGGCTGCGGGCGCACGCTATCGGCATCGTAGCGACGTCGCGCCGACGCAACATCACTCGCATGCTCGAGGCTCCATCGCGATAGCGCGACCAAAGGATCGACGAGCGTGCTTCCGAGGGTGGTCAATCGGTACTCGACACGCAGCGGTACCTCGGCGAAAATTCGCCGATGAACCAGCCCGAAACGCTCGAGGCGACGCAGCTGTTTCGTCAGCTCTTTCTGCGTAATGGCGCCGATCACCCGCTGCAATTCGCGAAATCGGAGCACCGTGGCTCGGTTCAACTGGAACACGATGTGGACGGCCCACTTGTTCGCGACCAAATCGAGCGCGTCGCCTGCGGGGCACCCCGTCTCGGGCGGGACGCTATCCGCCCGAGCCTCGCTTTTCGCTTTTCGCTCATTCAGCGCCATTGTGGCCTCCTGGTATCCAGTGGGAGGTAGGCGGCGGAAGTGATCACGTCGAGGATCAAAAACTGGGCGTGCGATCAGATACGACCACGCGAGGATTTTCGCGCCTGGTTGCTGCGCTCCTTGCGCCAGCCTTATGAAACGAGCCCTGTCTGCTCGAGCAAGGGACGGGTGCTCGGCTCGCGCCCACGAAACTCGCGAAAAACATCCATCGGGTGACGACTGCCGCCGAGCGCCAGCACGGTGCGGCGAAATCGTCGACCTGTCGCTAGCATGGCGTCGGGATTTTCGAGTCCACTTTCGCGAAACGCCGCGAAGGCGTCGGCGCTGAGGACCTCGGCCCATTTGTAGCTGTAGTAGCCGGCTGCGTACCCACCAGCGAAGATGTGCGAGAAGCTGCAGAGAAAGCGGTCCTCGGCGAGCGGAGCGAGCACGGTGTTCTGCTCGGCCACGCTGCGCTGAATGTCGAGCACGGCACGCGTCAACCCCTCGCGATGCAGAGCGAGATCGAGCGTGGCGAAGTACACCTGGCGCAGCGTGGCCGAACCGGCGCGGTAGTTGCGCGCCGCAACGATTTTATCGAACAGCGCCTGCGGCAGCGGTTCCCCCGTCAGGTAATGGCGAGCGAGCGCCTTCACGGTGTCCTGCGTGTAGCACCAGTTCTCCATGAATTGGCTAGGGAGCTCGACAGCATCCCATTCGACGTTGTTGATACCGGCCGCGCCCGGGTAGTCGACCGTAGTGAGCATGTGCTGCAGGCCATGGCCGAACTCGTGGAACAGCGTTTCCACTTCGCGGAAGGTCATGAGCGACGGATTGTCGCCAACCGGCGTCGTCATGTTGCAAACGAGATAGGCGACCGGTAGCCTCACCGACCCGTCGCTGCGACGGCGCCGTGAGAGCGCGACGTCCATCCAGGCGCCACCGCGCTTGTTGGAGGGCCGGCTATAGGGGTCGAGGTAGAAGCTTGCGACATCGCGCCCGCTCGCGTCGACGATGCGAAAATACCGAACGCTCGGATCCCACACCGACACGGCGCGGTCGGCGGGTAGGACGTCCACTTCGAAGAGCCGCTTGGCCGTTGCGAACAAGCCTTCCAGCACCTTGGGAAGCGAGAAATAGGGGCGCAACTCTTCGTCGCTATAGGCGTAGCGCTCTTCGCGCAGACGCTCCGCCCAGAAAAGCACGTCCCACAGGGCAAGCTCGAGCCCTTGGTCGCCGGACTTGTCGCGCGCATAAGCGGTGAGCTCCTCGAGCTCGGCGCGAGCGCGCGGAAGCGCCGCATCGCGCAGCTCGGCGAGCAGCTTGTCGACGGCGGCGACGCCGGGCGCCATCTTGGACGCGAGGCTCACCTCGGCAAAAGAGCTACGCCCGAGAATCTTTGCTTTCTCCTGACGCAAACGGAGAATCGTTTCGACGAGGGGCAGGTTGTTGCGTTCACCCGACGAGGCGCGCGTGATGTTGGCGCGGTAGAGCTTCTCGCGGAGATCGCGCCTCTGGCCGTGCTCCATGAAGGGAAGGAACACGGGAGCGTCGAGGGTGATGTTCCACGGTCCCTTCCCGCCTTCGCCCTGCGCCGTCGCGGCCAAGAGCGTGGGAGGCAGCCCCGCGATCTCCTCGGGCGTCGTGAGCAGCATCGAGAAGGCTTTGGTCTCATCGAGCACGTTGTTCGTGAAGCGCGTGGAGAGCTCGGCCAGCTCGAGCTCGATCTGTTGGAAACGTTGCTTGGGCTCTCCCGAGAGACCCACGCCCGATAGCTCCGCCTCGCGCAGCGCGCCCGTCACGATGCGCCGCTGCGCGTCGTCGAGATCGTTCCAAGCCGAGCTATCCTTCAGCGCGAGCATGGCGCGGTAGATGGGCTCACTCTGGGCGAGCCGCATCGACGCCTCGACCACGTCCTTTTGAACGGCGTCGTGCGCGGCGCGGAGCTCGGGGCTGTTTTGCACGCCCATCAGGTGTTGCACCACGCCCCACGCGGTAAAGAGCGGCTCGGTGAGCGACTCGATCGCCGCGATCGTTCCTTCCCAGGTCGGAGCGGCGTTCGCCTCGACCTCGGCAAGACCTGCGAGAACGCGCTCGCCGAGGGCTCGAATGCCTGGTTCGATGTGGGAAGGCGCGAGCGATTCGAAGGGGGGGACGCGATCGTGCGCGCCGGGGGCGAGAAGCGGATTGGTGCTTTGGGGATCGTGGCTCACGATCCCTCAGCCTAGCCCGCCCGCACTCGCGAGCTACGTCGATTTTTCGCCACCCGCCTCAGTGGCGCAATCGCTCGACGATGGTTGCAATGCGGTGCCCAGCGCGCTTGGCGGCGTCTTTGTGGCCCATGGTGACGAACGAGAGCGCTTCGTCGCGAACCTTGGGCTGTTGCAGCACGTAGGAGCCGCCCGCGAGCGTACCGACGATCGCCAGCGCCCCGAGCACGCGGATGGCACGCCTTCGACGCGCGAACCGCTTGCTCACGCGAATGTCGGACACGTCGTCATCGTCGTCCGACGGTTCGCCATCCCATACTTCGTGATGTTCGGCGTTGTCCAACTGCCGGCCAAGGTCGGCTAGCGAGTCACGCGAGGGGGCCGACGGCATCGACGCGACTGCGATCCCTGAAGATGAAGGGGGCGGCGGGAAAGAGCTTCGACGCCGCGTGAGTAAATAAACCGGCTCTTCCGCGTTGCGAAGATCATTCGATTGGGAACCGACTCGGGCCATGGCACTCATGACACACCTCGCGCAATCTCTAGAAGAACGCAAGACACGCGCCTTCACACGTCCGCCCAAAGGAGGTGCTCGCACAGGCAAGTGCCAACGATTTCCGCTGATAACGGCAATCGCGACCTTGGGTGCTGCGCTTCGCGATTACGGCATTGGCGGGATCGCGGTCGTCGTGAACGTGCCCGGTCGGATGATATACGCGCCCGAGCCGATCGTTTTGACGACGTCGTTCACTTGGACTCTCGCCGTCACCAAACTCGCCCGGTCGGTCGGCAAATTGATGTAGCCACCGATACCCGATTGCGCGTCGGTTTGCGTCGTCGATCCCGTCTTGGGAATACCTTGGACGAAGTAAAAGACCGTCGTCTTCTCGTCCTTGGTGTCGGCCTCGAAACTGACGCCGGGAGCGGCAGCGAAGTTGCAATCCTGTGCCGCAGCGGCGAAGTGACCCCGCGTCGGATCGATGATGGCGCCGGTAAAGATGGCGAGCGATTGGAGACTCGCGTTGGAGACGAACTGCACGCGACCCCTCCACCCCGCCGAGACGATGTTCGGCGACGGGTACCAGATCGCTGGGTAGATCGCGCTTCCGTCACCGGGATCGACGCCGGTGATATCGACGTACCCATCGAATCCGACCGAGCCCGCGGGCACGGTAAGCGCGCCGAAACCATCGGCGTCCGTGATCGCGGTCGAGAGCGGATTCGCGCAGTCCCGGTCGAACTTGCTGCACGCTTTCAGGGTGTGACCGACGAACGGTGTCTCGCTCAAGATTTCGACGATGCTGAGCGAGAACGTAAACTCACCGGCCGACTTTGGCTTGAGCCACGGCGTCTTGGTGTCGAGACACTGCCAATTGCGACCCGGCTGACAACCCTCGGAGCACGTATTCTGCAGACAATCGATCCAGGAGGCGAGCTCTTCGACGCCGCCGCTGTACGTTCGTTCGCACTCGGGCGGGCAGCTGCTCGACCCAGCGATGCAGTTCGTGCGACACAGGTCGAGCTTGACGCACTCGCCGTTCTTGGCGCAATCGCTCGCGATGCTGCAGCAATTCTGCTTCACACAGCCGCTGCAGCCGGGCGCGTTGTAACCGAAGCCCCCGCACAAGAGACCGCACTCGGCACGACAATTGTTCTCGCGACAGACGTTCACGTCGACGAGCGTGTCGGGGCGGGTGAAAAAGATGTTGCAGCGCGCGCGGCAAGCGCCGTCGTCGCCGCAACTCATGTTGCAGTCCCAGGCCGGATCGCACGCAGGGTCACCGTTGCAGGCGGTTGCTTCCGTGCAGCAATTCTGGTCCATGCAGGCCGCGCACGATGCCGAAGGATGACGCAGCATTCCGCATCGACCGGCCACTGGTTTGATGACCTGGGTACCGCCGTCGTCCGAAACCTCCGCGCGATCGTGCAGTCCGAGAATCTGTTTGCAGCCGGGCAGCGCGGCCAGAACAAAAGCGACGACTGCGACCCCGAAGTCCCGTCCCGATAAGGTCATGTCAGGGGGAGATTATTACTTCTGGTCTCCGAGCGGATCATTTCCCGTCCGCTCAATGTGCGCGGGACCGGGTGTAGGTGCGGCACGCGCGGGTGTCGGTCGCGCAGCGGCCGGCGGCTCCTTGCGTTTGCCTGGGGCAGGAAGCGGCGCGGCGACTGCCATGACGCCCGGTTTGGCGCTCGCACCGGCAATCTCGGTAGGCAGGACGTCGGTGGACGCGGCGGGAGGAGTGGGCGCGGGCGGCAGGGTGCTGGTGATGACGGCCGGCGCCGGGACTTGCGCGGCGAGGACGGTCGGCGCGGGCGCCGGTTCCTTTTTCGAGAACATCACGACGCCGATGACCAGGAGAAATGCCGCAGGAATCATGGTGTAAAAGACGGCCTTGCGTCGCGATGGATTCGCGATGCGGCCGCCAGTCGAAGTAGAAGACGAAACCAGCGTATGCCCGCTCTGGGCGATGGTCTCGGTCCCGTAGCGTCCACCGGGGCTGAGCTGGGTGCCGGGCCCGATGAACGTGTCGGCGCTCGCGCCGGGATTGGAACGGAGCGCGTCCAAAGCGTTGTCGGCGGTGGGTTGCCCGATGGCTCTCGCGAGCATCTCCACCTGCTCGAGTGGCGACGTGAACCTGAGCGACGAATCGCGGTTACACGCACGCAAAAACCACTGATCGAACTCGGGGCCAAGCGGCGACCCACGCGTCGAAGGGGGCGCCATGGGCTCGTAGAGAACCTGGCCGATGATTGCGGCCACGCTCGTGGCGTCCCAATAAGGTGTCCCGATAAGCAGCTTGTAGGCGATGAGCCCAAGCGCATAAAGATCGGAGGACGGGCCGATACGCGCCGGGTCGCCGCGCGCTTGCTCGGGCGACATGTAGAGCGGCGTGCCCAAGATTTGACCGGATTGCGTCGTGCCCGTCGATTCTGCGGCGATCTTGGCGATGCCAAAGTCGAGAATCTTGATGAGGGGACGGCCGTCTTCGCGGTACGTCAGAAACAAATTTTCGGGTTTGAGATCGCGATGCACGATCCCGATGCGATGTGCTTTCTCGAGCGCGCGTGCGATTTGGCGCAGCCACTCCATCACCACCGCGGGAGGCACGGGTTGATCGTCCGCGGCTTTCTCGAGGTCGGTGCCCTCGAGCAAGTCCATCACCAAGTACGGCGCGCGATCGAGTTCGGGGGCCACGTCGGCGTCGATGATTCGCACGACGTGCTCGCTTTTGATTTTAGCCGACGCTCTCGCCTCCCGTTTGAAGCGCTCGATGGCATCGCGGCTTGCGCCTTGGTGGGCGGTCATGACTTTGAGCGCCAGCTGCTCGCCGGTGAGGATGTGCTCAACGGAATACACGATGCCCATCGCCCCTTCGCCGATGATACCGAGGGGACGGTACTTGCCGCCGATTAGTTCCGGCAATTCGGGTAGAGTCATCGCGATCTTCGATGTTAGAATGGTCAAACCTTTCAGGTCAACGGATTGAGGGGGAGCCTACTCCAAGATGAATGCGCATCGACCTCCTAGTGCGTGCCGGGTGTTTCTCGGCCTACGGGTGGCGTGCCTCGGCGTGTCGCTTGCCGCGGTCGCCCTCGCCGAGCCTACATCCGCCGACAAATCGCTCGCCACGCAGCTCTTCAAGGAGGGGCGCACCCTCGTTGATCAAGGCAAGTATGCCGAAGGTTGCCGCAAGCTCGAGGAAAGCCAGCGTCTCGACCCAGGCGGCGGAACGCTCCTCAACCTTGCCCTCTGCCACGAGAAGGAGGGCCGCTCGGCCACCGCTTGGACCGAATTTACCGAAGCGCTCGGCATCGCTCGCAAAGACGACCGGCCGCAGCGCGCCGAAATCGCGCAGCAACATATTGAAGCACTCGAGCCCACCCTATCGCGGCTCATCGTCCAAGTCCCTCCGGCCTCGGATCTACCGGACCTCGAAATCAAGCGCGATGGTACCGGCATCCGGCGGGCCGCCTGGGGGACAGCCATGCCCATCGACCCGGGTGAGCACATCATCGAGGCGTTCGCGTTGGGGAGAATTTCCTGGAAACAGACGGTCACGGTAGGGGGTAAGGCCGAAACCAAGACCATCTCCGTGCCAATCCTCGAGCACGCGCCCGTCGTACCGACGCCGAGCGCCGCGACGGGCTCGAGCCAGATGCCGGCGACGTTCGTCGAAGTACGAAAGCCGGTCAACCCGGCGGCTTGGATTGCCTACGGAATGGGCGCGGCCGGCATCGCCGTGGGTACCTATTTCGGGGTTCGCGCGATGTCGGACCAAAAGACGGCCGACGACAACTGCACGAATGATGGTTGCCGGAACTCGAATGGAACCTCCGCCAACTCCGAGGCCATCAAATCGGCGAACATCTCCACGGTGGGCTTCGGTGTGGGCGTGCTCGGCGTCGGGCTCGGCACGGTCCTTCTTCTCTCGCGCGGTACGACGACCGTGCCGAGCACGCCGGCGAGGTCGGGCTCGTTCGCACC